>NZ_CP183215.1:1202500-1527500 GCF_048537565.1 Maribacter sp. X9
TTGCATTGAGTACTCCTGAAGCTAAATTTCCGTCCCAGCGTTCCATGCTTCCCATTTCCGCTAATTTTTCTGCTGCGGTATCAATTTTCACAAAGCCTTTGCTTACGTACTCTAAAAATATAGGTACCCGATTGATACCGTGTGAACTGACTCCGTCCAAGGTGCTTTCTGTATGGATTTTTGCCAGTAATTGAGCTTGTTCTTCTGGAAAGGAATAACGCTGGAAAAGTGTTTCCAAAACGTGTTGCATTTCTTGAAAGGGAATTTTTAGTTCGTTCATAACGTCGTATTTAAAGGTGTCGTTAATTGCCCCTCAAGTTACGAGAAGTTGTGGATTTCTTTTGAATCTAAGAATTTTCCTTTTTAGTTTTCTTATAAATGAATTCCATCAAAAAACAAATAAATACGATGGATAACGATACGATTACACCGGTTCGATTAGCCGAAAACTGTTGGATGACCAATACGATACTGGCCACCAAACACAACAAGAAACCAGCGAAAGTGATGGATTTTTTGGCATTTACTTTATCCGATAATCTATAGGCGCTATAATTGACCAGTGCAAAAATGATAAGAAAGCCCACACTGCCCGAGGTAGAAATACTTTCTAAATTCAGGGTATTTACTAAAAGTAAGGTAAGCGCGGCAGTGATTACCAAACCTATTGGTTGGTTCCAAAATTGACTGGTAAGTTCATGGGGGAGTTCGTCATCTTCCGCAATTTCATAACTTACCCTACTGCCTCCGTATAGAGAGGCGTTGATGGCGGAGAAGGTGGAAATTAGGGCCGCAACCGTCATAACGGTAAACCCCACCTGCCCTAACATGGGTTTTGCAGCCTCTGCCAATACATAATCTTGTGCATCTGATATTTTTGAAAACGAAAGGGAGCCAATAGTAACGGCCGAAATGATCATATAGAGCACAATGACGAAAAGTACCGACCAGTAATAGGCCCTTGGTATATTTTTCTTCGGGTCGATAATGTCCGATGCCGAATTGGCAATGAGTTCAAAGCCTTCATAGGCCACAAAAATGACCATTCCTCCTGTTAATAGATTGATGGGGCCTTCCCAGTGGGAGAGCTTGAAATTTTCGAGATTGGGGTTACCTATCAACCCGTAAGTTCCTACCCCGATAAAACCTATCAGAATGATTAATTTGATGATCACGGCATAGGATTCAATTTTACTGACTACGGTAATGCTATAATAATTGATACCCGTAGCCAAAAGGATGATAGCGCTTGAATAAATATGCGAATCGATGGTAGTACTGCCTGTAATGGAAAAAAGGTTGGGAGCGTAGGATCCAAAAGCTGATGAATATAATCCCAGCATGATGATGTAGCTGATCCAGAGTAGGTTATTGAGTCCGCCGCTGAAAACATTTTTCCCAAGACCTTCATTGATAAACTTCACCGTACCCCCTCGGTCTGGGTACACCAAAGACATTTTCACGTAACTGTAAGAGGTTAAAAGTGCCAGTATGCCACCAATGAGAAAAGCAACCGGTGTTCCTCCCTGTGCAAGTGAAACGGCCAATCCTAGAACAGCAAAAATACCACCGCCGACCATACCGCCAATACCAATCGACATTGCTTCCTTAAGACCGATTTTATCACTCATGCTGTTTAGTTAATTTGTTCCGATAGATGAAATTACATGTTTAATAACCTCTAATTCCTTTTCGTGAACAAAACCATCGGAAATGGCTATGTCTTCCAAAATCTTGACTAACCTATTCTTCTTCTCATTTGACATATCTTTAAGTAGGCCAATGCTATTTTCCGTATTCAAATTACGGGCCTGTAGTAGAAAATTAGTATCAAAATCAATCACTTCCATCAATTCACTAAAGGCATTTATCTCGCCTTCATGAACTTCACCATCGGCCATAATGACGGAATCTACCAAGTTGACAATGGCGAGTTTTTCAGAAATTTCGAAATTCATTTTTAAGCCGGTTCTTTTTGTTTTATTTCAAAAGGTTGCATGGCCAATAACGCCCTATCCACCGATCGTATATTTTCGAATACCAATAATAAGCGAAGTCCATTTCGGGTCTGTTTTTCCTTTATTTTACATTGTTGTGCATGCGATTGTACATATTGCAATACTCTGGTAAAACGTTCGGTCTGATAGAAAGCCGATTGTTGGTCACTAATAAAATAGCCGATCATTTTCCCTAGTTTCATGACGATCTTCTCCAAACCGATACTATTGGCGATCCACTTTATACGAACGGAATTCATTAAATCCTGCGCTTCATCGGGTAGCTCCCCAAAACGGTCTACCAATTGTCCCTCGAATTTTTGAAGGGCTTCTTCGTCCTTCACTTGGTTCAAGTCGGTATATAGGGTTAACCTTTCCGTAATATTGTTGATGTAATCATCGGGGAAGAGCAGCTCAAAATCAGCGTCGATTTGAGTTTCCTTTACGAATACTTTTTCGTGCGGACCTTCAACTTCATCGTAAAGGTCTTTGAATTCATTTTCCTTAAGCTCATCAATGGCTTCGGCCAATATTTTCTGATAGGTTTCAAACCCAATTTCATTAATGAAACCGCTTTGTTCACCGCCCAATAGATCTCCCGCACCACGAATTTCCAAATCCTTCATGGCAATATTGAAACCACTGCCCAGTTCGGTGAATTGCTCCAACGCTTCGATTCGTTTGCGGGCATCGGAGGTCATGACATCATACGGGGGGGTAATAAAATAGCAGAATGCCTTTTTGTTGCCCCGGCCCACACGACCACGCATTTGGTGTAAATCGCTCAATCCAAAATTATTGGCATTGTTGATGAAAATGGTGTTGGCATTGGTGACATCTAAGCCGCTTTCGACAATAGTGGTGGACACCAATACATCGAATTCACTGTTCATGAAACCAAGCATCAGTGCTTCCAATTTTTTACCTTCCATCTGTCCATGGCCAATACCTACTTTGGCATCGGGTACCAGGCGTTGGATCATCCCGGCGACCTCCTTTATGTTCTCGATACGGTTATGGATGAAGAATATCTGTCCGCCACGCTCAATTTCATAACTCACTGCGTCGCGAATGGCTTCCTCATTAAAACGGATCACCTGACTCTCGATTGGGTATCTATTGGGGGGTGCCGTGGTAATGGTAGATAAGTCTCTCGCGGCCATTAAACTAAATTGCAGGGTACGCGGAATAGGGGTTGCCGTTAGGGTCAAGACATCCACATTTTCTTTGATCGATTTTAATTTGTCCTTTACCGCTACGCCAAATTTCTGTTCCTCATCAACGATCAACAGCCCCAGATCCTTGAACTTTACATTTTTGTTGACGAGTTGGTGGGTACCGATGATGATATCCACTTTGCCGGCCTCTAGGTTCTGCAAGGTTTCTTTTTTCTCTTTAGCGGTACGGAAACGGTTCAGATAATCTACGGTTACCGGCATATCCTTTAATCGTTCTGAAAAGGTGCGGTGGTGCTGAAAGGCCAATATGGTCGTGGGTACCAGCACCGCGACTTGTTTGCCGTTATCGACCGCTTTGAAAGCGGCACGTATGGCCACCTCCGTCTTACCAAAACCAACATCCCCACAGATGAGTCGGTCCATGGGTCGTTCGCTTTCCATGTCCTTTTTTACATCTTCTGTGGCAGAACTTTGATCGGGGGTGTCCTCGTAAATGAAAGAAGCCTCCAGTTCGTTTTGCAAATAACTATCGGGACTGTATTGAAAGCCTTTTTCCAGTCTTCGCTTCGCGTACACTTTAATTAGGTCAAAAGCGATTTTCTTAACGCGGTTCTTGGTCTTGTCCTTGATTTTTTTCCAGGCACCAGAACCTAATTTGTAGATTTTCGGTTCCGCTCCATCCTTGCCATTAAACTTGGAAATTTTATGTAGGGAATGAATGCTAACATATAAGATATCCCGCTCGCCATACATCAATTTGATGGCTTCCTGTTTTTTACCGTCCACATCGATTTTCTGTAACCCGCCAAATTTACCGATGCCATGGTCAATGTGGGTGACATAATCCCCAATTTCCAATTTGTTCAATTCCTTTAAGGTAATCGCCTGCTTTTTGGCATAACCGTTCTTTACGTGGAATTTATGGTAGCGCTCAAAGATTTGATGATCGGTATAACAGACCAATTTTTGTTCATCATCCACAAACCCTTGGAATAATGGGAAGACTAAGGTCTGATAATGAACATGTTCATTAACCTCCTCAAAAATGGCATGAAAACGTTTGGCCTGCTGCTCACTGGCGCAAAACATATAATTGGTATAGCCTTTCTCCTTATAAGCGTTGAGATTTTCAATAAGAAGGTCGAACTTTTTATTGAAGGAAGGCTGTGGTTTTGTGTTAAAGGAAATGGTATCAGAATCGTCTCGTTGAGAATCTAGGGTTATCAATAGAAAATCCGATAGATGCTTTTTAAACTCCGCCCCGCCCATGAATAATTCCTCGGGTTCTGCATGTTTAATATCCTTGGAAAGTTTTGAAAAAGCTTCTTTCGCCTTCCCGAAGAAATCGTCTAAGCGGTCAAACAGCAAGTCGGTATTTTTAGAAAAGACCAACGTCTTGTCGGCCACATAGCTTAAAAAGCTTTGCCGTTTTTCCACCAAAAACTTATTGGCCATATTAGGCACAATGGTGATGGATTTCACTTTTTCCTTAGACAGTTGCGTTTCTACATCAAAAGTTCTGATACTGTCTATCTCATCCCCAAAAAACTCCAAGCGGTAAGGCTCGTCATGGGAAAAGGAATATACATCTACGATACCACCGCGTACCGAAAATTCTCCGGGCTCCGTCACAAAATCTACGCGTTTGAATTGATATTCAAACAGCACTTCGTTCAGGAAATCCAAAGAAAGCGAATCTCCCAATTTCATTTTCAGGGTATTCTTGTCGAGTTCCTTACGGGTGACCACTTTTTCAAAAAGGGCATCGGGGTAGGTGACGATGATGGCAGGCTTTTTTCTGGAATTGATACGGTTCAACACCTCGGCACGTAAAAGTACATTGGCGTTGTCCGTTTCCTCGATTTGATACGGTCTACGGTAACTTCCCGGATAAAACAACACATCGTTTTCACCGACCAATCGCTCCAAATCGTTCAAATAATAGGCAGCTTCTTCCTTATCATTGAAAATTGCTAGAAAAGGCCTGTCCTCTTTTTTGAAAATACTGGCCAAAACAAAGGATAAAGAAGACCCGGTAAGTCCTTTTAGAGGTATTTTTTTAGAGGCCGATGCCTGAGCTTGAGCAATAGCTTGCTGCAGTTTTCCGGTTTGGGAAGACTGATCGTACCGTTGTTGGATAGAAGAATGACTCAACAGTTAAAATATTTCTGCAAAGATAATGATACCTGAGTAACCGATACGATTCATTTTTATCGAATATGAGGTAGGGTTTGACTCAAAATTTATGGAAATTGGTAGTTACGAAAAAAAATGAATAAGAACGATGGATTTACAACTGAAGAATAAAAAAGTATTGGTAACAGGTTCTACGAAAGGAATAGGTAGGGCAATCGCAGAAACCTTATTGCGTGAAGGAGCTGAGGTAATTATTAATGGCCGAAGTGCAAAAAGTGTGGAAGAGGCTCTTTGTGAAATCAACAAGAATATAAATGCGGCAAAGGTTTCTGGTGTTCCTTGCGATTTTTCCAATCCGAACGATATAGATAAATTAATACAAGCAGCCGGAGAAATAGATATACTGATCAATAATGTGGGCATTTTTGAACCGAAACAATTTTTAGATATCCCCGATGAAGATTGGCAGCGATTCTTTGATTTGAACGTGATGAGTGGCATACGGCTATCAAGAGCTTTTTTACCGCATATGTTGAAACAGGATTGGGGCCGTATTATTTTCATTTCCAGCGAAAGTGGAATCAACATTCCCGAAGAAATGGTGCATTATGGTATGACGAAAACAGCACAGTTGGCCATCTCTAGGGGAATTGCAGAAACTACCAAAGGAACTAAGGTGACAGTCAATTCCGTTTTACCCGGACCCACATTATCCGAAGGCGTAAAGGAATTTGCAGGTATTGGCGAAGACCAGTCACAAGAAGAAGTGGAAAACCAATTTTTTAAAACAGAAAGACCTACTTCTTTAATTCAGCGATTTGCGACTACCCAAGAAGTGGCCAATATGGTAACCTATGTGGCAAGTCCGTTATCCTCAGCTACGAATGGCGCCGCGCTAAAAGTAGATGGAGGTGTAGTTAAAACAGCATTTTAAATGAAGGCTAAAAAATTCGATGTTTTTGTAATCGGCAGCGGTAGTGCCGGTCAAACCGTGGCCAAGACCTGTATACAAGCGGGTAAAAAAGTAGCGATTGCCGATAATCGTGAATTCGGTGGAACCTGCGCCAATAGAGGCTGTGATCCAAAAAAAATTTTATTGGGGGCTACCGAAGCGTTTGAATTTAACCAGAATTTAAGAGGAAAGGGAATCGCCAGAGATACCAAAATTGATTGGAAGCAATTGCAGAAGTTCAAAAGCAATTATACAGATAGTGTTCCTCCTAGCACAGAAAAATCTTTGAAGGAGATGGGGCTCAAATTATACCATCAATCCCCCAAATTTGTTGATGAGCAGACCCTCTCGGTGGAAGGTAAACTGGTGAGGGCGGCCCAAATCGTCATCGCAACCGGTCAAATTCCAAGAACCCTTTCGATATCCGGCGAAAAGCACTTGAAGGTCAGTGATGACTTCCTGAACCTAAAAAAGCTTCCGAAAAGTATAGTGTTCCTAGGCGCAGGTTATATTGGAATGGAGTTTGCCCATATGGCCGCCAGGGCCGGGGCAAAAGTTACGGTTATGGATATGGGCAAACGACCTTTAAAGCATTTTGATGCCGATTTGGTCAAGGAATTGACCAAGTATTCTGAGGCATTGGGGATAAAATTTATCTTTGGTGCGGAACCTACCTCCCTAAAAAAGAAACGAAAACGATACAAACTATCCTACGAGGAAAAAGGGTCTAAAAAAGAACTTACGGCCCATGCTATTTTTAATACGGCCGGGAGGGTTCCGGCGTTGGCTGAACTGGATTTGGAAAAAGGAAATGTAGCGTATAATGAAGTTGGGGTGGAAACCAATAGTTTTTTACAAAGCACAAGTAATCCGAGAGTCTACGCTTGCGGTGATGTGTCGGACAAAGATGTGCCTTTGACACCATTATCGGGCCGTCAAGGTTATGTGGTTTCGGAGAATATTTTGAATGGAAACAAGAAAGAACTTGTAGTACCCGTTATTCCATCCGTGGTATTTACACTTCCAAATTTGGCAACGGTAGGCTATTCTGAGGAAGAGGCCAGAAATCGCTATAAGAATATAAGGGTAAACTTTAGCATTACGCCAGATTGGTTCAATGCCAAACGCATCAATGCCCCTTTATACGCCCATAAAATTATTCTGAACGATAGGACCGGAGAGATTGTAGGAGCCCATTTGTTAGGGCCTGAAGCTGCGGAAACCATTAATATTTTTACCATGGCCATAAATAGCAAAATGACCGATAAGGATATCAAATCGACCATATTTTCCTATCCCTCCTGGGCAAACGATGTGAAAAGTATGGTTTAGGATTTTTGTGCCAATCGTTCCTGCAGTTTCTTCCCGGGATTGGTCGCTCTGTTTTTATAGCCATGTATGGAAACGGCAATGAACAGGATTACGACGCCAGCTAATGCGGTATAGGCAATGGAATTGTAGGAATCTTGATGCCTGATGTAAATAGCGAACAGTGCCCAAATGCCAACGCCGGCAAATTCGCGCATATTCCGTTTCCATATCATCGCTAAGTTGAGCAGCACTGCAATGACGATCATGACAATCGTCCAAGAAACTTCCGAAAAGGGTCCGCCATCCCAATCCAATTTTGCCAAATAGGCCGAAATATTGGCTATGGTGGCAACGGCTATCCATCCACTATATAAGCAAATGGGCCACCACACAAAAGCAATCGTAGCTATAGGTGCATCCCAGCGCTCCATATTCGTATTCAGGATTACTTTAATTAGGGAAAATAAGATTCCCAACATAATGATGACGGATAACCCCGTGAAGTCATAGACGAAAGCGAACACCCAACAGCAATTCAAGACATTGGCCAAAGCGAACCAGTAACCGGTCTGTTCAATGAACGGACTTTCTTTTTTGCTGAAGCACGCCCTGTGCACTTGAAAGATGCCGTAGGCGACTAACGCTAAAAAAATAACTCCCCAAATGGCAAAAGCGTAGCTCGCCGGGGTAAAAAGATTTTCATATCTAGCACTGATCTCACCAATGGTGGTGTTATTAAACGAAACAGCCTGTGAAATGTAGTTCACGGCGATGGCCAAAATAACGGAGGCCAAATTAAGAACAGCCAATCTTTTCTTCATACACTAAAGCTAGTGGGATTGTTTTAATCTTTCATGCTTTTTTAAAAAAGAAACGAACTATTTTCGGTATGAACGTCTCTTTTTAACCTCCTTGATCGGTACGGGCAGTACGGCATCTCCTAAAAGTGCAAAAACTTCACAGCCCTCACAAGGTTCTAAGGTGTAGGCGCCCGTAAATTCCCCAAACGCAGGAAGTATCATTTGCTGATGGGTTTTGTAAAAGCAAGGTAACCGCACGGACTGCCGACCCAAACCGGTCAACCGAATCGCCGGATGAATATGGCCCGAAAAATTGAAAAGTCCATCACGTTCCTCCGGATGGTGGGTCATTAAAAAGGAAGCGACGATTAATTCCGGGAGTACCGCTATTCCCATTTCTTCATATTTCAACGGGGAAATGATATCATGGTTTCCACTGATCAAGAGGATTTTGGCCGATGTTCCTTTGACCCAATGCTCGAACAATTCCCATTCGCTGTTGAGGGAAGAGTGGAACAGGTCGCCAAGGAATACGATGGACTTGGGTTTGAAAAAGTCCACCACTTCGTTCAAGGCATCAAAGTTTTTCTGCACGGCTTGTTGCGGAACCGCAGCCCCATATTTACGAAAATGGGAAACCTTGCCCAAATGCACATCGCTAATGATCAGCATCGATTGCTCGTCCCAAAACAGGACGCCGCTATAGTACATTTTGAAATTTTGCTCCAAGATGTGGATGGAATGGGTCATGTTGCAAAATTACGGGAAACAGTTAGGTTATGGAATGGTTCGGATGTTTAAAACTAGTTTGTCACTTCGAGTTAATTTCAAGGCACGAAGAAATTAGTATCGAGAAGCTTCGCGTGTTCCAAAGAGTTCTCGATACAATGTATTTTTTTCGTTTTACTCCAAGAATAAATCACTCGAACTGACTTTGTATTTTTATTTCGATAATAGAATTTAAAGTCGAGTTGTCACTTCGAGTGTTTTCATTAAAGCGTTAGCGGAAATGAAAATGTATCGAGAAGCCTCGCGAGTTCCAAAGAGTTCTCAATGCAATTTATTATTTCATTTACTCCAAGAATAAATCACTCGAACTGACAGTGTACTTTTATATTAATAATAGAATTTAAAGTCGTGTTGTCACTTCGAGTGTTTTCATTGAAGCGTTAGCGGAAATGAAAATGTATCGAGAAGCCTTGCGAGTTCCAAAGGGTTCTCAATGCAATGTATTCTTTTCGTTTTCTTCCAAAATGCCCCCTTTGGAGGCTAGGAGCTCTTATTTCTTCATCAACAGCGCCGCCATTTTCTTGATACGATCTTCTAGTTTTTCACTGGAAAGTTTTTCACGGCTCATACGGTCTGTAATTAAAGGGAAGGAGAAGGGGGTAGCTTTTTCGCATTCCTTCCAAACGATTTTCTGATCCGCTATTCGCTCTAGAGAAAGGCGTAATCTACCTTCCTCCAATTGATGCTCAAAGGTTTCGGTAAAGGCTTGTTGAAACAGTAAATTATCAGGCTCATAATCTCGAAATACATCAAAAAGCAATTGAGAACTGCTTTGCAAATGTTTCATTTTAATAACTTTTTTAGGGTAGCCTGTAAAGACCATACCGCTGATTATGGCCACGTCCCTAAATTTACGTCGTGCCATTTCGGTAGAATTCAAACTTTTTTGAAGGTCGCTCAGCATATAATCGGTAGTGAACAGGTCATTGTCCAATACCTGTTGCATATCGATCGGCTGGTCCGATAATAGCTCGAAACCATAATCGTTAAACGCCAAGGAAAAGGTGATGGGAGTGAGCAAACTGATGCGATAGCCAAAAAGGCTGCCCATGGCCTCATGTACAAAACGCCCTTCGAACGGATAAAAAAGATGATGGCAGCCATCACGCGTCTTAAAAGTTTCAATCAGGAATTCATCGGGATTGGGAACAATGCTCTCCCTACGTTGCCGTTCAAAAAGATGGGCCAACGAACGAATTTCAACGGATTGATTTTCGGGGGATAGATTGGAACTGTAAAGCTCATTTCTAAGTAATTCCGACATTTGAGCGGATAGCGTCAAGCGGCTGCCCATCCAACTGGAAACCTTGTTGGTTTTTTTGGTAGAATTTCTTACTTGAACGGTCATATCCTTCAACCGGATGAACTCTAGATTCCGGCCCGCAAAGGTGAAAACATCGCCTTTGTTCAGTTTGGAAATGAAGAACTCCTCAATGGAGCCAATATAGCCACCTTTTTGATATTTGACCGCCAAATTGACATCGCCCACAATCGTTCCAATTTGGAAGCGGTGCCGCATGGCCACGCCCCTGTTGGTCACTACAAATTTTCCATCGTCCTCAATTTCCACCTTTTTATACTCGTCATAAGACTGTAAGCTTTGACTGCCCATGACCAAAAAATTCAAGAGCCACTGCCACTGCTCCTCACTTACGGCCTGATAACAAAAGGTCTGTTTTATTTCTTGATAGATTTCCTTGGGATAAAATCCGTCAGAAATCGCCAGCGTGGTCAAATATTGCAGTAGTACATCATAACTGTTGAGGTAGGGGAGGCGGTCCTCGACCGTATTTTCCTTGACCGCCTTTTGCAGGGCCGATGCCTCGATGAGTTCGATGGCGTGGGTGGGCAGAAAATGGATGACACTCTCCTTGCCCGGACGGTGGCCACTACGACCTGCACGTTGAAGGAAACGCGCCACCCCTTTTGGTCCGCCAATTTGGATAACGGTTTCTACGGGCGCAAAGTCGACCCCCAAATCGAGACTCGAGGTGCAAACCACCGCTTTCAAACTTTCGTTGCGGATGGCGTTTTCTACCCAAACCCGGGTCTCTTTATTGATACTACCATGATGCACGGCCATTTCGCCGGCATATTCCGGATGCTTTTCCAATATTTTCTGAAACCAGATTTCACATTGACTTCGGGTATTGGTGAATAAAAGCGTTGTTTTGGAATTATTGATGATAGGTATGACCTCTTCCAATAAATGCAACCCCAAATGGCCACGCCAGGGGAAGGTTTCCATTTTTTCAGGAATGATACTCTTGACCGTAATTTTTTTGTTGAGGTTCGCCTTGATCAATATGGAATTTTCCAGGGCTTTGGATTCCGGTCCTAAAAGCACGTCCCTTGCCTGCTCTAAATTACCGATGGTAGCCGATATTCCCCAGATGCGTAAGTCTTTGGAAATGGTTTTGAGTCGCGATAAGGCCAACTCCATCTGTACACCGCGTTTGGTGCCCAACAGTTCATGCCATTCATCGACCACAATGGCAGTACAGTCCTTGAAAATCTTATCATAGCCCTTGGTGGCCAGCAACAGTTGCAGACTTTCTGGGGTGGTGATCAATAGATCGGGCATCTGCTTTTTTTGATGTGCCCTTTCTTTGGTAGAGGTGTCCCCAGAGCGAATGCCTACGGTCATTTGAGTGCCTAGATCTGCTGTGACCCGTTCCGCAGATTGTTTGATTTCTTGGGATAAAGCGCGTAAAGGTGTTATCCAGACCGCCTTTAATCCTTTTTTGTGTTTGGTTCTATACTCCGGATTTTTTCGGATATAATTTAAAACGATGGGAAACCACAAAGCGTACGTTTTACCACTTCCGGTGGGCGCGTTCAACAGGCCATTTTTACCCTGTAGAAAGGCCTTCCAAGTATCTTTTTGGAATTTAAAAGGTTTCCATTGCTGATCTTGGAACCAATTTTCTGCGATATGGAAGAGTTCTTCTCTAGTGGCCATTGCGAGCGAAGCGAAGTTATTTTTCTAGTGAGATTATTTGGTGCTTTTTTTATCCGTTTTGGTTTCCACGGTGTTCATATTGGGTATTTGTGTTTTAAGGTCCGTTAGTGTATTGGCCTCATGGATATTCTTATCCTTCCGCCACCTTAGCATTCGAGGGAATCTGGTCGCGACCCCACTCTTATGACGTTTGGAAAGGGCGATTCCTTCAAAGGCAATTTCAAAGACATGGTGCGGGGTTACACTGCGTACCGGACCAAAACGTTCCAAGGTATTTTTCTTGATCCAAGCATCGAGTTTTCTGAATTCGGCATCGGTTAAACCAGAGTAGGCTTTGGCAAAAGTCACCAGTTCTTTTTCTCCAATTTCGTTTTCATCCCAAAGGGCAAAGGTATAATCGGTGAACAGGTTACTCCGCCTCCCGTGACCTCGCATGGCATAGGTGAGTACGGCATCGATGGTCAAAGGGTCGACCTTCCATTTCCACCAATCCCCTTTTTTCCTTCCTACCAAATAGGGGGAATCTTTGCGCTTCAGCATCAACCCTTCACTGTGTTTGTCCCTTGAGCGGTCCCGTTCTTCGGCCACTTCTTCCCAAGTGTTAAAGTACATGGTTTTGGAGAGGTGAAGCGGGATGTCACTTCGGGTTTGTTCAGGGGCTTTCTTTTCATTGTTCGGGGGATGGGGTGTCGTCGAAACATCCTTTGAGTTCTCCGCCTCCTTAGAAGTAACAGTTTCGAATAATTTTTCAAGCAATTTCCGTCTTTCCCAAAAGGGTTTGTTCCGGATATCCTTGCCTTGCCATTCCAAAAGATCGTAGGCTTTTAAAATGACCGGCACCTTTTTGAGCAGTGCAGCGGAAACCGTTTTGCGTCCGATCCTGGTCTGAAGGTCATTAAACGTGCCGATGTTTCCTTTAGGAAAGGGAAGTATTTCCCCGTCGATAACGGTCCCGTTGGGAATGGTACCGATGAATTTTTCAAACTCCGGATATTTATCGGTCACCAGTTCTTCGCCCCGACTCCATACGAACAATTCATCATTCCTGAGAATGACTTGAGACCGAATTCCATCCCATTTATGTTCTACGGACCAATCCGAAACCTCACCCAAGTCCTGTGCTTCTCCTTCTATGGCATAAGCTAAATAAAATGGATAGGGTTTGGAAAGGTAATCACTTGCATTTTCCTCCAAAATCAGTTCTTGGAAGGAAATGGTATTGGGGTCCCAATTCCCCATTAATTTATAAGCAAGGATATCCTCGTCAATTTCAGTGGCTTTGGCCAAGGCCCTGGTCATCAGTTTTTGACTGACGCCAATTCTGAATCCGCCGGTAATCAGCTTGGTGAAAACGAAACGTTCGTAATAGTTGAGGATTTTCCAATTCTCGTACAGATAGGCTTTTTTCTTTTCGTCCGGTTTTTTCTTAAGGGCGATCATTTCCTCCATGAATTCTGTCAAACTTTTATCCGAAGATTGTTGGGCTACAGGAATCACCAAGGCTATGGTTTCCGCCAAATCACCTACAATATGATAACTTTCCTCGAACAGCCAAAGTGGAATGCTGGCCAGTTCTGATGCCCATTCTCGCAACATAGTCGTATTTACCGGTCGTGGTGGTCTACGATGCGAAAGAATGGCGATGGTCCAAACCTTATCTGCATCCGTGGCCTCCAAGAAGTAATGGGTCAACGCCTGTACTTTGATGGTAGTCTTATTGGTACTATCCAAAGCTTTGATTAGCTGTGCAAAATTTCTCATACGGCTGAGGTGGATTTAGAGGCGAGGGCAGCTTCATTTTCTTCCTCCCCGTATTGGGTGGCTTCGGTACGGGCATCGTAGCCCAAGGTACGTAGATAACGTGAAAAGATATCGGTATACCCATGAGTGGAAATTATTTTCTCTGCACCCGTTTCCTTGATACTTGATAAAAGTCCCGGCCAATCACAATGATCGCTCAGCACGAAACCCTTGTCGATCGCCCTTCTGCGCCTGGCTCCCCGAAAGGTCATCCATCCGCTGGCGGAGGCGGTCACATAAGGCACCATTTTACGGATCCATGTTCCGCCATGGGCACTGGGCGGTGCCAAAACGATATTTCCCAAAAGTTCTTCCTTTTTGGTTTCTTTGGTGATGAGGGTGGTGAGCGGAAAATCGACTAGGGGACGTAATACTTCCGTCATATTCTCAATGGCACCGTGGGTGTAAATTTTGCCGATATCCGTATCCAGATATTTTAATAGCCGTTGTGCTTTTCCTAAACTGTACCCGAACAAAATGGAAGTTTTCCCTTCCGCCCTGTTCTGTGCCCACCAGTTATTGATGTCTTCAAAGACTTCGGCTTGTGGCGTCCATTTAAAGGCGGGTAGTCCAAAGGTACATTCCGTAATGAACGTATGGCATTTTACAGGTTCGTAGGGAGTGGAAATTCCGTCGTCTTCGGTTTTATAATCGCCTGTAAAGACCCAGACCTCGCCTTTGTGCTCCACCCGTATCTGCGAGGAACCTATGATATGTCCGGCCGGATGTAAACTGAATTTTACGTTGTTGATTACAAAAGTCTCCCCCCACTCTTTGCCAGTGACATTAATTTCTCCCAACCGGTATGATATAATAGGTACGTTCCTATGGTGGGTGATGTATTTTTTATGGCCCCAACGACTATGGTCTGCATGGCCGTGTGAAATAATGGCCTTGTCCACAGGCTTCCAGGGATCGAGATAGACCTTGGCTTCTTTACAGTAGATACCCTTGTTCGTGAATTGTAAAAGTGGTGATTTCATAGCTATGGAAAGTTACGAATTTCGGCAGTAAACAAAGTTGTGCCCTATATAAACTATGACCTGTAAAAAAATTATATTTGTCCAATAATTAAAAATTAGAATATGTCCATTGCAGATTTATACACTAGTGGCGAGCATAGAAGAAATTTGGCGCATTTTGCTGCATTAGCTACCTTGGCCGCTATTGATGGAGAATTAAGTACCGAAGAAAAAGTTATGTTGGATCGCTTTGCGACGAAATTGGATATTACCAAAGCTGAATTCGATGAGGTAATGAAGAAGGAAAACAAGTACCCAATAGACGCACCGCATGATGCCGAAAAGCGTTTGGAACGATTGTTCGATTTTTTCCGTATTATTTACACTGATCATGAAATTGATGATGAGGAAATGATATTGATTAAGAAATACGCCATTGGCTTAGGGTTTTCGGGAGATAAGGCAGATAAAGTTATAGAACGCTCTGTAGCCATTTTTGGAGGTAAGATCGATTTTGAGGATTATCAATACCTATTAAAACACTAACTACAAAAATTCAGAAACTAAAAAGGGAGCTTATAGCTTCCTTTTTTAATGGTATTTGTCTATAAATTCCTTTAATTTCTCAACCCTGCTATAGAAAACCTTCCATGGCTACAGGAGTTCCAACCCGTGTTAAGGGACGGTAAAGAGAAAAAATAGTTCCAAGCGATACCTTAACATCAATGTTGGGGTAACCATCCAAACGATCGATATCTACATGTATTTTTTCTGATAGTTCTAGTTATTACTATTTATACTGATAAAGTGATTTTCTTCGATACCTAATTAGTGGAGCTTTACTCGATAATCGAGATTTAAATGCTTCGACGCCTGCGTCTAAATCAAACATGAATTTCCATTCAATGTCTTGCGGGCTTGCCCGAAGTAGTTTACTGACTTCGTGATTTACCACTTTCGCGTCTTGGTGTATGGCATTGCTCAGTTTAGAAAGTTCTCGAGATGAGTATGGGAACGGATCTTGGTTTTCGATAATAGATTCGCTTAGGGTCTACTTTCTTTTAGATGAGGTTTGCGGGTGTATTTAGAATACAAATATCGAGTATTTTGTGAAACCTTTACTTTTGGTTTCTTTTTGATTTTATAAATTTATAACTTTGTGTTTTATTTGTAACAATTATGGAGTATACAATTAGGACGGCCCAGAGAGGGGATATGGCACAAGTGCTACAGTTGATTCATGAATTGGCGATTTTTGAAAAAGAGGACAATGCAGTGGAAGTTAGTTTACAGGATTTGCAGAAAGACGGGTTTGGCAAGAACCCCTTATTTCACTGTTTTGTGGCCGAAAAGAATAGTGTTATTGTTGGTATGGCATTGGTGTATCCCCGCTATTCTACTTGGAAAGGACCGGTAATTCATTTAGAAGATCTGATCGTTACCAAGAAAATGCGTGGTAGTGGATTAGGAACCGCTCTCTTGAATGAAGTGGTGAAATACGGTGCTGAACTAGGTGTAAAACGAATTTGCTGGGAGGTTTTGGATTGGAACGAACCTGCCATTGGTTTTTATGAGAGTAAGGGCGCTAATGTCATGCGTGATTGGGATGTAGTACAATTAGACCAACAAGGAATGGAGAATTATTTAAGCGCTATCGCTTAAACACCAATAAAATTAAGATTAGCTAAAATTAAAGTATGAGGGTTTTTAAATTTGGGGGAGCATCGGTAAAAGATGCAGATGCAGTAAAAAATGTGGTAAAGGTGCTAAAAGAGGTGGGTTATGATAACACCTTACTGGTCATATCGGCTATGGGGAAGACCACTAATGCCATGGAAGATATTATCAATGCTTATTTTAATGATAAAAGACAGATCCCCTCGAAAGTTGCTGAGTTGGTAGATTATCACCATGACATCGTTTCAGAATTATTTCCAAATACACAACATAAAATATATAAGGATATTAAAATTCTTATAGATGAAATCAATGGCTTTTTAGTTTGGAACAAATCGCCCAATTATAATTTTGTGTATGATCAAGTTGTTGGATATGGAGAATTAATATCTACCACGATCATCAGCGCGTACCTAAAGGAAATAGGTATTCCCAATAATTGGTTGGATGTACGAAACTTCATTAAGACCGATAGCAATTATAGGGATACTACCGTCAATTGGGAACGTACCCAGGAGAATGTTGCCACTATAGATAAAAAGGTATTGAATATAACCCAAGGTTTTTTAGGAAGTGATGATAATAATTTCACAACTACCTTGGGCCGTGAAGGATCCGATTATACGGCAGCGATTTTGGCCTATTGTCTTAATGCTGATTCGGTAACCATTTGGAAAGATGTTCCGGGAGTTTTGAACGCGGATCCGCGCTATTTTAAGGAGACGCAGTTATTGAACAATATATCGTATCGAGAGGCTATCGAGTTGGCATTCTATGGTGCATCGGTCATTCACCCTAAGACGTTACAGCCACTTCAAAGAAAGGAAATACCCTTGCATGTAAAATCTTTTGTGAATCCTTTGGATAAAGGAACAACAGTAGGAAAGGGCATTGGTATTGAGCCTAAAGTACCTTGTTTTATCGTAAAAAAGAACCAGGTATTGATGAAGTTGTCTTCATTGGATTTTTCATTTATTGTTGAGGACAGCATTAGTGAACTATTCAAATTATTTCATGAACACAAGATCAAGGTAGACCTGATACAGAATTCGGCGATTAGTTTTTCCGTCTGTGTGGACAATAAATTCGGGGGTTTGGATGCGCTTTTACACCAATTGAAAAGCAAGTTCAAGGTGGTCTATCATGAAAATGTTTCCCTATACACCATTCGTCATTTTGATACCAAGGCGTTGGAATCTTTGCAAAACGGGAATGAACTTTTATTGGAGCAGCGTGGTACCGAAACGGTACAGCTTGTGGTCAAGTAACGACTGGGTCTCATTTCAAGATGTGGAACTAGGAGCCGCTAGTGCTATTTTCCTATATTTACAGTCTAATTGATGATGAGAATATGGGTTTAGTTACCGCTAAAGAAGTTGCTACCGCAATCAATCTATCGAAGTATGGTGTATTTGGTACTTTCATTGGTTGGGTATTATTGAAAGTCACCCGTATTTCAAGTATCAATTCATTTTATGATTCCATAGCACATTTGGAAGGAGAGGCCTTTGCCGATGCTATTTTGGACCATTTTGAAATCGATTATGAAATTCCCGAAGAGGATTTTAAGCGGTTACCTAAAGAAGGTGCCTATGTGACGATTAGTAACCATCCATTAGGTGCTATTGATGGTGTCTTACTTTTTAAATTGATGTTGAAGCAACGGCCGGATTATAAAATAATGGCCAATTTCTTATTACAACGTATGATGCCGTTGGAGCCTTACATCATTCCCGTAAATCCGTTTACTGAACGTAAGGATGCTAAAAGTAGCATTGCCGGTTTTAAGAATACCCTTCAACATTTAAAAGACGGACACGTATTAGGTGTTTTTCCTGCAGGCGAAGTTTCTACATATAAGGAGGGAAAGTTGGTTGTAGACAAACCATGGGAAGAGGCCGCCTTGAAATTGATACGGAAAGCCGAAGTACCGGTGGTTCCCATATATTTTCATGCCAGAAATAGTCCATTGTTCTACCGTTTTTCCAAATTGGGAGATTCCATTAGAACTGCCCTTATTCCCTCTCAAGTTTATTCCCAAAGTCATAGGCCAATTAAAATAAGGATTGGGCAGCCTATTTCAGTGGCCGCGCAGAAGGAGCAGGAAACTTTAGGGGAGTATACGGATCTTTTACGTCGTAAGACATACATACTTTCTAATGCATATGAAAAAGAACGTTTAATCGACCAATTGCCAACGTCCCTAAAACTGCCCAAGCAACCAAAAAAAATTGCCCAAGCAGTGCGCAAAGAGGTTATGGAGGGCGAAATCGATAAACTTAGGGAAAAAGATTGCCGTCTTCTACAAAGCAAGAATTATGAAGTCTTCTTGGCCAAGGAAAAGGATATGCCGTTTATACTTAAAGAAATAGGAAGACAGCGAGAAGTTACTTTTAGGGCAATTGGAGAAGGCACGAATAATTCAATAGATTTGGATAAGTTCGATACCTATTACCATCATCTTTTTCTTTGGGACGATGATGCAAAATGTATTGTTGGGGCGTACCGTATGGGCATGGGTTCTGAAATATTTCCACAATATGGGATCGATGGCTTTTATCTTCAAGATTTATTTAGGGTAGAACCTGAACTTTATGAGATGATGCAGAATTCCATAGAAATGGGGCGCGCTTATATCACTAAAGAATACCAACAAAAACCAATGCCCTTGTTTTTGCTTTGGAAAGGAATCGTGCATACGACCCTTAGATTTCCTGAGCACAAATATTTAATCGGGGGCGTAAGTATCAGTAATCAGTTTTCCAATTTCTCGAAATCGTTGATGATCGAGTTTATGAAATCGAACTATTGGGATCCTTATGTGGCACAATATATACGTCCTAAAAAGGAATTCAAGGTAAAACTAAATGATGCCGATAAAGAATTCGTTTTTGATGAGACCCAGGCCGATCTAAATAAATTTGACCGTTTGATCGATGAGGTCGAACCTGGAAACTTACGTTTACCGGTACTCATCAAAAAATATATCAAACAAAATGCGAAGGTTGTCGCCTTTAATGTAGACCCGTTGTTCAATAATTCTGTCGATGGATTAATGTACATTAAAATTGCAGATTTACCTGAAAGTACCGTTAAACCGGTTATGGAAGAATTCCAAGCAGAATTGGAGCGTAGGTTGTTAGAAGCGCAATCCTCTGAAAAGGAATAAGCTAATCTATACCCACAATGGTACTTCTACGTTCAAAAAGAACGTTATCGACCCATTGTCCGTTAAGTTTGCCAACGCGTTCCCGTTTACCGATACATCTAAAACCTACGGCTTCGTGTACTTTGATACTGCTAAGGTTGGTTGGGAATACACCGGACTGTAAGGTCCAAAGTCCTTCTTTCTCACTTTCGGATATTAAGTGTTCCAATAACTGTTTGCCAATACCTTTTCCTCTCGCATCTTTTGAAACGTAAACACTAACTTCTGCAACACCACCATAAACACATCTGCTTGACACTGGAGAAAGCGCTACCCAACCTAAGATGACATCTTTATTTTCGGCAACAAACCGACATATGTTCAAATGCGCTTTGTCCCAAGCCTCAAAGGAGGGAACTTTTGTTTCAAAGGTGGCTACACCTGTTGCAACACCTTCTTCATAAATCTTGGCAACGTATTCCCAATCCGTTGCTCGCATAGTTCTTATGGTTGATTCCATATGCATATCATTAACAGCAACCACTACCAGGTGCACAAGAAGAAACTGTAGCCTCTTCGGTAGTTTCTGGTACCCCACAGGTTTCCTTGGCCTTACAATCGGTTTTTTGAACTCCTAAATGAAATAACAGGCTGTTGTGTTTTAGTGAATAGGAAAGAACGAATAGTTGTGCAGTATGAAATGAAGTATTACTGTATTCAAACTTTATCTCCCCTTCTTTTTCCATGGATTTTATTTTATCCACTTTATTTAAAATAGCCAATGCTTTATAGGCAGTCATATATTCTTTTTTATCCTGCTCCATTGGGCTTTCCCATAATTGGACAATGGTTTCTTTCCAAAAATCTACACCAGCGCCGCAGTCGACCGAATCTACGGTAATATTTTTCACTTCTGTAATATGATAATTGGCTCCGACCAAGGCACCCTGTTTGTATTCGAATAACAGGTTCTTATCTGTGTTGTCTTTTAATAGGCTCAAAAATTCTTTTGTTTTCATGTGGATAGATTTTTAATTAACAACAATTACTTTTTGTGGTATTGAAAAAGGAGTTGAGTAGGTTCTGTATTTCTGTCCATCGTTCTAGATGGATACAATAGCATACTTTTTTCCCTTCTATTTCACCTTTGATCAAATCGATAGTTTTTAATTCTTTTAAATGTTGCGAAATGGTGGGCTGGGCTAGACCAATTTCGTCAACAATATCATTGCAGATACATGAATTTTGCCGGCTTATATATTGCAATATCGCTATGCGGGCAGGATTGGACAGTACTTTAAAAATAGTAGCCAGTTCATTCTGCTTCGCATTGAAAATTTGTGTCTTGGTAATGCCCATAACTTATTTGTATATTGCAATATTACGATAATAAACCGATTAAAAAAAGTCGGATTGTAGTTTACCCGACTTATAGTGTTTAGAACCAAGGTTTTTTACCTACTTGATAGGTGTTGTAAAACTCTGCATCGGTTTTTGTCAGATAGATGATTCCCTCAATGAGACCAACTAATCCCATGGCCGAAACTCCAATGCCACAAGTGAAAAATCCTATAACCAAGGTTATCACTAACATTATGATACCTTCTTTTTGGTATCCTAGAATGAATTTATGAATACCAAATGCTCCCAAAATAATGGCCAAAATCCCGGCTAGTATTTTTTTATTTTCGCCTCCAGAACCACTAAATGCTTCTTTAGCCCCTGCCGTGAATTCGTCGGCTGTTTTTTTTGCACTTTCACTGAATTCATTTGCAGAACCTTTTGCTTTCTTATCAAAGGGCTCATCTGCATTATCTTCAAAATTTTTGTTATTGTCTGACATGGTTAAATTGTTAGTTATTAGAATAGATTAAAAGTAAATAATAATTTTAAATCATAAAAGTGCATCATTAATAGGCTCCCATAGCTCTATTTTGTTTCCGTCCAAGTCTAAAATCCAACCGAATTTGCCATAGTCATATTCTTCTATTTCCCCCACTATAGTGACTCCTTCTTCTTTAAGTGTAGCCAACAGTTGTTTTAAATTTTCGACCCTAAAGTTCATCATAAAGTTCGATCTACTTGGATTAAAATAAGATGTATCGGTGGGCATCGGGCTCCATTGGGTTGCACCGTCATTACCATCTTTATCTTTCCATAGAAAAGAACAACCATATTCGTCCGTATTCAGACCTAAGTGTTTATTGTACCAGTCTTTTGTTATGTCTGGGTCTTTGGTCTTAAAAAAGATACCGCCTAATCCTGTAACTCTGTTTTTCATATAAATTTTTGGATTTATTTCTTCAAGCTAAACACTGATTTTTTTAAGGGCATATACGTTTTATGCATGCTGATCTATAAGAATTGGATTTCCGTCCGGGTCGAGTAGGGTCATATTCCCAGGACCTGAAGTGTCCTTTTTCACCGTACGTGTTATGTTGATTTCTTTGTCCTGAAATTTTTTCTGAATTCGCCTGAGGTCTAAAAATTCTGTTACGATATTGGCTTCTGAATCCCAACCCGGGTTAAAGATGAGTATGTTTTTTTCGAACATACCTTGAAATAGACCGATTGTTGCCGTTTTATTTTTCATAATCAACCATTTCTGGTCGATTTCACCATGAAAAACAGAAAAGCCTATAGCTTCATAAAACTCCTTGGATGCACTAATATTTTTGGAATTTAAGCTGATTGAAAATGCTTCGAAGTACATAAATCGCTGTTTATTGGTCGATTAGGAGTATTAAACTACGAATTTCTTTTTAATTTTATCCACTATGGTCTGAGCCAATTTAATTTTGCTCTCAACCGTCCATCCGGCCACATGTGGAGAAAGTATCACCTTGTCCGAATTTATTAAGTATTGAAATGCATCTGGTAAATTATCATCTGTAAACATATTCTCAAATGAGGCTTTTTCATATTCCAAAACATCTAAACCTGCGCCCAATACCTTTCCCGATTTCATCGCTTCGACCAAATTGGCCGTTTTAATGCATTTTCCCCTTGCGGTATTAATGATCCAAATAGGATTATTGAACTTATTCAAAAACTCGGTGTCTACCATACCGATGGTCAAATCGGTTTGGGGTACATGTAAGCTGATTACATTCACGCGCTGTTGAAACTCCATAATGCCTACCTGTCTTGCATTTTCATCTTCCACACCGCCTTGAATGTCATAACATATAACTTCCTCTACGTCAAAACCTTTTAGTTTTTTTGCGAAAGCCTTGCCCATATTGCCATAGCCAATGATACCTACAACTTTGCCTTCTAATTCAAGTCCACGATTACCTTCACGGTCCCATTTGCCGTTTCTTACCTCTTGATCCGCCTTATTAAGTTTATTGAAAAGCGACAGGAGCATTCCAAGGGCATGCTCTCCCACAGCGTTACGATTTCCTTCTGGGGCGGCAGCGAGAAAAATACCCAATGATTTTGCATACCGAGTATCTATGTTTTCGAGTCCTGCACCCAAACGGCCTATGAACTTCAGGTTTTTTGCTTTTTCAAGAAATTGAGCATCGATGGTAAATCTACTGCGGATAATGAGTCCGTCGTAAGCTTCGATTTTAGCTTCGATCTGTTCTTTGGTGGAGGTGTAGTCCTCATCATTCTGAAATCCGATTGCAGCAAATTGTTCAATTATAAGCGGATGATTTATGTCTACGTGTAATACTTTCATTTTCTGGGGGTTTTAAATTTTTGGGTAGTGTGTTTGTGTCATTTTATCTAGTACATTACCCGTGTGGGAAGTACTTAGTCTTTCAAAGAGAAGTACATGTACCTCTTCTCCGTTTTGGGTAGATGGGCAGTGTTCTACGCCTTTTGGTACCACTATGATTTCACCTTCCTTTACAATCTCCGTTCGATCCCTGAACTTCATATACAAAGTTCCTTTTAAAACTTGAAAGAGCTCATCTTCTTGATCGTGGGCGTGCCAAACGAATTCATCCTTGATTTTTGCAAGTAACACCTGCATATCATCTACTACCGCTATTCGATGAGGATGCCACTGCTTATTGAAAAGTGAATGTTTTTCTTTTAGGTTGATGGGTTTCATGATTTCTTTAATTTTAATGCCTTAATAATTTAAACCGCTATACATATATAACTTCTTAAGTACAGCTAATGTAAAAATGGGTAGAATACCGCTAAATGCCTAAAATCAACTTGGCAATGGAAAAGTAGATCAAAATACCAAAAATATCGTTTCCGGTGGTAATAAAAGGTCCTGTGGCTACTGCTGGATCCACTCCACGTTTATCCAAGAAAACGGGGATGAAGGTACCGATTAAAGCCGCTATGATGATAACTGAAATAAGGGCTACGCAAAGTGTGAGCGAAATAAGATAACTGGTGTGAAAGAAAAAATGACTGATCACCAATACGATTGCTGCAATAGCAAGACCGTTAATCAGACCTAACGTAAATTCCTTTAATAAGCGGTTCAATATTTCCCCTTTTACCGTGTTGTTGGCCAGACCTTGAACCATTATGGCGGAAGATTGAACACCAACATTACCGGCAGTGGCCTGTATCAATGGGACGAAAATGAGAAGAATGGGAAAATTGTTCATTACAACCTGAAAACTGCTGATAATGCTGGCTGCTCCTATACCTCCGAACATGCCTATGATCAACCAGGGCAAACGAGCTTTTGTGAGTTCCCAAATACTGTCATCTGCTTCAACACCTCTTGATATACCGGCAGCCATTTGATAATCGCGTTCGGCCTCTTCCCTGATTACGTCTACAATATCGTCAATAGTGATACGGCCAACTAATCTTCCTATTTCATCTACTACAGGAATAGCTTCCAAATCATACTTACTCATAATTCTCGCCACTTCCTCAGGGTCTTCGTTGACATTTACATAATCAACCTTTGATATAAAAACATCCTTAATATGGGTTTTGGTAGAAGTGGTCAATAAATCCTTTAAAGATAATCTACCTTTCAGTTTGTCTTCATCGTCTACCACATAAATGGAATGCACGCGAGTTACATTTTCTGCCTGCGCCCGCATTTCCTTAACACAGGTAAGTACGTTCCAGTTCTCGTTTACCTTTACAAGCTCTTTGGCCATGAGACCCCCAGCTGAGTTTTCTGCATAACGTAAAAGGTCAACAATATCCTTCGCATGTTCCCTATCCTCGATTTCAGATATGACTTGCTGTACTTGTTCCTTTGGGAGTTCACCTATAATGTCGGCGGCATCATCGGTATCTAGTTCGTCTAGCTCACTGGCAATTTCCTTAGCGGAGAGGTTGCCTAGAATAGCCTCGCGAACGTCCTCGTTAAGCTCAGTAAGAATATCGGACGTTTTGTCGCTATCCAGTAATTTGATTAGATAGGTCGCCTCGTCATCGTTTAACTCATTGATGATCTCTGCGATATCCGCATAATGCACCTCCTCAAATAATAAATTGAGTTCTGCATCATTTTGGTTGGCAATGAGCAGTTCTATCTCGGTAACAAGTTCTTCTGTAAGTTTAAAGGGTGTCATCTGCTATCTTCTTCGTCAATGCAATAAAATCGGTCACCGCAAGCTGTTCCGGTCGCTGGTCAAATATAGCATCTTCTTTGAGAATATCGGATAGTTCAAAGATTTTTAAACTATTGCGCAAGGTCTTTCTACGCTGGTTAAATGCGGTCTTTACCACCCGATAAAAAAGTTGCTCGTCACAAGAAAGATGAAAGTCGTTCTTGCGGGTAAGCCTTAATACGCCCGATTGTACTTTCGGGGGCGGGTCAAACACTTCGGGCTGTACTGTAAAAAGATATTCGGCTTTATAGAACGCCTGTGTCAATACCGAAAGAATGCCGTAGGTTTTGCTGCCTTCTTGGGCGCAAATACGTTGGGCCACCTCTTTTTGGAACATTCCTGAAAATTCAGGTATTTGATCACGAAGCTCTAGCATTTTAAAAACAATCTGGGTCGAAATATTATAGGGGAAGTTCCCTGTAATCCCAAATTGTTCCTCTCCGAAAAGTTTTTTAAGGTCGTAGTTGAGAAAGTCTGCTTCTATTACCCTGAACGAACCCTTGCCCTCCATGACCTGAGGATGTTCCAAAGGAAAGGTGTGGTTGAGGTAGATGATGGAGTCTGCATCTAAATCCATGGCTACTAGGTTGATATCGCGTGCTAGTAAATATTTGGTCAATACTCCCGTGCCCGGACCAATCTCTATTACGTTATTATACGCTTCTTGTAGTAAGGTTTCCGCGATTTGTTTGGCAATACCTTCATCTTTCAAAAAATGTTGGCCCAGATGTTTTTTCGCTTTTACGGGTCCCTTTTCTTGATGCTTTTTGTGGGAATAGTTGTCTCCCTTGTTTTTTTTCCGCTTCGTTCCCATAGTCTTTCCCTATACTTATTTTGCAATATATACCCAGGCTTTTTTGCCAGAACCTAGTTGAATCTGTATCCGTTCATAGGCATCACCTTCATATGCATCTGCTTTTTGAAGTTCTTGGTGCGAGAGTGTATAAACTTGTCCACTAATTTTGTCGCCTTCCTTCCCTGTATGTTGTAGTGTAGGGTAGAGGTCCGCCACTTTTATATCCGAAATACGATAATGGCTAAGTTCGTCCTTAAAACCTACTAAAGGCCTTGAAAAAACACCTAATTGCACTTCTTTTTCTTGTAAGGTACCGTAGGTAAAAAGATAATGTGTAGCGGTTGCCAGTTGCACGAAATATTCGTCTACAACTTCCAATTCTGTTTTAAAGGAAACCAATTTACCGGCAAAATTTCGTTGAACACTTTCTATTAATCGAGGTGCATCCTCTTCATAATAGCGCTCTAAAGTCGCTTTGTCGGGCACTGAATATTGTACGGAATAGGTGACGCCGCCCATATCTTCTTCGACCAATACTTTTGTGAACTTTGCGCTTAAAAACTTGCCGGTGGACAATACTTCTGGAATATGTATTTCCTTCATCCATTTCACCCATGCATGATGGGCGGTTTCTTCAACATTAGTGGTTACGTTATATATGTACATAAATAGAGTTCAAATTTAAAGTCAATGATGGGTTTATGAATATCAAAAGGATAAACCATTTAGCGTTTGCCCCTTGCGTTATTAATTAATTGCATCTCCTCTTAGAATCCTGAAATTCTTTCTGGCTTGAGGGAAATAATAACTATCCTGATAATTATAGATTATTTTTTCATAAAGTTCCTTGGCCTTTTCAGGTTCGTCCAAAATTTTCCGATAGAGTTCTGCCAAGGCAAAGTAGGCATCATCCGCTAAAATACCATTGGGATAAAAAGTGATGATTTTTTGATAGTTAAACTTAGCCTCCTCATATTTTTTTTGTGACTCAAAGAGTTGTGCCTGTTTCAATAATGCTTCATCTTCTATTTTTTCGCCTTTGTGATTTTCTAGGATGTCGTTTAAGGCGGTTATGGCATCATCGGTTTTGTTTTGATATGCCAAAAAATCTGCCCGTGCATATTTCTTCAAGGCGGTCTGGGTCGAATCTTCCAATGAATTGTCCGATATCAACAAACTAAGTTGCATGGCGTCGTTGGCGATCAATTGCGAAGTCGAGCTTCGTAAAACCTTCAGTTGGGTCAAGGCCCAATCAAAATCACCTTTATAAAAACTGGTCTGTGCTACTTTGTAACGTGCGTCTTGGCCCAAGACGTCATTTTTTAATTTTTGTTGTATCTGCGAAAAATAGATGAGCGCTTCATTGAACTTTTTGTCGTAAACCAAAATATCGCCCAATGCCAATTTTAAATAAGCCGTTCCCCTATCGTTCAAGGGAAGTTCTAAACTTGTTTTTATAAGTTTTTCTGCAGGCTGTGGCTCGTTCTTTTTAAAGGTTAAAAAATTGGCATAAGCCACTTGTAACTGTAAGGTTTGTGTCTTGTAACCATGAATGTCTATAAGTTGTTCAAATTTTTTTTGAATGGGATCTAACTGATTATCCGTGGCGGTTAATAGGTCGATATCGATTAAGTTCAATTCCGCTTTCAGTTTCGTAATTTCGTCGTTGGTATTGTTGATGACATAATCGAAAATATCACGGGCCACTTCAATATCATCATCTTCAAGGGCAAGGCTACCTAAATTCTCCAAACGTAATGTTGAGCTGCCTTCCATGCGTTTAAAAATTGCTTTTTCTTGCCTAAATGAACTACCATACTGTTTTTGCTGTACGAACAGCCAGCTTAGCATTTCGTTCCATACGATATCGGGGTTTTTCTGGGCCCGCTCCAATAATGCCCTTTTTAGGATAAGGTTGTTCGCGTCCTCTGGATTTTCGGATACAAAATCATCGATACTTCTTAGAATATTCGATTTAGATGTCTTTCCGTCACCGATAAGATTAAGATAGGCGTTGTACATTGCCTCAACATTTCCCTGTTCCCCATAAATACGTGCCAATTGGTAGTTGAAATCTAAAGCGGGATTTAATTGCATCGCTTTTTCAAAGGCTTTAACGGCCAAGTCCAACAAACTATATTTTTGAAATTGAAGCCCAAGGGCATAGCCGTAATTCGGATTTTTATCAATGATATCCAAGGCTTTGTCATAATAACTTTGCGCTAGTTCTTCCTGTTCCTGTAGCTGGTGATTATAGCCCAGTTCTATCAATAGCGTGGGGTAGGGGTTTGGGTCATTCAATCTTTCCCGTAAAAAATCACCTGCATCTTCATAACGTTGCAGTTGTTGGTAACAGGCGACCAAATCCTGTGCATATTCCGTTCTTCTAGGATTTTGTTCCACTAACTTTTCGTAGAACACTACGGCCTTTTCAAAATCACCATCCGCAAAATATTGTTTGGCCAAGAAATCATCTTGGCCCCAGGCAAAAGTTGCCAATGAGATATATGAAACAATAAAGAGGACAAAACGCATACCCAAAGATACGTAGAATGCAATAAGTTGATGTTAAGGAAATGGGAAGAACTATAGGGGGCGATAACTAGCTGATGTTATCCCAACTATTGGCAATGCAACTATGATTAGTTCGTTAGTATTTAGAGAAAGTCCTTTTTTAAAATACATTAGGAAAAAGGACTGAGGGGTTGTTAGGATGAATTACTCTACGTACTCACCACTAAATATGGTAATACTCGATCCAAGACTTAAGTTTCCCTACATACATTTTCAGGTAGTTTTCGGATAAAAAGATGTTTGACCAATCGAACCGTTGTGCCTGTACACCAAGATAAAATAAAAAAACCGACAATCCCGCTTTAGGAATCAACCTCAATTGTTCGCCAGATAACGGCCTGATACTTTGATAGCCCGCTAAAAAACCTTGGGTCTTCAATTCGTATTCTTTCTTGTCCGTTTCAATATGAAACAGTTGGTTGCAGAAATAACCGATATCTAAAACGTGCCAACCGTTCCCACAAAAATCAAAGTCGAATAGTGTAATTTCTCGATCATTCGTAATGGCCATATTATCATACCAAATATCCATGTGTACAATACCTTTCGCACTGTTTTTGAAATCGGTGTTTTGAATGGAGTTTCCAATTTCTTTGATGAATTCCATCTCTGGTAAACTCTCTGAAAAGTATTTTGTTAACCGTTGATACGGTATTTCCCAAAGGGTTTCTTTGTCATATGAAATACGTTTCATCGTTTTGTCTAGTGTGATGGTATGCATTTGCGCCATGAATGCACCAATGGAGAAACAAGTTTCATTATCCATAAACCGGACCTTTTCACCCTTCGCAAATGAAAAAAGAACGGCATATCGAGTTCCTTCGGGGGCGTTTATCTCTTGAATGAAAGTTCCGTTTTTATCTTTAATTGGAAAGGAAACTCCTAATTTATGGACCTTCAAAGTATTTAAAAGGTTAATCTCTTCGTCAATTTCAGCTATTGATCTCCAGTTGTAACTGTACACCCTTAAAACATATTTTTCTTCACCGTTTGTTAGAAAATATGTATGATTCATTCCGGTTCTAAAAAGCTCACAATTGAATTTTTTAGGCAATTGATATTGGCTCATTATGAATTCTCCCAATTCTTTTGCTGAAAGGGTAGAAGTGCTTACGGGAAAAAACGCCATATCGCTAAATTGATTAACCTCAATTTTTAATCAATGGTATCGAACCCGCAATAAGGGATTAACACTTCAGGGATTTTGATGCCGTCTGGAGTTTGGTAATTCTCTAAAATACCGGCCAAAACACGGGGTAATGCCAAAGAGCTACCGTTTAAAGTGTGGGCCAACTGGTTTTTACCGTTCTCGTCCTTAAAACGTAATTTCAAGCGGTTGGCTTGATAGGTTTCAAAGTTGGATACGGAACTAATTTCTAGCCAACGGTCCTGTGCGGTTGAGAATACCTCAAAATCAAAGGTTAGGGCAGCGGTGAATCCTAAATCGCCGCCACATAATCTCAATATACGATATGGCAGTTTCAATTCCCTTAAAATCGTTTTCACGTGCTCTACCATGCCATCCAAAGCTTCGTAGGATCTAGAAGGATGTTCTACCCGTACAATTTCAACTTTATCAAATTGATGAAGTCGGTTTAATCCCCGTACATGGGCACCATAGCTTCCGGCTTCACGTCTAAAACAAGGGGTGTAACCGGTATAGGTAATGGGAAAATCACTTTCGTTGACAATGACATCCCTAAAAATATTGGTCACGGGCACTTCTGCGGTCGGTATCAAATACAGGTCATCTGCGGTTACATGGTACATTTGACCTTCTTTGTCCGGTAATTGTCCGGTTCCATAACCGGATAGTTCGTTAACCAAGTGGGGCACTTGGATCTCGGTATACCCGGCAGCCGTATTTTTATCCAAAAAATAGGAAATCAAAGCACGTTGTAAACGGGCTCCTTTTCCTTTGTAGACAGGGAATCCTGCTCCTGCAATTTTTACCCCAAGTTCAAAGTCGATGATGTCATATTTTTTGGCCAGTTCCCAATGAGGCAAAGCGCCTTCGGCCAAAGTCGGTATTTCACCTTCCTTAAAAACTTCTTCGTTATCCTCTTCTGAGGTACCTGCAGGTACAGTAGCATGGGGCGCGTTCGGTATTTGATATAACAATGTTTGAAGCTCTTCTGCAGTGGTGTTCAAATCGTCTCCCAACTGTTTGGATTCTTCTTTGAGGATTACCGTTTTTTCCTTTAACAAATTAGCTTCTTGAACCTTACCGGTCTTATAAAGCATACCGATTTCTTTGGAAAGTTTGTTTGATTCTGCCAATAAGCTATCCAATTGGGTTTGGGTTGAACGTCTTTTTTCATCCAAGAGAAGAACTTCTTCTAAAAGTCCGTTGGCATCGATGTTCCGTTTTCCCAAGGCTTGAACAAGTTCGTCCTTATGGTCCCTAATGGTTTGTAATTGTAGCATGACAGTTCTAATTTTGAAGGCAAATTTACATTAATCTTAGATTTAAATTAGATACTTTTAGGTTCTAAACATCGATTAAAATGGTTTTTGAACACTTTGCGTTAAATGTTTTGGATATTGAAGGCGTTGTCAATTGGTACTGCACCCATTTAGGATTAACGATAAAGAATCAGCAAGCAGAATCTCCATATATGACTTTTTTGGCCGATAGTTCTGGCCGGGTTATTATTGAATTCTATAAAAGAGAGGATGAACTGGCGCAGGATTTTAAGGAGCGGCATCCGTTAACCTTTCATGTGGCTTTTGTATCTGAAAATGCCGAGGCGGATAAGCGACGTTTATTAAATGCCGATGCAAGTTTTGTAGAGGACGTTTTTAAGGACGATGGCAGTCATTTGGTCATGTTGCGCGACCCTTGGGGAATGCCCCTTCAATTATGTCAACGCGCAATGAAATTCTAATCTTTAACTTCTTCTAATTTAGAAGGCAGTATCCAGTCGTGATGTTTCCAGCGATTCCATTTTTCTGATGCAAGGTCGGTTTTATCATTGATAAATGGTACGTATGATTTTCCGTTGATGCTAATTCTTGATTCTTTCAAATAGACCGATACTTCCTTACCCTCTTTTTCGAATTCCAGTTTTAAGTACTGGGCAAATTGCCAAGCAAAATCAGGATGGGCATACACTTTTCGTTTTTGGCTTTTGATCAAATAATCATCTGGATCTATAGGAAATTTTTCTTTGGTATTTTTATCCACCACGGTAAAAACCCCTTTTCCACTGCGACTACGTAACATCATTCGCCAGCTCATGCGATGACCTTCTTCTGTCCATAGTACATCGTCGGCAATGATATAATGTCGTAAGGGTAGCAGTAGTTGCAATCCAAAATAAATGGCACCAAAGGTTAGTAATACATTTTTATAGGAAGGTTCCTTGAATTCGTTATCTGTATAAGGTGTTTTCTTTTTAAAGAATAGGTTTCTAATGGTTTCGGGCTCAAAAAAGAAGACGCTGAACGCCAATGAAAGATAAGGGAAAATTCCAATTTGAAAAATGACCGAGTTGAACAGGTGAAAGAAAATAGAGAGGAAAAAAGCAATTTTTCTAGTAGGCTTCCACAACAGGGCAGGAACTATGAGCAGGTCGAATAAAATCCCGGCAGTGCCGATGATTTGATGTACCCAATGCTCCTGTAAGAGGCTGCCCACTATCGCATAATCTTTTTTGGGTTTCATAAGCACGTCGATCATGCTAAAATCTAACCAATCACCATACATTTTTGCTATTGCGGCGTAGGTATACACAATGAATAATTGAAGTACAATCACCCACTTAACGTAACCATACATAGTGTCGCTCCTAAGATTTGAATTGGATTTAACATCTAAAGAATGGCTACCGTTGGCAGGAAAAAAGCACATTATAAAGGAAATAAGAATAAGAAGGTAGTAGTGGTTGTTATAGGCAGTTTTTTGCATCAAATAGGTCCCGCTCCACAATAGGGTAAATAAGATAATGCTGGTCCTGTACCTCAAACCGATTGCAATACAGATCCCCAACAGCCCCATAATCACATAATAGATGTACATGCCATATCCCGGTAAGGGTCGTAACCATTCAAAATCTATAAATGGAAAATGATAGTTGGGTTCGATAAGGTTGCGCCGCACCCAACCGGTAACAATGGCACCAAAGCACTCTAGTGCAACGAGGATGCCAAAAAAGATGCGGAAGATAATCAAAGGGCTATTATCCATCCGTTGAAACAATAACCTTGTCAACATGCTATTTTTGTATGAATTCCAGTGATTTTTTCTTGTCCTTGGCCAATTGTCCTTTCAGTGCGTCAACAGATTCAAATTTATGTTCCTCGCGTAAACGTGCTAAAATATCGACTTGTATCTTTTTTCCGTAAAGGTCGGCATCAAAGTCGAAGAAATTGACTTCAACGGATTTTTCGGTTCCATTCAGGGTAGGGTTGAACCCAATGTTCATCATGCCATAAACCGTTTCTCCATTTAAGGTGCTTTTAACGGTGTAAGCCCCATTTTTAGGAATGAGCTTATAACTTTCGGCAATGGAAAGATTCGCCGTTGGAAAACCTAATTTTTTACCGTTGCCTTTACCTCTAACAATAGTGCCTGTAAGCATGTATTCATAACCGAGGTAGCTATTGGCTGTTTCGATATCACCAGCTTCCAAGGCTTTTCTGATTTTTGTGGAACTAACCGATACAGCGTCTATTTCCTGTGCGGGAATTTCATCGACCGAAAAATCCAAGGCGTTCCCAAAAGCTATGAGATCAGTGATGTTGGCATTTCTATTACGGCCGAATCTATGGTCGTAGCCAATGATTACTTTTTTGATGTTTAATGTATTGACCAAAATATCCCGAACGAATTCTGTGGCCGTAAGTCGTGAGAATTCCATGGTAAAAGGATGAATAATCAAGATGTCTAGACCTAACCGCTCTAAAATCGCTATCTTTTCATCTACGGTATTCAATAATTTTATATCGGCATCTTTTTGTAAAACCATTCTAGGATGCGGGAAAAAAGTCAGCACTGCAGATTTTAGTGCCGTGTTCTTGGCATGATTTATGATTTTATCCAGTATTTTCCGGTGGCCGATATGCACTCCGTCAAATGTGCCAATGGTAATGACGGTAGGATATACTTCGTTGTATTTGGAAATGCTGCGAACTGTGATCACCTATGATAGAAAATAAAAAGACTTATATTTGATTCTGAGATAAAAGCCCCTTAATGGTTGCAAAATTACGCCTAGTTTTTTCAATTACCATACTATTTCTTTCCTTTTACGGGGCGGCACAAAGTACCTATTGGAAAAATACGGAATTAAAAGGAAATGGAAGGCAATTTTCTAAACAACGCCTTCAGGTTGAAAAAGCGAAGGCTTTCACGTTGAACGAAGTTCAGTTTAAACAGGTACTGGCTTCAAAAGCAAGCTCAAAGATTATTTACTTCCCCGATGAATACGGAAATCAAATTCCTTTTCAAGTGGAAGAAACCTATCTTTTTTCAAAAGAACTTGCCGAAAAATATCCTTCCATAAAATCCTTTAAAGGAACAGCCTTAAATGATGCCACAAAGCAAATTAGGTTTAGTGTCTCACATAATGGTGTTCAAAGTATGATCAATACGACAGGGGAAAAGGGAGCTCTTTTTATGCAGAAGTCGGGTGACGATGCCTATGTTCTATACCGTAGAACGGAACAAACGGAGCGCGACCTCAATTTTATATGTAGTACAATTCCCAAAGTAATGGAATATTCTCAGAACCTTACCGCAAAATTGGTAAATGACCAAACGTTGAGAACGTTTCGTGTAGCTATTTCCGCGTCGGGAGAGTACACCAAATTCCATGGAGGGACAAAGGCGGATGCGCTTGCCGCCATTAATGCCACATTAACAAGGGTCAATGGAGTTTTTGAACGTGATTTGGCCATTAGCTTACAACTGATAGCCAATACCGATGACGTAATTTATACAGATCCAGATACAGATCCGTATACCGGAAGTTTAAGTACCCAAGTACAAAGTACCTTGACCAAGGTTATAGGCGAATCCAATTATGATATTGGACATTTGTTCAATCAGCAGGATGGAGCCTTGGATGGAAATTCTGGCTTTATAGGGGCGGTTTGTAAGGATGGCCGCAAAGGCAGTGCCTATACCACCTTGTCATCTCCAGTGGGAGATATGTTCGATATAGATCTGGTAGCGCATGAAATGGGACACCAATTCGGGGCCAATCATTCATTTTCACATATATCGGAAGGTACTACGGTTCAAGTTGAGCCGGCTAGCGGAACGACGATTATGGGCTATGCAGGCATTACACAGAACAATAATAATGTTGCCGCAAATAGTAATGACTATTTCCATTACGTGAGTATTGTACAGATTAGGGATTATTTGGAAACCGTTTCATGCGGACAGGCGCAACCGTTCGCCAATACCGCACCTACATTAACACCTTTGTCAGATTATGCAATACCCAAGGGAACCGCTTTTCTGTTGACCGGGGCGGCTACCGATCCTGATGCTACCGATGTGCTGAGTTATACTTGGGAACAAATCGATAACGGAGTGGTAACACAAGCAACTTTTGGTCCCAACAATCCCTCAGGTGCCAATTTTAGATCTTTACCGCCTAGTTCTTCACCACAGCGTTATTTTCCGAATTTGAATCGTGTTCTTAAGGGGCAGCTTACACAGACCTTGCCTACTGAGGGCGATGCATGGGAGACTGTTTCCAATGTCGGTCGAAATTTAAATTTTTCATTAACTGTTAGGGATAATGCTTTGAACGGGGGGCAATCAGATTCAGACGAGTTGCAGGTGACCGTGGTTAATGAAGCCGGTCCGTTCGTGGTGACTTCCCAAGAAACTTCACAATCTTATGTGGCAGGATCAGTACAAAAAATAACGTGGGATGTCGCCAAGACGAATCTGGCTCCAATTTCAGCTGAAACGGTTTCAATTTTATTGTCAACAGATGGCGGATTTACGTACACTACCGTTCTTGCAGAAGACATTATTAATGATGGTGAACATAGTATCATAATGCCGGGAATAACCACAAGTTCGGGCCGGATCATGGTAAAGGCATCCAACAATATTTTCTTTGCGGTGAACGCCTCGAATTTTTCTATTACACCGTCAGAAATCGTCTTGAATTTTCAAAAAGTTTCATTCGATGTTTGCAAGCCAGATGATATCAGTATCCCTTTTGTGTATGAGACATATTTAGGATTTAACGAGGAAAGCACTTTTAGTGCAGTTTCTTTGCCAACTGGATTGACGGCCGTATTTACACCACCTACTGCTACCGATACTAATACTCCGGTCACTGTGGATCTTACAGGTGTTTCAAATTTGACCGAAGGTACCTATCCCATCCAGATTAGAGCGAGCTCTGCTACGTTTTCTAAGGAAATTATACTTCAATTAAGGGTCTTTGACGCCAATTTCAATGCAGTGCAATTATTAGCTCCTTCAGATGGTTTTGAAGATGCGTCGAAGGATGTCGTATTGAAATGGGAAGCAGATGTGGGAAATACCGCTTACGATATTGAAATTGCTACAGATTTAGGATTTGCTGCTATCATAGAATCTGCAACGGTGAACACCAATTCATATTCACCCTCCTTATTGGATAACAATACCCAATATTATTGGAGGGTCAGACCAAAAAACGATTGTGGCGAAGGTGCCTTTAGCTCCCCATATACGTTCTCGACCATACAATTCAATTGCACGACGAAGAGTGCCACCGGGTTGCCACTTTCCATCTCCAGCATTGCTACTCCTATAGTGAGTTCAAAAATTGCATTTTTTGAAGACCTTCCGGTAGCAGATATTAATGTAACCTTAGATTTGGAACATACTTTCTTGGCAGATTTGGTTATCAACTTAATTTCACCAGCAGGCACTACCGTGGCTTTGGTCTCAAGTTCATGCGGCGATTCGCGGAATATCAAGGCTACGTTTGACGATGAAGGCACCTCATTCGAGTGCGGTGTCGAGCCGGCCATTAGTGGTATCGTTAAGCCTTTGGGTACTTTAAGCTCTTTCAACGGAGAATCGATTCTGGGAGAATGGGTCTTGGAAATTAGGGACAACGTCGCTTCCGATGGAGGTCGACTTAAAGCCTTTTCGTTGGAAGTATGCGTTGAGGGTGACTTTAGGCCAGATGCTGATAAAGATGGTGTTTTTGATGATGTAGATGATCTCTGTCTCGGTACGCCCGAAGGTCAGGAAGTAAATGGTTCGGGTTGTCCGATTTATAGGTTTCCGAGAGAAAATTTTAGCATTCATCTAGAAAGTGAAAGTTGTCCTGATAACAATGACGGTCAAATAATGATAACCCCTAAGGTAGCCTTGGATTATCAGGTGACGGTTTCTGGGAATGGTATAGACCTTACACAAGCTTTTTCCAATTCGTTTAATCTGGCCAATTTAAGTGCAGGAGCGTATTCGTTATGTATTGTTGGTACTGACGGACTCGTTATCTACGAAGAGTATTGTGTGGAAGTTAAGATTACGGAACCAGAGCTGCTTACCGTTTCCTCAGAATTGGCACTAGATGGAACCCAATTGACGCTTTCGTTGAACGGATCTTCGTTATATACCATAGAGTTGAACGGTACTTCTATGAAAACGCAAGAAGAGCTCGTGATATTGGAATTAAAAAAAGGATTTAATAGCTTGAAAGTTTATACCGATATACCGTGTCAGGGAATCTATGAAGAGCAGTTTGCGCTTAATGATAAACCTGTCGTTTTCCCCAACCCGGTAAAGAATATGGCTCAAATCTATCTAGGGGCTGCCGAAGGAGATTTTGACGTACATATCTTCAGTGCAGAAGGCAGATGGCTTTCAAGTATAACCCTAACGCCTCAAGCAGGAACCATTACGTTAGATTTTAGTACGTATGCTACTGGAATCTATTATTTGAAATATGAAGGATCGACTTTAAAAGGAACCACAAAAGTAATTAAGGAATGATAATACGTGCTTTATTTATTAGTAGTTGCCTGTTGATGCTATTTATGGGCTGTAAAAAGAAAAGCGAACCAATACCGCCCGAAGCGGTGCTATTATTGTTTCCAGAACAGAATTCTGAATGTACGACCGGGGTAAGTTTAGGGCGGGAGACGAGTCAGGTAGAATTTCAGTGGTCCCCTGCCGATCATACCGAAAGTTATGAACTAAGGGTTACGAATACCCAAACGGGTACGGTGCAGACCATTGTTTCTTCAAGTACGTCCGCAAAATTGCCGTTGGCAAAGGGAGAGCAATTTTCATGGTTGGTACGCTCAAAGAACAATCAAGTAGAACGTTCGGTATCCAGTGAGGTTTGGAGTTTTTATAATGCTGGATCTAGAACGACGTTCGCTCCGTTTCCACCTAGTATCATAAGTCCGGGTTCGTCAGAAAGTGTATTCAAGGATATTAATAACGAGATAACCCTTTCATGGTCGGCATCTGATTTGGATAATGATATTAGGGATTATGAGGTTTATTTTTCGGTAGAAACCCCACCTACAGATCTTATTCAGACACTTTCATCGAGCAGCTCAAGTATGAAGGTCACCGTTACGCCAGACACGGTGTATTATTGGAAGGTTGTGGTCATTGACGCTGAAGGGAACAGTTCCGATTCAGGAATCTATAACTTTAAAGTACTATAGATTAAGTATTGTTGTACTGGTTCATTGTTCGTGCAATTCCTGCAAGCACAAATGAACTAACGACTTCTGCCGACCGTTGCAGGCGTTCTTTCATGGTTTCTTTTTCTTCATCATTCCATTCCCCTAAGACATATTCAACCTGTCTTCCCTTGCCGAAATCGGCCCCAACACCAAATCGAAAACGATTGTAAAGTATGGTCTGTAAAAATTGCTGTATATCTTTTAAACCATTGTGGCCGCCATCACTTCCTTTAGTCTTGATGCGAATGGTCCCAAAGGGTAGGTTGATGTCATCGGTAATCACCAAAATGTTTCCTTGTGGAATATTTTCCTTATCCATCCAATATTTTAAGGCCTTTCCGCTACGATTCATGTACGTTGATGGTTTAAGGCAAATAACCGTTCTGCCCTTAATCTTGAAGGTGCCTATATCACCGAGTTTGACGGTTTCAAAGCTAAACTCCTGAATTTTGGCCAGCTCATCCAGTATCTTAAACCCAATATTATGACGGGTTTCTGCATACTCATCGCCGATATTACCTAAGCCAACAATTAAATATTTTTTCATGGGATCTTTCTCTTCGGTGGGACTGCTCTTATGGTTGAAACGTAATTTTAAATAACGGAGCATATCTAGGTTGCATTAACGCATAAAAATACAAAAGCATCCCGATACAGGTATCGAAATGCTTTATGTTGTACGCTATAAAAAAATATTTTCTATTCTTGAGCAGTTTCTTCAGATGCATCTTCGGCACCTTCGGCAACTCCCTCTTCTCCTTCTTCATCCTCATCATCAACAACAACTGCGGTACGTGCAGTTTTAACCTGTACTACAACGGTCGTATCTGGATGTAAAATGGTGAAATCATCACTTTTCAAAGAGGCAACTGAAATGTGTTGTCCTATTTTCAATTTTGATAGATCTACATTGAAGAAATCTGGTAACTTGTCCGGTAAAGCTTTAATGGAAAGCTTACGTTTTCTGAACAATAAACGTCCACCATTACGAACTCCTGGTGAATTACCTTCCAAACGAACAGGAATTTCCATCGTAACCATTTTATCATCGAACAATTGATAAAAATCAATATGCATGATATTGTCCGTTACAGGATGGAACTGTATATCCTGCATAACCGCTCTTACCGATTTGCCACCATCCAATTCAATTGCAACCGTATGTGCATTTGGAGTGTAAACCAAATCTCTGAACGCTAATTCTTCTGCTGAAAAGTGTAGTGGTTTATCCCCTCCGTATACTACGCAAGGAACCAATCCAGCATTACGTAGGGCCTTCGTTGCCTTTTTGCCCACGCTTTCTCTTTCTGATCCTTTAATTGTAATTGACTTCATTATATGTATTAAAAATTAATATTCTTGATGTATGGATTTCTTCTAGGGTTACATTAAAAATTTAGAAGAAATAGAATTGTTATTATGAACCTTGTCCATTACGTCCGCAAATAGATTGGCGCAACTTAACACCCGTACTTTGTCACTTTTTATTTCTATCGGAATGGAATCGGTAATAATCAGTTCGGTTAGTTTTGATTTTTCAATTTTTTCGTAAGCGTTACCGGACAAAAGTCCGTGTGTGGTAATTGCCCTTACACTTTCGGCACCTCGTTCCATCATTAAATCAGCTGCTTTGGTCAAAGTTCCAGCGGTATCTACCATGTCATCTACCAGAACAACATTTTTGCCCTGTACGTCACCGATCAGTTCCATATGTGAAATGATGTTCGCCTTGGCCCGTTGTTTGTAGCAGACCACAACATCACAATCCAAAGCCTTGGAATAGGCATAGGCCCTTTTTGACCCACCCATGTCGGGAGATGCAATCGTAAGGTTGTCCAAGCCAAGATTTCTTAAATAAGGTAAAAATAAGGTCGATGCAAAAAGATGATCCACTGGTTTTTCAAAAAAGCCCTGTATTTGATCTGCATGCAGATCCATTGTGATAATACGGGTTGCGCCGGCAGTTTCAAGCATTTTAGCAACAAGCTTAGCTGCAATCGGCACTCTTGGCTTGTCTTTTCTATCTTGTCTTGCCCAGCCAAAATAAGGCATCACAGCGGTTATGTGCCGTGCCGACGCTCTTTTGGCGGCGTCGATCATCAATAACATTTCCATTAAATTTTCTGGGCCCGGGTGGGTCGAACCTATAATGAAAATACGTGTTCCACGAATAGATTCCTCAAAAGAAGGTTGAAATTCACCATCGCTATATCGCGAAAAAGAAATTTTACCTAATTCAGCACCATACGCCTTGGCAATCTTTTCACCTAAGGCCGTACTTTGTGTACAGGCGAATATTTTTGGCTGAGGAACTTGATATGGCATATCCTTAGTTTATTGTTTCCCGAACAGTTGTAGCAATTCAATTGAAATGCCTGTTTTTTAAGGAGGTGCAAATTTAAAAATTAAATTTGGTTGCTAATGCATAAATGTTCATATTTTTAGTGATAGAAAGAAAATAATTTTTTAATTTCGCAGTCCTATTTGAAATGCTCGAGTGGCGGAACTGGTAGACGCGCTGGATTCAAAATCCAGTTCTTCGGAGTGCGGGTTCGATTCCCGCCTCGAGTACTGATAGAAACCGCAATAATCTGGTAATAAGATTGTGGCGGTTTTTTATTTAATTTTTTGCCGAAAAATTGCCGAAAAAAATCTCCATTAATCAATTAGATTGGCAATTGGTGTTATTAGTTTTTCCATTATTTTATTTCTGCAAAGGATAATATTTTAGAAAAAAACTATTAAAATCAATAATGACTTTAGCCCAAAGTATACTCCAAATAAATAGAAGTAGGCAAAGTGAATTTTATTCATAATTCCTCTAAATAAGAAAGCCGAAAATTTAAGGCGTATTTCTTTTGCATATAAAGCTATTTATGTTAAAATTGTCGCGACTTAAAAAGCCAATCCTTAGCCATCCGCCCACATTGTTGGTAATCAGAGTCAGGATTTGGAAACTATCGAAAAACTTTAAAGCAAGTGTTTGAAGCACAGACTTTAAGGGTTAGGCTCTTTCTATTGAATTTTTTAGACTGCCTTTAAAATTCAAATTCATCATTCCAAAGAACTTCGGGTTATCACGTCCATTATCTTTTGCTGGGATAAGTCATAGAGGATAATAAAACTATAAAATAATAAAAAGAAAGGTTATGAAATATATAAATAATATAGAAACTTTTATATTATTTGTATATTTAGTTCAAAATATTTCTTTAACATAATTCATTGTTTAAAAATGGTTCTTACGGTATGCCCTAATCCCTCAATAGATACATATGCATGGCTGGATTCTTTTAAGATAGGTCGGGTAAATCGAATCATGGAGCTTAAGGAATTTCCTGGTGGAAAAGGCATTCATGTAGCAATGGCTTTAAAAGAGTTAAAGGTTCCAGTTTCTTTGTTGGGGAATTGGGCTGGGCCAAATGGGCATTGGATTAAGGAGGCATATCCTCTTAGAGGAATAGAAATAGGAGGGCCACAACTTAATGGTAACACCCGAAAATGCTACACCTTTCGATCTGAATTGGATAATAATTTGAACCATACGGAATTGTTAGAACCTGGTCCCAAAATGTCCACTATAGACTGGGATTTATTTCAAGTACAGTTTCGGAAAGCCCTAAATCATTGTACTTTAGTTTGTCTCTCTGGCTCATGGCCCTCTGGAGCCCCAGACGATGCATATGCTCAGTTACTTAAAATTTGCAATAAAGAAAATAAAAAGGCCATTTTAGATTGCTCAGGTGTGCAATTGGAGAACGCCTTAAAAGTTAAATTTTACGGCTTACATATTAATGAGCATGAAGCGGTAAGTAACTTTGGCGTTGAGAACCACTTGGAGATTAGAAAGTACTTAAAAAGCAATGTTCCAATGCTTGCAGTTACCAAAGGGAAAGAAGGTCTATTTCTTTATTTACATGATCAATACGTTCATGCCAATGTAAAAGTTGACGATGTTAAAAGTACTGTTGGCAGTGGTGATTGCCTCACGGCCGGAATAGCCTTTGCTACATTTAATAATATGTCGATAAATCAAATTGCCGCTTATGGAGTCGGATGCGGAGCGGCCAATTGCATGAATGAGGACTTAGGAATGTTGCGAATCAAAGATGTGCGCCGTTTGTTGACACTAGTTGAAATAAATAAGAATTGATAGTTTACGGTTTTCAAGGGCACGGTCTGATTTAATAATCGCAGTAGAGGAAGTTTTTATAATTAAAGTTTTTAATAAAATGACCCAATATTGGGGTTAGACCCGTTTATAGTGATTCATTTCTTTTTCAAGGAAGCTATACAAAATCCAAAATGTAAATAAGTAAGGTTTGAAATCTGAAATAGAATCGTTAATTAAATAAAAGAAGATATTATGAAATTTATACTAGGTTCTTATTCAGTATTACATTGATAACTTCTTGCCAAAAAGAAGAAAAGGAAATCAACCTTTTTAATATCAAGAATTTAAGTGATTGGCATATCGATGCGCCGAGAATGGATACCATTCCCGATAACACGAACCCATTTGTTGTTCGGAAGGGGATGTTGGTCAGTCTGGAGGAGCCAAAAGGCCATCTCATCACTGATAAAAGCTACCTAGATTACAAACTTTCGATAGAATATCGATTACACGATAGGCGCGGGAACTATGGTGTTTTTGGTTCATGCTTCCAAACCGAGAGCGTTGTATAAAATGTTTCCTAAATCTATAGAGGTGCAAATGCACCACAGATAGTTCGGAAAAACCGCTTGGGGAATGGAATACTATCATCGTGACCAATGTAGGAGATGAGATAAAGGTAGGGGTAAATGGTGATTTGGTTAATTATGAATATAATGCTACAAACCAGTATGGGGCAAATTGCCTTGCAGGCAGAAGGTGCTGAAGTTGAGTTCAGAAAAGAAAGCCTAACATCGATTGATGTACTGCCCGATTAGGGAAGAGCGATACCTATGTAAGCTTATTTGGAAGTATTCTTTTGGGGTGTTTCTGAATCACCTGAATCAAAAGCCAGAAAAAAAGCGGCCAATACTGCTAAAACGATTCCGATTATTTTAAAAGTACCAGGTATAAATCCCAATACGATCATCGATATTACCGAGGTTATAAGGGGTGCCCCGGCATTCGTCATCGGAGAGACCACCATGGCTTTACCATAGCGGAAGGCATAGACCAGACAAAGGGCTCCAATGGAATTTAAGATCTGTATGGCAGCGGCCAGCCATGGGCCCTCAACTCCATAATTGATTTCCTGTGAAAAATCGGTCATGATAAGTGCGATGGGAATCAAGGCCAATCCGGTGAGGGTCATATAGAAGAAAATACTCTCAGCGTTCATGGATTCGTTGGCAAATTTCATAAAGTAGGCTTGAAGCCCCCAGGCAAGTAAAACGATTACGGCAAGTATAAACCAGAGATAACCATAGTCCGTTGTTTCATTGCCGTCTGAATAATCAAATAGGGGGAGGGCCAATAAGGCTAATATGATGCCTATTGTACCTAGAATACCGGTACGTTCCTTAAGAAATGTATAAGAAAGTACGATGGTTACCATCGGCGATAGGGAGATTATGGGAAAGATTAGATAAGAAGGTCCTTCGGAAACGGCATGGAATAGCACCATTTGACCGCCTGCGCCCAATAGACCTATAAGACATCCATAAGTTATGGATTTTTTATCCATGTTCAATTTCCAGCCTATCAGTTTCAAGGCGATTATTGCAGGCGGAATCATCGTTAACGCCCACACACAATACACCAAGGTCTCCGGAAAACCATTTTCACTCGGTAGTCCAGTAAAAGCGCCCCAAATGCCCCAAAAAACTGTTGTTATTATTGCAAAAATCAACCATAGTTTGGATTTCATATGTCATGAATTATAGATTTCTTTTTAAAATTAACGCCCCGTCATCTTCAAGTTCTTGTGCGCATGCCCAAGTAATGGGACGTCTTACCCCCTTGATTTCTATAACGGCAGAAAGCCTAAGGCCTTCCCATTGGGTATCTTTTGGAAGCATAATGACAGCCTGCCTCACTTTTCCCGGTAAAGGATATCCAGGATCTAAACTACCCGAGACTTCGAATGTGTTTGCGGTATCCCGTACCTGGATCCTCAGCGCACCTGGTACACCCGATATACCGTCGTTTACCAATCCCACGATCAGACCCGGATACCCTTCTTTTTCAAAGGACCAGATCCAAGAAGGGCGCACACGATAACCAATAGTTATAGATAAATTGTTAAGTGCCGTTGGGTATTTGTCATGATAACTCATGAGATTTTCCAATGCAATGTCATGCCAATTCCAAAGTGAAAAGTAATTGGGCCCTACATCCTTGACATGGGCGATGATATTTTCATTTCTCATTAGGCCGTCCACGACCCTAAGATCCCCTATATTGCCCTTTGTGATGCCCTGCTCAATTGTGGCGCCAATCCATGGGGGCCTATTGCTCAAAACGTCAATCTGTTCGTTCTCTATAAAAATGGTATCCGTTCTAAGCCAGTTGTATGACCTAATGGTATTCTCTAAGACTTCGGCATTGCCTACATGGTTATAATCGGGTTGGGTATTGGTGGTCAAGGGAGTTTTGGACCAATTAGTTGCCTGATGCTCAAAAATTTCAACAAAGGTATCGCGTGCCGTGTAGTAATCTGGAAGTGGTGAGCCTTCAAAGGGCCAGGTATGTCCTTCTCCCCAAAAACCGTACATACAGGTATCTACGTATTCCACAAGCTCATGTCCATTATATTTTTCGGCAAGAAGATTGTCCATTTCCTTAAAGGCCTTCATAAATTCCGGGTGGTCGTACCGCGGGGCATAGTGCACCTTTCCTTTAATTCCTATTTCATCGGTAGTACCCAATTTCACCATCGGCACTTTATCATTTAAGAAATCTGGTAGGGATTGAGGCTCAATTACAGGACTCATCAATTGGATGCGAAAAGCAACTCGCTTCCCATACTTTTTTGCCATTTCAAAAGTAAGATTCCAGTGTTCGGGAAATTCCAATTTTCCTGGTTCCTTCTGAATGTCCCTCCAATCTACCCTTAGGTACAATACATCCCCAAGTTCCCATTTCGCCAATTTTTCTATAGCACTTCTAAGACTCCCATATTTCGCTTTGGGCGGTCCTACCTCGTCGCAGATATAGGTAACCAGTCCCATCCCAAAATTCCTTACAGGGACGGTGGATGGTGTTGTTGTCATTACAACATCGCTTCCTGGAACGTTGGCCGCCGGACCATAATTTATAAATGGACCTTGGTATAGACGATCTTTAATTGGAGGGGGCGGGCCGAAATCTTTAAACGGAATGCCCTGTTTGGGAACTTTATAGGAGGAAGCACGTCCTAAGTTAATCCCTGAGAAGAGTGCTGTAAGCCCTCCGGCTACCATAAATGACCTGCGTTTCATAATTTATTGGATATAGCGAACCAAGGCTATTTTAAAAAATAATATGTGATGCCTTTAAATCAAATATATTAATATTTCATATACTTTCTAAATATAAATTACGAAATGTTAAGAAAGAATAAGTATGAATATTGAAAGTTATTGAAATATAATTTAGGGTAAATATTGATTTTCATAAATTTTTCGCAATGAAAAAGCTTCTAAATCTGATTCTGTTGCCAAGATACCTAACTTCACCTTTTGAACCCCGTTTTAGTCTCAGTGTTTTTTCAAATTCAAAAGGGCCAGGACTTGATTTCTGGTTAGTGTATGCCTCTAGATTCGTATCTCATCCAAAATACTATACCACCAAGAGATTGTAATAAGGCCATCAAAGCTCTGTTTTTGGGTTAAGGCTAGGTTTAGACTGGTCTAGAATCCGTCAAAATAGTAGGCTTCTTTTGGATTAAACAAATGGTCGGGAGAAGTTCCCTTAACCCTTCTCCAGATCAGCTCTTCCGCCATACACATAGACTTTCTAATCGGTTCGTGAGAAAGCTGCTCATGACTTGCAAGATATGAGTGTTAGGAGTATTAGTGCGTAATACTTGAATTTTGTCATTGATAAGTTTGGGAATGAATGCGCAACCACGATATTAACGAATTTGTAATGATATACTATTCTGTCCTTTCATAGAGGAGGAGGAAGTATAGCTTGCTGTGAGCACATATGTTCCTTCCGAGATATTTGCTGGTTTTTTAATAATCTGGAACGTACCCTCCAAACCGGTTATGATCCAGTGGTGCTTTCTACTGCCTTGGGCAAGGATGAACGCTGCGATTTTCTCGGTTTCTTCAACCGATAGTCCAGGATTTGCAGGCATTTTTATATTGCTCCATTTGCCTTCGGAGCCCGACAAGATACTACCCGCCAGGAGCTTGGTGCTTTTAGGGTTTTTTCCATACCTTTCGGCAATTTCAGAAAACGAGGGTCCCGTCATAATCTCTTTGTCTCCGTGGCAGGAAAAACAAGTAGAACCCATCATTAGTGATAACCCGTCATGGTCGGCCTCTTTTTTGGTCGCTTCTATTTTTTTATTTGGTCCGGTCTCTTTTTTGGCAGGCAAAAATTCAATTTCCAGAAGCACCTTGTTTTTCGGTATTTCACAATATTTAGAATCTCCGTCAATAGTGTCCGAAACTTCGATAGAGTATCGGACAAAATCACCCCAGGTAAGGCTACCATTGGCCTGATCTAGGGCCAATTTTATCCGGGGCACTGCTTTTTCCTGTCCCTCGATTCTCGCGGTACTTGAGATTATCGGCAACATGGAAATAGCTTCCGACATACTTTTGTATTCAAAATTTTTTACCGGACCCATCCAATAAGAGAAGGTAGGTAAAATCAATATAACAAATAGAATATTTCGCATGATTTGGTATTGAACTGTTCGCTCATTAAGCTTGATCGATTTCCTGGGCGACCCTGTTGGCAGCGTTTGTGGCAGCTTCCATTCCCCAACTTCTGTTGTCTGTATGCGCCCCGCCAAAATGGATTCTACCATAGGAGGTCATGGTGTGTGGCCAAAACTTGGATAGTTCGCCTAAGCCCGAAAACCCATGGCGTTCGCATCCGTGAACATATGTATCCTTTGACCAATCCTTAACCAATGTCTGCTCAATGTCTATGTTGGACCGTTTACCGGGGTAAAGTTCCATAAAGGCATCCAAGGTGCGTAGCGGATTAGTTCCCCCTGGTGCTTTGGCCATTAAGCATACACGGTCTGTATCGATTTCATTGGCAACTTGCCATATATGTGTCAACGCCGGATGGTCAAATGAAAGATTAATGCTGATATTGTCCTTCAACCAGAATTTAGATCGAGCTTGAAAGACGATTCGCGTGGTTTGGTCATATTTGAGATGCTCTACCACATATTGTTTCTCTGGTGGAAGTGGCGGATTAAATAGTATTTTTTTTAGTGCCGTCGTTCTTAGGCAGCTGGCAACGTAATCGGCCGACATTTCCTTTACTTCCCCAAGTTCCCTATACTTCACATTCACCCCCGAATCGTCGTTTTTAATTTCCAATATCTGGCACCCTAGCTTTATCCTGGTCCCCAACCGCTTGGCCAGCTCGTTGGTCATCATTTGGTTACCGCCTTGAAGACGGAAGAGTTGGAATGGATTGTCATAGCCGCGTTTGTGCATGATGTACGCTTGCCAAATACCATAAAGGGCAGAAGTTTCATCCCCTCCCATTAAGGACTTGGCGGCTTTTGAAGCGCCCTCTTGTTCATATATTTGGGAAAGTGGCACGTTTTCAAGATGGTCGTAGCCAATGCCAAATGGTTGATATTCGTCGGTAAATTTTTCAAAATAAGGTTCAAGATATAGTAGTTGTAAATTACTTATGGGGTTGGACTTAAGGAATTTCAATTCGGTTCTGTTGAAACCTCCCAATTGGGCCACCTTATCTTTGCGAATTTCATCTAACATTTTTTCTGTGTGCCATACCCCATCGATTCGTAATAACCTATCTTCCCTATGATGATATGGAAGTGCGGTGAGCTTGAACTCTTCAATATATTTCCAGTAATTTTTGTAACCTGGCATAGTAAAGTTTTCTGCTCCAAAGTCGGCATACAGCCCATCTGCAAGGCCATCATGAACGGAGAGCACTGCTCCGCCAGATCGGCCCGAGGCTTCCAGTACAGTAACATCATGTCCTTTTTTTATCAATTCATATGCACAACAAAGCCCACTTATACCAGCTCCTGCAACGATAATTTTTTTCGCATTTCCCTCAGGATGGACTTCCTCTTTGAGGTTGTCCTTTTCAGAATTAATTTTTTCCATGATATAGGATGGAACCAGAGAGGTCCCTATTCCCGAATAAATTGTGTTCTGAATGAATTTTCTTCTTTTAATCGGTTTCATTACTGTTGCTAAATTTTTTGGTTTAAGCAAGTTTGGGTATCGGTTTTTTTAGGTAAGGCGTCAAAATACACCAACCTCTTTCTTTAGTATTGGCTGTGGTTGTAATTGCCACCATGGGAAAAGAGGCTTTAAGGCCCAAAATAGTAATCTCAACTTGCGTTCCTTGAAAGCCCGGGTTAGGGCTTACAGGTACATCGTATCTAGCACCAACATATAGGGGAGCTCTTGGTGCTACCGTTTTTGTATCCTTTTTGTGTCCATAAAAGGTATTGCCCATTCTGTCAGTAATGCGAACTGGCCTCGGGACATACCCGATATGAAACGATGGGTCACTGATCATTTTTTTGTCTTAAAGCCCAATAGTTTTGAGGCATTTTCAAAATAAATTTTATCGATTACGCTGCGTGGAAGATTCAAACCCATTAAAGTCCCGTAACCTTCCAGCTTGATAGGATCGTCGGTGGTATAAAACCTCCATTCCTCAAGCCAACGTTTGTGTTGGCGTTCTTTTAGCTGGTCTGGATCATCCGTTGGATTGATGGCCGAATCTGTTCCATATATCAACTTGTCCTGATAGGTGATAAAAAATTCACGAGTTCTTTTCCGGTCTTTAAAGGTGTGTAATTTAAGATTTGGCATTCGTGTAAGGTCAACCCGCATTAGAGGATATGCATCCAAACGTTTTGCCAGTTCTTCCAAACTCCACTCCAAGCTGCCGAGGTGAGCCCCCATAAAGTTCAAATTGGGATGCTTCTTTAGCATAATATCCCTTGCTTTAATCTGATCTTCATAAGAAGGATATTCAGGATGCAAGTACATATGATATTCTGGATGGGCGCCGTAGTATCCTTGACTAAAAGTCATATCCTCTAAAGGCAACCAACAGTCCCTTGGCTCACCATTATGCCCCAAAAGCGGTACACCAGTCTTGGTCAAAAACGTCAATATAGAATCGATTCGTGGATGATCTACCATAACAAAATCATCGTGTTCATCCCTAAGGTCCATTCCAATGTTTTTCCAAATTTTTACGGCGATGGCTCCTTGGGCAAAGGATTTTTCGAGCTGGGATATGGTCTGTGCCACCCAATCGCCTTGATTCCAGTTAGACACCTTGAAGGTGGTTGCAAAACCCATTCGTTCGGGAAAATTTTCTAAATGTTGTATGGCCACTTCCTGTTGTTCGTCCATGGGAAGTCCAAAAGGACGATCATCGACGATATCCAAAAAAAAGAATCGATCTCTTATTGCTTGATGGGTGAAATAGGGTTGTGCCGTATTGATGTGTACATGGATATCAAATTTATCCACACGGCCAAAATCTTGCATTGTATAAAAAGCCTTTTCTTCCGTACCAGGTAACTTTGCCCGATATCCTTTCTGTGCCATGATGGGCAGGAGAGCCAACCAAAGGGCAAAAAGAACGGCAATTTTTCTTTGGTTCATTCTTGGCATTGTTATTTTAAGTATAGAGTCTTAAATTCCATAAGTCTTTTTGGCATTTGAATTAAAAATCTTGTCGAGTACGGTCGAAGGAAGACCAAGCCCTCTGAAGCTTCCGTCTACCTCAGGCACTTGCATCGTTCCGCGACCTGCGAAATAATTCCAGTCAGATCGATAACGTTCATCCAAATACTCCATTAGCTCAATTTTAGTATGATTATCGGCCCAAATAAAATCGGTTCCATAAATAATCCGATCTTGGTATTTAATAAAGAAATCATGTACCTTTTGCCAAGCTGAAACGGTCTGATGCTGAACATGGACAATTCTTTCCGCCAAATCGACCATGGCCAGTGGAAAGCGATCCAGCCATGCGGCAATTTCCATAACCTCCCATTCTAGACTTGCCAGGTGCAATCCTACAAAACGTAGTTTCGGGTGCCTTTCGAGCAACCTATCCCTTGCGGAGAGCTGGGTTTCATAATCTGGTACTTCAGGGTGTAAGTACATATGATATTCTGGATGTTTCATAAAATAAGAGCGATCGGACTCTACGGTCATTTCGTCGAATGGCAGCCAGCAATTTTTGGGCTCTCCATTGTGCCCCAAAACAACAATGTCATTGGCTTCTAGAAATTCAAAGATGGGTTCAAAAGTAGGGTGGTCAATCATAACAAAGCGATTATTGGAATCTTGAAGGGTCATCCCGATGTTCTTCCAGACCTTTACACCGACCGCTCCCATTTCCAAGGCTCTTTGTATGCTTTCAAGGCAGTTTTCAGGCCATTTTTCAGATTTCCAAAAGCTACAAGGAAACGTTATTGCGAAATTAAAGTAAACACCAAACTCTTTTTTTAGCCCTGCAGCGATCTTTAATTGCTCATCAATAGTAGGAAATTCGGGAACTTCTGTGATGATTGATAAATACCTAATATCAGCCGACCGGCCATATTCCAGTAAAAAACTGTTCGTCGTGTTACAGTGAATATGTGCATCAATTTTCATAAGTTACGAATTGAGGATAAGTTAAAAAAAGCATTCATAATGAAAGTAAAAAAAATGTATAAAATTTCAAAATCTTTCTTTTTTGATAAAAATTGGTTTCTTTAAGTTGTAATGTAATAAGTTTAAGGTAAAACACCAATAGTTTTCGGGCTGGTTTCACAAAATATGCTTTAATGGGGTTATTTAGCTTGATGTATTCTAGGAGAATCATCGGTAAAATAATGGCAATCTATAGCGCGGAAATCCTTCTGGTCTTGTAAGCAAGCGCGTCTCCTTGAGACATATTGGTTTTTTGAACGGATATGTTGGCAGCTTGTTCTATGTGAAGCCTTAATAAGGTTATCATCTTGAAGGGGTCAATAAAACGTACTTTCCAATTTCTAGCAGCATAATAATCAGTAGCTCCGATGTTTTTCTTTTCGAGTTCTGTAAAAACGTGGACGGTCAAAGAGGATAGCACATTTTTCTATCGCCTTTTTTCATGTGATGCTTAGGTATCCTATAGCCTAGGTAAAATTCCTGCAGTGAGGTCAAGGGTAAGCCGAACTAATAGGTTTCCTTCATCCAGTTATATGGTTTTCTATTTATCCATAGGCCCCTTGTAAAATCTGGAAAGTCTTGTGGCTCGCCATTATTGGTGATAGAAGCTTCAGACAATGGGGTCACAGCACTCCAAGCTGCCGCATCATAAGCATCCAAAGGCGGTGCAATATTGGCCTTAGCGGATTCAACAAAAGAGTTGAGCACAAAGAAATCCATGCCTCCATGACCTGCGTTCAAGGCATACTCACCATATTTTTTCCAAAGAGGGTGATCATACTCCTCCAACCAAGAAGTAGCTTCATCCCACTCATGTGGTTCTTTGGATTTTCCTTCAATATATATCCTATTACCATCCACTTCCCACAGCCCGTTCGCACCTTGTACTCTAAACCCTAGCGAATAGGGTCTTGGGAGGTTACAGTCATGGGTGACGATAATGGTTTCTCCATTTGCAGTGTCTATAGTTGAGGTAATGACATCTCCCAGTTTGAACTTTACACGTGCATTGGGGTGCTCCTTGCCTCCAACGGCAACCACATAGTTGTGCAGACCAATGGCCTTTGTGGCATGTGAGGTCAGGGAAATAAATCTATTCCCCCGGTTTACGTCTGCCATTACGGCAATGGGTCCCAGCCCATGGGTAGGGTAGACATCAGCATTGCGTTTCACAGAATGTTCGGTTCGCCATTTGGCTTCTGAAATTCCTTTTTCACCAAACTCTGCTCCCTTGCCGTAAGCTGTTTTTCCATCGTTAAATTTTACATGCCTCAAATCATGCTGATAACCGCATCTAAAATGTACCAACTCACCGAACAAGTTTTGTTTTACCATATTGAGCACGGCCAAAATATCCCTACGGTAATTCACATTTTCTAATATCATCATGTGAGTTCCGGTTTCTTCATGGGTGTTGACCAAATCCCAACATTCTTCCAGAGTATTAGCGGCAGAGACTTCCACACCGGTATATTTTCCCGCTTTCATTGCATCTACTGTCATACGTGTGTGCCAGAGCCATGGGGTGGCAATGATAACCGCATCCACTTCTTTCAATTCTAATAAGTTCCTATAATCATAATCAGAACTGCCAAACACCCTTGGTGCTTTGAACCCCGCCTCTTTTATATGATCTTGCGCTATTTTTATCCGATGAGGATCAACATCACAAATGGCGGTAACATTGATATCTTTGCGCAATAGCAGGTTTTTTAGATGGTTAGTGCCTCTCAATCCTACTCCAACCATACCTACATTCAATTTATCATTTTCGTTAAAGTACTGAGTGGCAAAGCTGGGTACTACAAAAAGGCCTGCGCTTGCCAAAGTAGTATTCTTTAAAAAATCTCGTCTAGAATTCATAATCATTGTTATTTGTAATTGCCTAAGCTATTATTTTGGTGTAACCTCTAACAGAAGAAAATCTTCAAAGGATCCATTATAAACTGCTTTTGCGCCTGAAATCTCTCCCAATGTTTCATTGTTATAATAATCCCTAATAAGATAGGTTTTATTTTCTTCAAGACCTTTCAATTGGATATCGCCATCCCAATGATCGGCATAAAAGGCATAATATAGAACTCCTCCCTTTTGAATGGCATGTCCTTCTGGTTTGTCGTAACCAATATCATATAATTCTCCCAAATACGTTCCTTTGGAGAGCATCATGTTGTTGTAAAGATCAAACCATCTCTTCCATATTATTTCCTTCTCTGGGGTAAGTAGGTATTTACCAGAGGCATTGGGATTATCTTTGGGCCAAGTGAACTTTGTACCTAGAACTGCCCCAATACCGAAAGAGGTGGCGAAATCATCTGCGCCATCGCTTAACTCAACATGGTCACCATAGTATGCCGTTTGGGGAACCAGAGCCTTGTAGGTTTTTCCTTTATGTCGAATTTGCCAACTAGAAAGGGGGTCAGATGATACTGCTTGGTTCATTGAAGCCATGTTGTAAAAGGACATGCAGGTGCCACAGGGGCAGTTTTCCACAACAGCATGGGGCTTAATGTTACGGGCCTCGTCATATATCATCTGAAAGAATGCTGGTACACCTTCAAAGGAATTGTTAGGATGTTCCAGCGTATGGTCGGGAGCAACGGCGTTCATATGCTGACCGTCCATTTTTAAACCGTCAAATCCCCATTCTTCCATGAATAAATGGATTGTTTCCTTGGTATGGGCTATGGTAGCGTCTTTAGTAGGGGAAAGGTAATAGGAATCCCACCATGTTATGTACTGTGGAGAGCCATCTTCCTGGATAATTTTACTATCTGGATGTTCTCTTAAAACCTTGCTCCCTGGATCGGCAGCGAGAGGTGTCCACCATACTTTGGCCTTCAGTCCATTGTCATGAATTTTGTCGACCAATCTTTTAATTTCAATATTGCCTTGTGGAAACTTTTTGGGGTTCGCATTCCAATCGCCTTCCGCAATCTGAAAACCGTCATCGAGAACAGCCCATTTAATTCCAAGTTCCTTTACTTTAGGCAGTGTTCCTATAACCTCATTCAACGTAAAATTCCTTTCATAGCCCCATGCGCACCAAATAGGTTCAAAGGAAGCGTCTTCTGGCTCCGCCATAGTGATTCCCTTGGCCTGCATAAGTTCTGAATATTTTGTTAGGCTTGCAAAATAATCACCGGTGCTTATGGAAACGAAAGTCTCCAGTGTTTGGATTGTGTCTTTGGGTTTCCAAACGGTATGATCGTTAAAATCTTCCTGTATACCTATCCTAGCCTCCATAGGGTTTGAAAACACTTCTGTTGGTAGGCTAACTTGTTTGGGAGCCAGTGCTAAGTGACCCACAGCGATATTTATATCTTTGCGCCATACAGAAGTTACGGGAATACCCCCTCCATAATCGGAATCATTCATGCCCATAAAGTTTTTTTGATAATAACCGGGCTCCAGTGGTTTTACCCAGTCACTTCTTGCTGAGGAAGAGTTTCCTTGAAAGGCCCAAAATGGTGGTTCATCATTTTGGGATTCAATACGATAGGTGTTGTTTGACCAATTTTCTAGGATGAGATTTACCGATGATGTGTTGGTATAGCTAACTTGCGTTGATACCAAGTCTGGAAATGAGTCATAGGTAGTCAGGCGTATTGTTTTTTGAATACCTATTCCCTCCTTTTCATAAAGTCCTCGTAGTATCCATTGTCTTCCAGGTAGGCCGTCCGCAATTGTTGACTCCTTAGTTTCATGATGGTCGAACCTGTCAATAGCCTTTCCGTTTACTGTGATTTTCTCCGATGATTGATAGGTGGGCATAAGTGTTTTGGTCCCGGGAAGCGTACTGGATATCTTAGTCTGTAAAAAACCATCGACTTCATAAGTTAATGCCCCATTTTCGATTTTAAGGACCGATGTATTACCTTGATTCGTACTACATCCCACTAAGTTTATGAATAACGAAAGGGCTAAGAAACTTAGAATTAAAATTCTCATTTATTCAGTATTTTTCTTGCATTATCACCGTACACCTTTCGCAAGGTTTCATCATCGAGATCAAGACCGTTCAAAGCCCAGTGATAACTAAAAAGTTCATGATCATAAAAATGTTCATCCGCTGTTTCCAGGATTCTGAACGTGGTTTGGTACATTGCGCCATCCGTCCCCATATCCGTTCCATATAGCAATCGGTCCTGGTATTTTTTAAAGAAAGTGCTGGTCGCCCTAGGTACTGGCGCTACTTCGGCATAGCGTGCCGAAATATCGGCATAGAGGTTCGGGTACAGATCAAACATCTTACCTAGTATATTTAGATCATAACCACAATTGGCATAATGACAGGCTATAAAAGTTGTGCCGGGGTTGTTGGCCACAGCCTCTTCCAAAGTACGCAGTAATTCGGAATGTGATAAAACGTTTGGATTCGCCGTGTCGATTTTCCATGTGGCCGCGTTCATTAGACCATCGTTATGAACGTCTATAGGTTCATACATCCAGATAGGTTCTGCGACATGAATATTTACGGGCATCCCCAATTCCCCACAACGCTTAAGCAAGGGTTGTATTCTTTCATCGTTAAAGTGCATTCCCGGTGCTGGTGTAGGTCCTGAATTCGCCATGCCCAGTCCTTTGTCCCCGAGTTCCCCAACTCCCTTGGCCCCGACCTTAAAACAACGCTCGAGTTCTTTGATGGCCTTTTGTACATATCCTTTCTCCCCATATCCGGTATAATCGAAGCCGCACCAAATTTCAAATCTATCCCCATATTTTGAATATGCTTTATAGATACTGTCAAACTTCCTTCCCGTTTGGTAGGTTAGGATGATTGTTTTTTCAATTCCACGTGCATCCATAATCTTGACCCACCGCCCTATTTCATCATCATTGGCGGCATAGGGATGGGAATGGACATCTATAACAGCAAATTTGGCCTTGGTAACTTCCGTTTTTTGAACATTGTGTATGGCTTTAGGCTTGTAATCCTTGAGAAGGATATCTTCTTGGGCTCTAGAGGTGAAAAATGCAAAACACAAACATAGGAGCAAAATTATTCTTTTCATGACTGTTTAAAGTTTATGGTTTTCAATTTTGCACTGACCATGGCCGCGGCGGCCGAGGTGGCCGTGGGGAACACTTCCCTTAAATCGATATTATCGGTATGCATTAGTGTCTCTTGTAGGGATTTCATGAAAATGTTCTTAATTTCTGTCGCCAAATTTATTTTGGTTATACCCATTTTAATGGCACGCTGCAATTGATCGTCAGGAATTCCCGAGCTGCCATGTAGGACAAGGGCGGCATCCGTGACCGCATTGATCTCGGAAATAAGGTCTAGTTGTAAATTGGGTGTCTCTTTATAGAATCCGTGGGCTGAACCCACAGCAACGGCCAAGGCATTTATTCCGGTAGCCTCAACGAAGGCCTTTGCCTCGTCCGGGCGTGTATAAATCATTTTTTGCTCTTGGCCCAGTTTTGAGATATAGCCCAGTTCAGCTTCCACATTAGTGTCATACCCCAAAGCGTAGTCCACAATCTGCTTCGTCACCTTTATATTTTCGGCAAATGATTTTTCACTTGCGTCAATCATTACGGAGTCAAAACCGGCATCGATGCACCGTTTTACCAAATCTACATTTTGACCGTGGTCTAAATGAAGCCATGCCTCCACACCAAACTGGGAAATGGCGGCCCGGGCAAGCGAGGTGGCAACTTCCAGTCCCATGTAGTGGATTGAACTTTCGGAAAGCTGGATAATCAATCCGGATTTCATCTCACGCGCTGCAGTTAGGACCGCCGCCAGGGTTTCAAAATTGTAAAAATTTGTCGCAAGCAGGGCGCTTCCGTTTTTTTTATTTTGTTTTAGTCTTTCTTTTAACTCCATAATTCAAAGGGTAAACGCGAATTTTTCTTTTGCTATTTTTTTTATGTATTCCCTATTTTTAAAGGATGTGGTGCCTCCAGGTTCAAGTGTGTTGATGGCACCCATAACATTTCCTACCTCTAAACATCGATTCAGCTCGGACCCTTTTACGAATTCACTTATGAAACCGGCATCGAAGCTATCACCTGCACCGATACAATCGGCAACCTCATTATTAAGGAATGCGGGTTTTGATATTAGATTTCCATTATTCCAAAGATGGGCGCCTCGTATCCCGTCCTTGATAACAACATAATTTGCATACTCCTTAATTTTTTCCAGCCCATCGGCCAGTGCCGGGACTCCCGTTATGTTTTTAAATTCAACTACGTTGGGCATCCAAACATCCAGATGCGGTAGCAAACTGCCTAGATCCAACTCCCAATTTTCGGCAGGGTCCCATTGAGGGTCCATGGATGTTGTAATGCCTAATCTTTTGGCCCGTTCAAAAAGATGGACCGCTTGTTTCTTTATACCCTTTTGTAGGAAGATCGAACTTAAGTGCATGTGTTTGCAACTCAATAACATCTGATCTGTAATATCTTCTACCGTTAAGTGTTCCATGGCCCCTGGAAAGGTAATATTGGCACGATCCATTCCATAGTTCATAACAATTGTCAGTCCGGTATTGTATCTGTCTGATGACACCACAAAGTCGGTATTCACTTTTTTGTCCCGTAGGGATTTTTTAACAGAATCGGCGAAGCTGTCCTCACCTAGCAATCCCACTATGGCAACGGACATACCCAGGGTGCTGAGGTTACTGGCAAAAATGGCAGAACTGCTACCCAAAGTTAAATTGAGCTGATCGGCCATAATTTCCTTCCCGATTTCAGGGAACCCCTGAATGCCATTTAAAATAATATCAATATTTAACTCTCCAATTACTAATACATCGAAAGACGCCATGGTATGTGCTCTATTTGTTTTATGTCCGTTGAGGATTCAGTCAATCCATTACCCTTTAGCGAAAGGAGCCTATTCGTTCAGATCCTTCCTATAAGAATGTCCCGTCTATAATTACCTCCGTATGTTCTTTTCTTGTTGAAGAGATTATATTAAACAGGTATAGCGCCATAATAGGGAAACCGTAATAATCTTTTCTTTTGTAAATATAAAATTAATATTTACTTATTCTACCTTTTTATTTTAAAAATAAATCTTTTTTAAAGTTATTTTTTTATTTCTTAATAGGCTTGAATTAGGTATTATCGACCCAATTGATATATTATTAATAAAATAGTTGTTAGGAATCGAAGGTCCGTAACAAAGAGGAGTATAATGGTTTAAAGGAATAAATAGATTATAGGATACGAGAAAACAAAAAAAAGTGTGTACGGAAGTAGGAAAAACATGCAAAAGCCCCTGTTGACTTTGATGTTAGCGACAATGGGTGATGGTCTCAATTCGGTAATGGTGTACCGGGATTGTGAGAGGTGTTGATTGTGCAAAGCGATATTAACGAACCACACAATGCCGTCGCTGCATTCTATATGTTTCCCTGAGAAAGATTTTGGCAAGAAGAATGTCGACGGTAAAATTGAGTGGCGATGGCCGCTATTGCACGGTATAACTCTATAAGGTCGAGCTTAAGATAGGGTAGGGAACATACTAATAGCTGACCAGCATATTGTTATAAAGGTTTATTTCAGGCAATGACCACCTGGATGTTTTGGTCCTTAAGCCAAGCTAGGTCCTCCTTACTTATCTTTTCGTCGGTGATGACGATATCAATTTTACGTGTAGGACAAATGAAGGCAAGGCTTCTGCGCCGAAACTTACTGGAATCGGATACTAGAATGACCTCTTTGGTAATTTCGATCATGACTTGATTCAAGGAAGCTTCTTCAATGTTAGGTGTAAACGCCCCTTCCTTGATGTCAAATCCGTCAACCCCCAAAAAAACCTTATCCACGTAAAAATTGCGCATGCTTTTTTCCGCTAACGGGCCAACAAGGGAGTGGGAGTTTTTTCGCAAAGTACCGCCAGGTACGATTATATTTATATTGGGGTGCTTGAGCAACTCATTTGCAATGTTCAAGGCATTGGTGATTACATTTAACGACTTGTTCGAACTCAGGTTTTTGGCGATTTCCATCGTGGTGGTTCCCGAATCCAGAATAATAGTTTCCCCAGAGTTTACAAGCTCTGCAGCCTTTTTGCCAATCCTCACCTTTTCGGTATAGTTCATCTTATCCTTTTCGGATAATTGAAAGTCCATTCCTACGGAATTCTCATTGATCATGGCACCTCCCCTTGATCGGATCAACAGGCCTTTTGTTTCGAATAGCTCCAAATCATTACGAATGGTGACTTCACTGACACCAAATTCCTCACTCAACTCATGAACAAAAACCTGTCCATTTTCATCCAGTAGATTCAGTATTTTTTTGCGTCGCTCAACTGTAGACCTTTTCGTTTTTGCTTCCTTCATTCAATAGGATTTTTCTATACAAAAAACAAATATAGGGACATTAGTTAGCAACAAAGTAAAAAAATGATTCCAAATAAATAAAATTAGTTAATGAAACTTTAAATAGGTTTTATATATTTGTAAAATAAGGATATGAAAGATATTCTCATTTCAATAAATAATACTATGAAATACCTCGACATTGAAATTTCTCAATTGAAAGCCATTGGTGGGTTTGATACCGCCAAGGAAATATCGGGCCAACCGGAACTTTGGGGAAAGATTGTTGATAAACTTGAAAGGGAAAGAGAGGTCATCGCTTCCTTTCTGGATTCAACGCTGAAAAAGACTGAAAAGATAATATTGACAGGTGCTGGTACAAGTGCATATATAGGATTGTCTGTGGAGGGGTTCATTCAAAGAAATACCGGAATTACCACACTGTCGATTGCTACTACCCATATTGTATCCCATCCCGAAGATTACCTAGAACCAGGCGTTCCCACTTTGTTGATTTCCTTTGCTAGATCGGGAAATAGCCCTGAAAGTATAGCTGCCGCTAAACTTGCAGATGCTCATGTGAAGGATTGTTCCCATTTGATCATAACCTGTAACGCAGATGGTGATTTAGCCAAATACGCATCGGAGAACGATTGTTTGGTTTTTCTTCTTCCTCCAGAATCCAATGACAAAAGCCTTGCGATGACGGGCAGTTATTCGGGTATGCTGTTGACCATATTGCTAATGGGGCGTTTAGACCGATTAACATCCTTAAGGGAAGTAGTGCGCACTTTAAGGGCCTGTGCCGAGGAACTCCTGAACAAAAAGTTAGATCAAGTCAAGAAAATTGCAGAATCGGGTTTTACACGTGCCGTTTTTCTTGGCTCCGGGCCACTCTACGGTACGGCAATGGAATCACAGTTAAAACTACAAGAATTGACAGATGGCCATGTCATCTGTAAAAATGATTCCTATCTTGGTTTTAGACATGGCCCAAAGGCCGTTGTCAATGAGGAAACACTATTGGTCTATTTTTTCTCGAACAATAAAAAGGTCCTGCAATACGAAATGGACTTGGTCCGAGGGATGAGGATAGGTAAAAAGCCGTTAAAACAGATAGGGGTCGCCATGAGTCATTTAGATACACCTTCCGTTGACGAACTTATCGTACTCGATGGTGGTGCAAAGGTTATCGAAGATGAATATCTATCGGTATGTTATATCGTTCTGGGGCAAATGCTGGCCTTCTATACCTCGCTGAATTTAAAACTCCGACCGGATTCGCCCTCGGAGACAGGAGCGATTTCCAGAGTGGTCAAAGGTGTGAAAATATACTAAATTTAAAAATTCGTTAATTAAACAGATAAAAAAGGAAAAATAATATTATAGAAAGGTATCGTAATATTTAAATTTTCATTAGTTTTATTATCAGTAGATATTTACATAAATTTAACCTTAGTTTGGCCTCTTAATCATAAATAAACAATTCAATCTAATTTTCGCAACTAACTTCAATTAACTAAAACAGCTATATATTATGAAAAAACCACAATGTAAATGCTATAAACACAACCTGTTCTTTATAGTGTTTTTAGCTATCATGTCATTAGGTTCTGCATCGGCATACACGCAGACAACAGTTACTGGTAATGTATCTGATAGCTCAGGACCGCTACCTGGGGCTACTGTATTGGTGAAAGGTACCACTACGGGTGCTCAAACTGACTTTGATGGTAACTATTCCATTGATGTGCCTCAGGGAGAAAGTACTTTGGTGTTCACTTATCTGGGATATCAGAGACAGGAAATAGCAATTAACGGTCGTAGTACAATCAATGTTACCATGTCTGAGGATGCGCAGGCATTGTCTGAAGTAGTGGTTGTGGGATATGGTACGCAGCGTAAGGCCGATTTGACCGGGTCAATTGGTTCTATAGGTACAGCAGATATTGTAACAAAGCCAATAACAAGTCCGGACCAAGCACTAGCGGGTACAATTTCTGGGGTAAATATAACGAACCGGAGTGGTGACCCAGGTGCTCCTATAAGTGTAAATATACGCGGTATAGGAACCCCAGGGGTAAATGACCCACTTTGGGTTATTGATGGAGTTCCAATTGTGCAAACCACCAACATAACAGTTAATACTTCATCAACGACTGATTCAAACCCATTGGCTGGATTAAACGCCAATGATATTGAATCCATTGATGTATTGAAGGATGCCGCTTCCACTGCTATCTATGGGGCAAGAGCTGCAAACGGTGTCATCATCGTAACCACAAAGAGGGGGAAAAGAGGAGACGCTCGAGTAACTTATGATGGTTACACTTCTTTTGCCAGTGTTAGAAATACTATTGATGTTTTAGATGTAAATCAATATATCGATATTCAAGGACAGCTTGGTACTGATTTATCAAAATTCAACGGTCGCCCCTTTGTTGATTGGCAAGATTTAATTTTCAAAACTGGTTTTGTTCAAAATCACAATGTTTCAGTCAGTGGTGGAAGTGAAAAGGCGACTTATTTTATCTCTGGAGGGTATTTAGACCAAGAGGGCACCGAAAGAGCTCAAGCTTTCTCAAGATATTCATTTAAGGCGAATTCAGATATTAAAGTAGGTGATAGACTCAAGTTTGGAGAGTCTATGCTTATAAGTCAGACAGACAGACAGGTTCAAAGTGAGCCAGGGATATTTGCTGGATTTAATTCCGCTAGGAATGCACCATATTATCAACCTTATGGCGATGGGCCTTTGGGCTATAACTTGATTAATCAGGAGACGGTTGGTCAGGGTTCAGCAACAAACTATCTATTTAATACAGATGACAGATTTACCACGACCAAAATACAGACACGTAAGGTCCTTGCCAACTTTTATGGTGAGCTGAATATAATTGAAGGGTTGAAGGCGCGGACATCTTTGGGGATAGACTATAATGTTGGTGTAGGGGACTACTTCACAAGTGGAATTGATTTACTCGACGGAGGGGCTGGTTCATCATTATTGGTATCTGAACGCCCGATAGAATTGACTTTGACTTCAGCTGCAACTCTCCAATACGATAAGACTTTTGGTGATGGAAATCATAATATCGGAGCCCTATTTGGATTTGAACAGACTAAATTTAGATATGATAAACAACGACTTCAAGGACGGGATCTTTTTAATGAGAACTTTGCGGCAACAGGTAATACGGTAGCAGGAGCAAACGAAGCGGATATTTGGACGTTACAAGGTTGGTTAGGTCGTGTAACCTACAATTACAAAGGAAAGTATCTTCTTACTGGTAACATGCGTAGAGATGCAACTTCAAGATTCGCTCCTGGAAATAGAGACCAGGTGTTCCCATCTGTCTCGGCAGGCTGGAGGATTACCGATGAAAACTTTTTCCCAAAAGAAACTGTTTTTGATGACATTAAATTAAGGGGTGGGTGGGGCCAATCCGGTAATCAATTTACCGGTTTGAACTTTGCGTACTTGAGTGCCATAGACAATAACGTACGTTATGTAATTGGCGATGATCAAGGAACTGTTGTAGCCCCAGCACCGACTACTTTTGCAAATGCTGACTTAAAATGGGAAACTAGCACACAATTTGATATCGGGGTTGACCTTAGTATGTTCGAAGGTAAGTTGACCGGTACTTTTGATTACTACAATAAAACGACTGATGATGTACTCCTAGGTTTTCCTTTGCCATTTGTATCTGGTTTTTTTCTTCCCGCGGATGCCAATATCGGACAAATCAAGAATTCTGGTATAGAATTGTCCTTTACCTATGCTAATGCTATTGGAGATTTCAATTATAAGATTGGTGGGAATTTAACAACCGTTAAAAATGAAGTGACTGACTTGGGGCCTATACCTTCGATTATTAGTGGTATCGGCGGAGCCTCTACCCATCGAACTAGAGTTGGTGAGAGTCTTGGACATTTTTATGGATATAAAACGGATGGACTTTATCAAAATGCTGGCGAAGTGGCTGCAGCGGTTCCTGATGTAAACGGTACACCTTCGCCAGGTGATATACGTTTTGTAGATATTAACGGAGATGGAATCGTGGACGCTAATGATAGAACAATATTGGGTAGTCCATTCCCAGGCTTTTTCTATGGATTTGTTTTTAATGCTGAATATAAAGGATGGGATCTCTCAATGAATTTGAGAGGGGTTGGAGATAGGCAGATTTATAATTCTGCTAGAATTGGTTTGGAAGGCATGACTGGTCAAGGTAATTTTAGTACACAAATTTTAAATAGATGGACTGGAGAAGGAACAACCAATTCAAGTTCTAATCCTAGGCTTGCAGTTAACGATCCTAATGGGAATAATCGTTTTTCTGACAGATGGGTGGAGGATGCGTCGTATTTGAGAATTCAGAATATTTCTATTGGATACACCCTACCTCAAGAAAAACTTAAAAGTTGGACTGATAATTTTGTTACCAATATGCGATTTTATATTGGCGCTCAAAACTTGGCTACATTCACTAAGTATTCAGGATATGACCCGGAAGTTGGGCGTGCCCAAAGTTTTCAAAAAGGTGATTTTACCTTAGCAACAGGACAAGATGGAGGACAATCACCTTTACCTAGAATAATTCAATTGGGTTGGACAGTTAACTTTAATTAAAAAACATTATAACTACGAAAGGTATGAAAAAATTTAATCAATTTATAGTTGCAGTTTGCTCTTTGGGTGTCTTTTTCTCATGTAGCGACCAATTAGATTTGCAGCCTTTGGATAGGCTGACTACGGATACATTTTATAAAACCAGAACTGACTTTGATGGTGCTATTTTCGCCTCTTATTCTTCCATACAGGATTTTTGGGGAACTAGTACAGAAACATTATCTGAGAGAGGCGAGTTTTGGAAAATTTCAACCGTAATCTCAGATGACGTTGCTGCAGATGCCGTTAATTCTGATCAAATATCCAGAGATATTGATGGTCTTCAAATTAGGGCTGCTGACGTTCCTTATGCCGCGGCCTATACGCAAATTTATGAAGGTATTTACCGTGCAAACCTTGTTCTTGACCGTTTGGGAGTAGAAAACGAACTAACAGAAGAGGATAAAACTGTTCTAGGAGCTGAAGCAAAATTTCTTCGGGCCTGGTTCCATTTCCAAGCAATGAAGTTGTATGGTACTCCTCCATTAGCTTTGAAAATAATACCAGGAATCAATGATCAAGCTTTACCAAATGCCACAAGAGATGAGTTGTTTGCAGCGATTTTATCTGACTTTTCCGACGCTGAAGCTGGTTTACCAGAGGTCTGGGACAGCGGTAACACGGGTAGGGCCACTTCGTGGGCGGCTAGTTCGTATATTGGAAAGGTAAATGTTTGGAAAGAAGATTGGTCTACAGCAATTACCACCTTAGGTAATGTAGTGGATAATGGGCCATACATGTTAATGCCTGAATATGAGGATAATTTTAATTTTGATACAGAAAACAACGCGGAATCTATATTTGAAATTCAATTTGGGGGTCCTTTCTCTGATGATAACCTATGGGTTTTTGATGATACACACTCCGAAGATTTCAAGGCGTCACAGGGTATTGCGAGATCATATTACTGGGATGCGGGAGGAAATGGTGTGCCTGGAGGTAAAAACGGATGGTTTGCTCCAACATCTGACTTGTTAAATGTATATGAAACAGGGGATGAGCGTTTACCATTTGTATTGTACCAAGATGGGGATACCTATTATAGCTATGATGCAGGAGGTCAAATTGTACTGCCTTATAATCCGACATGGTCTTCCACTTCATTGACATCAAGCAAATATCAAGGTGCTCACAACACTGTACCTGGAAATCGTTCTCCCAATGGTCAATCTGAGTTTAATAATGAACGTTGGTTCAGGTTTGCAGAGCTTAAATTATTGTACGCAGAAGCCCTTATAAGGGGAGGTGGCGATTTAGGCATAGCTGAGCAGCAGATTAATGATGTCCGCAATAGGGCGGGATTGGATGATTTGGCAGTTGGTGCAGACTTATTAACCGCTATGAGACAGGAAAAAAGGGTCGAATTGGCAATGGAGCCTCACAGATGGTTCGACATAACTAGATGGGGTATAGGATCCGAAGTATTTCCCTCGAATTGGAATGATCGCTTTAATGTTTTTCCTTTTCCATTGACCGAAATAGAGAGATCAGGCGGTTTGTTGAAACAGAATCCAGGATACTAATCGAAAAGGATTATTCTCTTGTGTGTTCTAAATACAGTTGAGTTAGTTTATTTTAATTTGGCAATCCAATCTACAGCTTATAGATTGGATTGTTTTTTATTGGAACAAAAATTTTTTAAATGATAATGTTTACGGTTTTTTTAATGAAAATTTTAAAGAATTGTTTAGCAGTATTTTTTTTGTTTTTCATTTTAGGATGTGATGACACAGTACCTTTATTCGTTTTGCGGACCCCTCAAGAGACCGGTGTCCGTTTCTCGAACGAGCTGATAATATCTGACGAGTTGACAGTTCTGGATTTTGAATACATGTTCAATGGTGCGGGAGTGGCGGTAGCCGATTTTGATTTGGATGGTTTTCAAGATATCTATTTCACTGCAAATATGTCCAGTAATAAATTATATAAAAATCTGGGCGATTGGAAATTCGAAGATATTACGTCACCGTCTAATTTAAGCACTACCGGGTGGTCGAATGGAGTGGCCATTATAGATATCAATCAAGACTCGTATCCAGACATATATGTAAGCCGTGGCGGTCCGCGCGGCGCTACAAGTGAAGAAAAGGCCAACTTACTTTTTATAAACAACGGGGGTAGGGGAAAAGGGTTGACCTTTACTGAGTCTGCGGCGAAATGGGGTTTAAATGACGATGGATATTCTATTCAAGCAGCCTTTTTTGATTATGATATGGATGGGGATCTTGATATGTATTTGTTAAATAATGCCCTGGTTGACTTTAATAGAAATACCGCACGTCCCTTAAATAAAAAGGGTAAAGCTCCATCAATGGATAAATTATTTAGGAATAATGGCAATAGCACCTTTACTGATGTTTCTAAAGAAGCTAATATCCTAATTGAGGGTTTTGGTCTAGGTGTAGAAATATTTGACTTTAATAGTGATGGCTGGCCCGATATTTATATATCCAACGACTTCCTTACACCTGATATTCTCTATATCAATCAAAAAAACGGAACGTTTAAAAATGAAATAGGCCATTATTTTGAGCATTTGACCTTTAATGGTATGGGCAATGATATTGCAGATATCAATAATGACGGTTTAATGGATGTGGTGGTACTTGATATGTTACCAGAGGAAAATAAACGTTTGAAATTGAATATGATGGGTAACAAATATGATGAGTTTCATATGGGATTATCCTATGGCTATCAACCTCAATACATTAGAAATACACTCCAGTTGAATAATGGTAACGGTTCTTTTAGTGAAATAGGTCAAATGTTGGGTGTATCTGCCACGGAATGGAGTTGGAGTCCGCTAATTGCCGATTTTGACCAAGATGGTTTTAGGGACCTTTATATTACCAACGGTTATAGAAAAGATGTTACTAATTTAGACTTTATGGATTATGGTAGCACAATACTGGCCATGGGTACTGAAGAGGCCAATAGAAAAGCTAGAATAGAGGAATTGAATAAACTACCGGAGATTAAAATCAAAAACTATTTCTATAAAAATACCGGTGAATTAGGATTTGAAAATATCACCGAAAGAGCTGGTTTTAATGAACCATCGTATTCAAATGGATCGGCCTATGCGGATTTTGATAATGACGGTGACTTAGATTTGGTCATTAATAACATTGATGACCCTGCTGGGTTATATGAAAACCAGAGTGATAAAAACCCATCAAACACTTATATCAAATTTAAATTCAATGGAAGTTCCAAAAATAAGGACGGCTTTGGAAGTCAAGTTGAAATTCGCTATGGTCAAAAAAAGCAGGTTGGGTATAATACACCCTATAGGGGCTATCTTTCCTCCGTTGAGTTTGGACTTCACTTTGGGTTGGCAGGTGTGAGCCAGATAGATACGGTACTAGTTACATGGCCTGATGGGAAAAAGCAAATTTTAGAGGATATTGAAACCGGACAGATGTATGACCTAGATTATAAAAATGCATCGGAATGGGATTTAAATCAGATTAAGGCGAAAGAGGAGGCTCCGTATAAATTCTATCCCAAAGACTCTACGTTATTTAGTTATGTTCATCATGAAGATAATTTTGTCGATTATAAGGTTCAGGCTTTGTTGCCACATATGCATTCAAGAAATGGCCCTGGAATAGCCGTATCCGATATCAATGGTGACGAATTGGAAGACTGTTTTATTGGAGGTGCCGCGGGGCAAGTAGGTGCCCTTATGATACAGCGAAAGGACGGACAGTTTACTAAAATTGATTTTCAAGACCCTGAATTTGAGGATATGGGCTCCCTGTTTTTCGATGCGGATAACGATGGGGATCAAGATTTATATGTTGTAAGCGGGGGAAGTAGCTTTAGCAAAGACAGCAATCTTTATCAGGACCGCTTTTATGAAAATGATGGTGCCGGCACTTTTAAAAGAATTGACGCCTTGCCCAAAAACAATGCAAGCGGTGCTGTGGTGACTACGATAGATTATAATCGAGATGGTTTGATGGATCTTTTTGTTGGCGGAAGGGTGAGCCCCGGGGAATATCCCCTTATTCCAAAAAGCTCACTTCTAAAAAACAATAGCAAGAACGGGAAAATAACATTTGAGGAAGATGTAAGTAATACCCAATTGAAAGATTTGGGAATGGTAACCGCTGCGCTGTGGACCGATTTCAACAATGATCATTGGCCTGATTTGATTGTGATAGGTGAATTCATGCCTATACGTATTTTTGAGAACACTAAGGGGGTTTTAAAGGAAATAACTGATGCTGCCGACCTTAAAAATAGTCATGGCTGGTGGAACAGTATAAGTTCTGGAGATTTTGATGAGGATGGTGACATGGACTATATTCTAGGAAACTTTGGGCTGAATAATCGATACCAAGTAAGTTTGAAGGAACCTCTCCGCATATATGCCAAGGATTTTGATAAAAATGGGCAAATAGATCCAGTCATGAGTTATTACATAATGGGTGAGCAATATATTGCTCATTCCAGAAATGATCTCATTAAACAAATAAGTGCAATGAAAGGAAGGTTCAGAACCTATACCGATTATGCTGAGGCGACTTTTCAGGAATCTTTTCTAAAAGAGGAATTAGAGGATGCTTATGTGGTTAAAAGTGAGACGTTTGCCAATAGCTATTTGGAGAATTTGGGCAATGGTCAATTTAAGCTATCAGCTTTGCCCAAAATGACACAAACCGCTCCAATGTATGGAACCTTAGTGGGCGATTATAACCATGATGGTCATTTAGATGTACTTGCCGTGGGCAATTTTTATAGCGGTGAAGTATTTTCGGGGCAATATGATGCTTCCATTGGTTGGTTTTTAGCAGGTGATGGAAAGGGTAATTTTATGCTTATTGAATCTGAAGAAAGTGGTTTTTTCATAAAAGGGGATGCTAAGTCATTGGTCAATCTTAGATATGGAGATCAGGAGCTTATATTAGCTGGGATTAATAACGGACCTCTCGCTGTTTTGGAATATGGGGGGCCATCAACTAAATTTTATCATCCCAAAGACAATGAGGTTGCAGCTAAAATTAAACGTGCAGATGGTTCAGTTCAAAGATTTGAATTCATTCGATCCTCTGGATATTTGTCCCAACCTAGTAGGGTATTTCCCGTTCCAGGGAATTCAACTTCTGTAATTGTTATAGATAATCAGGGTAATGAAAGAGAAATATGGCCAGTTCAATGAAAAGGATTTACGCATCGATTGTTCTTCTAATAGGAATATTTTCCATTATTTTTTCCTGCAGCCCTAAGGATTCTAAATTGTTTAGACTCCTATCTCCAAAAGATACCGGTTTGGAATTTGAAAATACGATCATTGAGAATGACAGTGTCAATGTATTTCAATTCATGAATATATATACGGGTGCAGGAGTAGCAGTAGGGGATATTAACAATGATGGTCTGCTAGATGTTTATTTAAGTGGCAATATGGTATCCGGGCGACTCTTTCTGAACAAAGGGGGGCTAAAGTTTGAGGACATCAGCGAGACGGCTGGAGTTCTTAACTCGAGTTGGGGAACCGGGGTTACAATGGTAGATATCAATCAAGACGGATGGTTAGATATTTATGTCTGTGTGTCAGGTGGTGGTAAGGAATCGGGGAGAGCTAATTTATTGTATATAAATAATGGAGATTTAACTTTTGAGGAAAAAGCAGCGGATTATGGCCTTGCGGATACAAGACAATCTATGCATGCCGCATTCTTTGATTACGATAAAGACCAAGATCTGGACATGTATTTATTGGTCAATCCGGCTGCTTACGAACAGCTTGTCAATACTAGTAAACCAAGAAAGCTGAATGGAGAGTCTTTAAGCAATGATCGTCTTTACAGAAACGATGGTAATGGTAAGTTCGTAGATGTTACCATGGAAGCCGGAATACGTACAGAAGGATATGGTCTGGGAATTGGAATATCTGATATTAATAATGATAGTTGGCCAGATATTTATATATCCAATGACTTCATAGGGAGTGACATTCTATATATAAATCAGAAAGATGGCACTTTTGATAATGAACTAAGCCATTCCATTAATCACAGTTCCTATGCAGGTATGGGTAATGATGTGGCCGATATGAACAATGATGGCAAAACCGATATCCTTGTTTTAGATATGAGGCCTGAAGACAATAAGAGGCAAAAGTTAATTATATCTTCTACAGGGTATGATAGGTTTCAATTAATGTTGAAGGCGGGGTATGATCCCCAATATAGTCGCAATACGTTACAACTGAATAGGGGAAGTGGTGAGTTCAGTGAAATCGGGTTCATGTCAGGAGTCAGTAGTACTGACTGGAGCTGGAGTCCGCTTTTTGCAGATTATGATAATGATGGCTTCAAAGATCTCTATATAACCAACGGATTTTTAAGAGATTTAGGAAACCTCGATTACATTAATTACCAAAATGTTTATGACAATCCTTTGGGAGATTACAATGCCAAAATGCAAAAAAAACTTGAATCCATTCGTGATTTACCTCCGGCGAAATTGAACAATTATGCCTATCGCAATAGAGGAGATATTACTTTTGAAAATGTAACGGAAGATTGGGGGATCGATACACCAAGCTGCTCCAATGGTGCTGCGTATGCTGACCTGGACAATGATGGGGATTTAGATTTAATTGTGAATAATGTAAACCAACCGGCTTTTTTGTATGAGAATACGGCAAATACGCGTAAACATAGCAATTATTTGCGCTTACAGCTTAAGGGTGAAAAGGGTAACCTCGAAGGAATTGGGGCCACGATCAAAATTACGACAGACAGCATTACCCAATACTATGAACATTATCTCAGCAGGGGATACGAATCTGCGGTAGACCACACAGTGCATTTTGGTGTTGGAAAATTCACATCAATTGACTCCCTTGAAATTATGTGGCCAGATGAAAAGGAACAAATACTCACAAATATAAAAGTTAATCAGTTATTGACGCTCGACCAATCATCTGCGGTTATTAAAGAAGCTAAAGTAAACGGTAATGACGGTTTGCCATTATTTGTCAACGTTACAGATTCGTTGGGAACATCTTATATCCATCAAGAAGACCCAGTAGTTGATTTTAAGGTACAATCTATTCTGCCCCATATGCACTCAAGAAATGGACCTGGAATTGCAGTGGGTGATGTCAACGGTGATGGCATAGATGATTTCTACATTGGTGGAGCGGCAGGGTCTTCTGGAAAGCTATTTGTACAAAATTCAACTGGACAATTTAACGCTACCCCGTTTACCCCTGAACCTAATTTTGAAGATATGGGTACTCTTTTCTTTGATGTGGATGGTGACCAAGACCTAGATTTATATGTGGTAAGCGGAGGCGTTTTGGTCGATAAAGGAAATACATCGTACCAAGATCGCCTGTACATCAATAATGGTACAGGTAATTTTACTCGTTTTTTAGATTTTCCAGATGTAGATTCCAGTGGTTCAGTGGTCACCGCTTCTGATTTTGATCATGATGGCGATTTGGATCTATTTATCGGGGGAAGGGTAAGTCCGGGATCGTATCCATCACCCGCAAAAAGTTATCTCTTGGAAAACGTTTCAAACCCAAATACTGGAAAAATAGGGTTTAAGGACATAAGCGCTTCCATAGATAATTGGAATAAACTTACTATGGTTACGGCTGCATTATGGACCGATTATGACAATGATGGCTGGATAGATCTTATGGTAGTAGGTGAATTTATGCCCATAACCCTATTTCATAATAACCATGGTAAGTTAGTTTATAGGGAAGCCGCAAAGGCTGGTTTATTAAATACAAGCGGATGGTGGAATAGCTTAGCAGGTGGTGATTTTGACAATGATGGCGACATTGATTACCTGTTAGGTAATGTTGGTCTAAACAACAGATATAATGTTACAAAAGATACGCCCGTATCAATCTACGCAAAGGATTTTGATAAAAACGGAAAAATTGATCCTGTCATGACCTATTATACAGATGGAGATGAATTCATTGTACACTCGCGGGATGAGATTATAGGCCAAATTAACGCCATGAGAGCCCGCTTTAAAACTTATGAATCCTATTCGGATGTTACCTTTGAAAAAGCCTTTCTTCCAGAAGAAATAGAAGGTAGTTACATATTGCGCAGTAATCTTTTTGAAAGTTCATTTCTGGAAAATCTAGGGAACGGACAATTTTCTATTAAAGCTTTACCCAAAAGCTGTCAAATGGGGCCGATTGAAGGTATTCTAGTTGATGATTTTGATGGGGATGGAGCTTTGGATGCCTTATTAACGGGTAATTCATACACGACAGAAGTCTCAACAGGAAGGTATGATGCCATTAAAGGAATTGTTTTAAAGGGTAATGGTAGAGGTCGATTCTCAACCTTATCTATTGAAGAAACTGGTTTTTTGAATGATTGGGATGCGAGCGCATTGTCTAAACTGACAAAAGCAGATGGTACTACGTATGTCCTCGTGGCTAACAATGATGCTCCTTCAAAAATCTTCGAACTAAATCAACAAAAAAATCATTTTAAAAGCATCAAAGTTCCGGTAAATATGGTTAGTGCCAAGATTGTTCTAAAAGACGGTAATAGCTATAAACGTGAATTTTATCTTGGCGAGGGTTACTTGTCACAAAATAGTCGAAGTATATTATTGAATGATAAAATTAAGACCATTGAATTAGAGGATGCCAAAGGTGGTACTAAGACGGTTTATGAGGCAGATCAGTTTTAGTACGTGCTAAACATTACTATTTATAGTCCTTATATGAAATCGATGTTTATTCAGTTCATAATATTAGGTGTATTCTTTCAAATTATCTTTGAAATAAGTAACCATAATCGCATAGATAATGCATAAAATAATATAAAATCGAGTAATTTTTTAAATAGTAGATAATAAGATAACCAAATTATAATTAACAAAACATGGCAGTTTCAAACCAAAAATCATCAAAGCGTTTATTTTCATTGGATGTCTTTAGGGGCCTCACTATGTTTTTGCTTATAGCGGAGGCTGCTGGTTTTCACCATAGCTTTTATGATTTCGCTGAGAATACCTTTTTGGAGCCTGTAGCGCTTCAATTGCACCACCATCCATGGCATGGATTACGATTCTGGGATTTGATACAACCTTTTTTCATGTTCATCGTTGGGGTTGCCATGCCCTTTTCTTTGGGTAAAAGGCTTGCAACCAGCTCTAAAAGTCAGGTAAATAAACATATTCTCAAACGTTGTTTGCTCTTGTTTGCATTTGGTGTTTTACTTCATTGTGTTTACAGTCATGAGTTGGTTTGGGAGTTATGGAATGTATTGGTTCAATTAGCTTTCACTATTCTTATTGCGTATGCAATCATGAACCTACCCCATAAGTATCAGCTTTTGATATCTCTGGGATTGCTTGTCCTTACAGAGGTGTTGTATAGAATGTATGACTTTCAGGACCCTTATAATAATGGGGCGAGTTTCGGATCCTACATGGATATGCTTTTGATGGGTAAAATAAATAACGGTGGTTGGGTGACAATAAACTTCATACCTACTGCTGCACACACCATTTGGGGTGTTGTCTGTGGTCAAGTATTATTATCAAAACGCGCAGAAAAAGAAAAGTTGAAAATGTTTGTAATAAGTGGTTTTATTTTACTGTTAAGTGGCTACCTTCTAGATTTGACAGGCATTACACCAATTGTAAAAAGGATAGCTACAACTTCATTCACCCTAGTTTCCGGCGGATTTACCCTCTTGACCTTGACTTTTTTCTATTGGTACATAGACGTTCGCAACAATCACAAAAAATGGTTGCAGGTTTTTTCTGTTGTAGGTACCAATTCAATATTTATTTACTTGTTTTCCGAAACAGTGGGCATTCAATGGTTTAGGGGTTTCGGATTAATATTTACTGAAGGAATTTTTGGTTGGCTCAATTTCTCTGAAGATCTAATACTTGTCTTAAACTCCCTATTTGTACTTTTTATATTTTGGTATATCACGTATTTTTTGGATAAGCATAAGATTTATTTTAAAATTTAAAATCCAGGGTTGTACTTCGAATTTTATCACTTGCCAAAGTTGATTTGGAATCAAGGAAAGATTAGGTGATTAGTGTTAGGTAAAGTCTATTAATTGAAAGGTTGAAATGTTTTTTTCTTTTACCTGATAAACTTGTTTTTGACGTGAAGTATGGATTCACAAAAAATTGAACGACCAAGGTTTTTGTAAAATCAACAACATGTTTGAATACAATTGGTTTTTTACACTTTACGTAAAAGTCAAATAAGAAAGCCTGTTTAACGACCATTGGAAAATGAAAAAACAGGCACGCTTTTATTATTTCTTTGTGAAGTAAGGTAGGCGATTCATGGGAACTTCAATATCAATGGCTCTTCCTCCTCTAAAAGTTACTCCTTTCTCATCTATCCAGAAGCCTTTAGGTAAAATTACCTTTCGGTTACGCCTTCCTTTTTGAACAACAGGGGCGACCAATATTTGATCTCCGAGCATAAATTGGTCCTTTATGTTTTCATAACCGCCATTGGGATATGCCAAAGCCATTGGTTTTACGATGGGTGCCCCAGTCTTTGAAGCTTTCTTAGCCAAATCTAGAATCGAAGTTCCCATTTTAACATGTAGTAAAGCGGCTTCAAGACATAATCTGTTGTTTTCCTCTGAAAGGACCCGCCAAGGGGCAACAGAAAATTGCATCATAGGCATCAAGGCGTGTACTTGCGCTGAACGCACCACCAATTCTTCATCTATGGTGGTAGAATTTTGAAAAGATTGATATTCACCTCCACCAATCATATCAGGACATGTATAGGCATATCCCATAATACTCTGAGACATTAAATCCGGAATGAGTTTTTGAAGGTCATTCCAATCATGATTTTTATCCCTTAGTCGTTGCACTAAAGGCAACCCTGCCATTTTCCAAGACGCTCTATATTCATTCAACGAAAACTGCAATCCCAATTTTGCAAAATAGGTCGTATGATCATTTGGATTTAATTCCGGTACAAATGACACAATGTCATCGGTATAAAAATCAGCATCGCCCGCATCAAATTTAAATCCATCAACCCCATATTCATCCATCAAAAATTTCAACCTATCTTCAAACCAGTTTTGGGTTTTTGGATTGCTTAAATCTAGGCAAGCACTGGCCCCATTCCACCATCGAATAATTGCCGCTTTGTTTTTTGTATTTGCCCATAATACATCTTGGGTCTTATCGCCATCCAGTAACAACATTCCTTCTTTTGCCAAATATCTGAAAACTTCGGTATCTGCACTTACGAACGGGCATACCCATACCATAACCTGAAAACCCATCTTGTGGAGTTTTTTAATCATTTCCTTTGGGTTCTTGAATCGTCTTGGGGAAAACTCCCATGTTCCATAGCTTTCTTGCCAATTGTCATCAATCATGAGTACTCCGGGGGGATATCCTTTATCTACTATTGCCTTGGCATATTCCAAAATATCATCCTCATTCTGGTTATAGGTCAACTCTATCCAAGTGTTATATTGTGGTTTTGTAAATAAAAGTTCATCAGGAATTTTTCCATTTGGAGGATAAAAATGGGAAACGGCAAAGTTGAAAGCATCCAATAAATTTTTACCGGCACTTCCAAATTGAATTTCTCCAGATCTAGTGGTTACGGTTATTTTTCCTCTATCAAATGAATATTTTATAGGTGATTCACTCCAAACATACCTTCCTTTGCTTGACAAAAGTAAAGGTTGTGCTTGGTTTCCTTTATTATCTCCCCAAAGATCATGGCTTTCAACACTTGAGGAATCATAAGGGGTATTATGACCAATAGCACTAAGCCCACCCCACCAATATTCGCCCTTTAACAATACTATTTCAACTTTATCCTCATGCTGGGTAAATGCTTTAAAAGTTGTCATTAATAATATTGAAACCAATAGTATTTTTCTCATTCTCTAATTGTTTAATTTAAGTGTAGGTGTGAAAATTATTATTGTTTAATAACCAAAGTACATGCTGTTAGAAAGTCTATGATTATTTCGTTTTTTCAAATGTGATATATAATTGTAACAAATATTTCAAATAAGCAATTAGGAACCCACTAAACTTAGATGATTAAGTTTGGAAAATTCGAGATAATGAGTAGTTATAGTAAGTAGATGACATACAATAATTTTCAAATTTGTCATAGTTTTATTATTACAGTTTCTCCCTTTTTGTTCTACGTGAATTCTCATTGTCTATAAAAGTTAACTATAGAGCTGCTACTACTCCTTATTCTAAAAAAGCTCTTTTTATCTTTTTTTTACCTCTTTTAGCGGCTTAAGAAAAACGATTTCTAACATGATCAACATATTATATTAAAAGGCAAGAAAACCCAATCCACGAAACTCTGGTTTCAACCGCAAAGTTTTTCCTTTCAGGATTAAACAAATATCCTTTCTATATGTTAGTTTACCATATTCATTTTTAACTCATACTCTTTAGGCTTTTATGAAAAATTTGTTTTCAGTTACGGGGTATTTGCACCAATATTTGTTCATTTCACTTTCTTTTGGAGGATTGCAATCACGAACTATACGAAATTCTACAAAGGGGGTATCTGTCTTCCACCATTTGTTTTTTTGGAAATTGGGGGTCGCGAATTTCCCCATTTTTCGTAGATCCTAGACGTGTGGCACTTCTAATATATTCAGCGTTATCATGATAGGAGCCACCACGTATGGATCGAGGATACGTTTTGTCAGAAAATAAAATAGAAGATATGGTAATTTGTTTTCTTGTTTGATAAACATCAGGTAGATATTGATCAACAGTCCATTCCGCTACCTTCCCGTACATATCGTAAAGCCAACAGGGATTTAGTTTTTTTTGGCCAGTGGGGTGGAAGGGAGCCTCGTTATTTTCGTAAGACCCTGCATGGTCTTCTAGTTTCTTAGCCCCATCCTCAAAATGATAGGCAGTGGAGGTGTCCGCGCGATCGGCGTGCTCCCATTCGGCCTCTGTGGGTAATCGATAAAATTTCCCCCTTTTGGCCGATAGCCATTGGCAGAATTGGGATACTTCATAATGTGTTACGTTACCCACAGGTAAACCTTCACTTGTGCTCATTGCTAAACTCATATCCACATAGGGTATGGTACCAAAAATGGCGTCAATATCGATATTTACTTCTGTGGCGATGTTAGGGTGGTCGTTACCGTCTATGGCCCGATTTACAAAAAGATTGTACACCTCCCTTGTAATTTCGTGTTTCGAAATCCAAAAGGAGTTAAGTGCTTCTTCATGGACTGGCCCTTTATCCAAATTGCGGTGTTTTTCTGACGCAGGACTCCCCATGGTAAAACTTCCTGATGGTTTAGTAACCATTTGTATTTCCAATGTGGAACCTTCAATGGTCCGGATGAAGTCCTTTAAGCTTTCATTTTTTGAAAATACTGTGGCTAATCCCATTAATAGGATTAAAAACAGAGGAAATCGGTCAATCACGTTCATGGATAAAAAATACAATTTTTTAAATCAATTCTTTGGGTTGCTCTACATTCCCAGAGCCACATCGGAATATGATAATCGATATCCGGAGGCTTTCGGAAGGGTTCGGGTGTTGAGTGGTCTAAAGTTTCATTTAGATTGGGTTACAATGTCGACATTCGAATAATGGACTTACTTGAGTTTCAACAAACTCTTTGCATTGGTCACATATATTTTTTCGAGCACTTCCTTGGGTAAGGAAAGACCGACATTGGACTGCCCCCTTATTAATACCGAATCCGAGGTGCTTAAATAGGTGTGCAACAGATTATAATCTGAAGCTAAATCCTCTTTTTCCCGAGTTAATTCCTCGGCAGTTAGGTCTGACTGATTTGTACTGTTTCCAAAGTCAGTACCAAAGAGGATACGATCTTGATATTTTTCCATAAATGCCCTTACTTTTTTAGAATCTTGCGTAGCTAAATCTCCAAATCTCGCAGCCAATTCAACCTTAATGTTTGGATAATTGTCCAAACGTTTTGCAACCATGTCGACATCATGTGACATGCTACCTATATGAGCACATAAGATTTGTAAATCGGGATTTTTCGAAATCCAATTGTCCCTTGCGGCTATGATGGTTTCATAAGATGGTATCTTGGGAAAATTGTAGGCATGATATTCTGGATGGTCGCTGTAATAGCCAAAATGGGGACTATTGGGATTTAGCGGTCTCCAGGCTTGTATAGGCTCTGCTATGTGTGCCATAACAGGTATGTTTTGTTGTTTCAGATAATCCCAAATAGGCTGAAGCCTAGGGTCATCAATTTGAATGTACTTGCCCGAATTGTCCTTTGTGACCATTCCAAAATTTTTCCAGACCTTGACCATGCGTGCACCTTGCGCAATTTCTTTTTTGAAGCGCTCTATTTCTTTTTGGGCGAAATCTGGCTCATCGATTCCCAAGCCCATTAAAGAGGAACATAGCCAAAAAAGATCTGGGTACTTTTCTGCTAAGGCCACATATTCGTCCCAACTGCGCTCAATTTTGGTAGAGTCTGTAGCATTATGTTTGGCAACATCCACCAAAATCGTTTTCATCTTACGATTCTTCATGAAATCAATAAAATAGTCACGGTCTTTTTGAAAATGTGAGTGAACATCAATTATTTCAACCTTATCGCTTTCAGGGATAACAGCGACATCATTTGCTGTTTCTTTATTGGTCATTTTTTGCTTACATGAAACAAAAGAAAACACAACTAAAAGAAAGAATAATTTTTTCATTTTAAATAATTAGAAAGTTAATTGGTTTTTTTACGAAACTAAATATAAGTTATTTTTTGATTTTTTAAGCTGATTTGTGTTGAATACCTCCTTTTTTAACACCCCATAATATCAAATCATTTAGTTTGGAAAGTTTTAAATAACTTAACAATAGAATACGGATTTAGTTCTGTGATACTTTTACTCTTTAAAAATCATTATTGAATTACTTTCGGGGAAATTGTTTGGGCAACTATTTTGAAAATATTATTATAATTAATTAACTATTAATGGGACATGGGGAAATTTCTAACCTGAGCATCAGGGTATAGTTAATGCTTTTTTTCCTTTAATTTTTTGGGAAGAATTCAAATTCAGCTTGGGCCAAAGGATTCCCATATCTTCGCTTCACTGATCTTCCTGTCAAGAACCCTAGCATAAATTTGGGCTGTGGCTATTTTGGGATATCCTAACAGTTTTGAAACGATTTCGATGGGGACAACATTACTTAAAGTCACTGTTGTGGCAAAAGTATGTCTGGCCATATGGAAAGTTAGTTTTTTTGATACCGCAGGCTTCTGCAATTTCCTTCAGGTAAAGGTTTGTTCTTTCATTTGTGATCACGGGAAATAATGTTTCGCTGATCTTTGTAAGTATATGGCTTTTATAGTTTTCGATCAATTCCTGCACCTTAGATACAATGGGAGCCATAAAAGACGTTTTGGTCTTTTGTTGTTTAATGATAATCCAGTCATTTCCATCAATCCCTTTGGGATGTGATCGTGGAACAATCGTAAAATGTACTATAAAGCTGAGACCTCTATAGCAGCTAAAGACAAAAAGAATCGGAACTATACTTAAGAAAATACCACGACGGCCAAAAATAAAACTAAGCCGTATGGGGACATTGTAGGTATTCGATGAATTTTTAATAAGGGAAAAGAACTGTACAAGGCTGTAACTTTAATGAAATTTAATTATCAAAGTGCAGGCAAAATGTGGGATTACATTCAATACCCTAAGCCTCTCGGTTAGAAAGGGATTCACCTTTATGTTAGATTAAGCGAACCAACAAAAAGAATCGAAGTACAACTACGAACTTTAGAACATCAAAATTTAGCAACATTAGTTGAGATTACAGATTTTCTGTATGATTCGAGGTTTAAGAAACTTGACTTTGAATCGAATGAAAACTTTACCTAATTTTATTCCTTAATTTCTAGCGATATAGATTTAACTAAACCTGAGGCTGATTTAATCTATAATACTTTACATGATTATAAATTCATATCCAAACTAAGTTCACCATTCAGGCAGAACAATGATGAAGTTAAAAAAAGATGATGGTCGAAGAAGGACAGCCTTTTTTAAGGCTTTAAAAGATAAAATTTCACTGTTTTAACCCTACAAAACATTTGAAGAAGCTGAAGACGTTTATTTTGAAAGATATAAAGTTAATCCAGATTCTGAAATTGTTTTGACTTTAATGATTTTCCCAAATTTCTGGAAAATCAGTATTGCATACGCTGATTAAAAATATAAAATCTTAAACGTATGCTAAATGTATCATATTAGCTTGCGCTTCATTTATAATGATTTTAAAGACCTATGAATAGGGTAATTTCAACAGATTCCTCGATATAAAGTCTCCAAACCTAAAAGAAATTGACCAAATATGTCACCCCTAGGTTTTTAATCGAATTTGACCATAAGATTTTTTAAAATCCTATACGCATAAACAGTTCATGGGTCGCATTGTCCATTCCGTTTATCTGATTTTGTAGGGCCGTTTCGTAGGCATAACCGATTTTGAATCCGTTACTGATGTTGAACAGGAACAGACCGCTGATGCTCTCGTCATAACGGTACGAAGTGCCCAGCTCGAAGCGTTGCCCAAAGTCTAAAATTCCGGTCAGTTCCACTGACATCGGTGATGACCGTTCATAGCGTACCATAGCCATGGTCTTCAGGTCGATGCTCTTGCTCAATACGAAATCGTAGCCACCGCTCAAGTAGGCGTGCCTACGTTCGTTACTTATAAAGGCATTGCCGTTGCGCTCTTTTAGACGTTCGGGTGTTAATAACTTGGGCGCGGATAGCGATATGAAGTAGTTGAGACCTTTCAGGTAGGCCCCTGCGCCTACGTTAGGGGTAAAACGACTCTTGTAGTCCATAAGGCTGCCGTCCTGTCCCACACCGTAGGTGATGAGCCCCTGCGTGTTCGCATCGTATGAGTTCGCACTCCCCTTGATGCCAAAGTACAGGTCGGTATTTTCGTTCAACTGTACGCGGTATGAAACGTCAACGGCCAACCATGTCTGTTGCTCTATAAAGGTACGGTCGTTAAGGATGGATATCCCTAGGCCCACGTTCTTGCCCACGGGCATCCCGAATATTGCACTTTGGCTTTCGGGAGCTCCCTGTACGTTAGCCCATTGGCTCCTGATGCCGAGGGTGAGCTCCGCGGCATCCGCACTACCAGCATAAGCGGGGTTGTAAATGTTCATGTTGTAGCGGTAGAAGGTAAAGTTAGGGTCCTGTTGGGCATACGCGCTCATGGCCATCAATACCAAAAAGGTGAATAGCGTTGAAATCTTGATCATCATGTTTGTTTCGTTCGGTTTATATTATGCTTTTTTTATTTAGTAATTGAGAAATATCCAGCCCTGTAAGGGTACACTACCATTCCCTAAGTCTATTATGTATAGGTAGGACCCCGAAGGTAGTTTCTCGTTTTTTTCCTTATAGAACCCTTGCCAATCGTTGGCATAGCCCCGTGCGGAATACACCACGTGGCCCCAGCGGTTGAAGACCTTTACCATATTGTTGGGGTAGTTTTCTATTCCGGGAATCATCCAAGTATCGTTATTACCGTCACCATTTGGTGTAAACGCTTGGGCGGGGACGGGAAGAGGTACGACTTCGATTGGAGGTGAAACTAAGTCTTTTTGCGAATCGCTACAACCGTTAGTATCCACAGGTTCTCCCGTAGGCGTGTTCGGACATTGGTCCACGTGATCCGTCACACCCTCTCCATCGGTGTCCTTTTGTGAATCGCTGCAACCGCTGCTGTCCACAGGTTCTCCCGTTGGGGTGTTCGGACATTCGTCCAAGGTATCTGTTACACCATCTCCATCGGTGTCCTTTTGCGAATCGCTGCAACCGTTAGTATCCACAGGCTCTCCCATGGGCGTGTTCGGGCATTCGTCCAAGTCATCCGTTACACCATCTCCATCGGTGTCCTTTTGTGAATCGCTGCAACCGCTACTGTCCACAGGTTCTCCCATGGGCGTGTTCGGGCATTCGTCCAAGTCATCCGTTACACCATCTCCATCTGCATCCTTTTGTGAATCGCTGCAACCAGTGGCATCCACAGCTTCTCCCGTTGGGGTGTTCGGGCATTCGTCCAAGTCATCCGTTACACCATCTCCATCGGTGTCCTTTTGTGAATCGTTGCAACCGCTGCTGTCCACAGGTTCTCCCGTTGGGGTGTTCGGACATTCATCCAATGCATCTGTCACACCATCTCCATCGGTATCTATGGAAATAGTTATTAGCGATGACCCTGTGTTCCCTGCAACATCCTTTGCGATCAAGTTAATTTTATTCCCATCGGTAAGGACCGGAAATATGCCGTTCACGGGTGAAGCGGTCTCTGTATCCAAAGTCCAATTTCCATCAGAATCAACTAGAACGGAATAAGATACATCTGTGATTAAATCTTCATTAATATCCAGTTCCACTACTATTGTCTCATTGGAATCTCCACTACCCGTTAAACTGGGCGTGGTATCCATCGTTGAAAAACTATCAGCACTAGGTGGTATATTATCGAGCTGCACAAGCTTTTGATCGTTCGCTGTGTTGCCCGCGACATCGGCCACATCGGCATCAATGGTAACATTCCCGTTGTCAAGGGTCGAAATATCGGCATCTGTCACAGTCCAGATTCCGTCAGTGACCATTGCCGTAGCGATTATTGAGTTCGTACCATCGAAAAACGTAACGGTTACCATTTGTCCGTTCTCGACCCCTACCGTATTTCCCGTCACCGCAACGTTCTGGTCCTCGCTCGAGTTCACTGTGCCGTCACCTGCAATAGGTATATCAATTGAGATAGTAGCTTCATTGTCTATTGTCAGCCTAGCTGAATTTGAGACTAAATCCGGGCAAAGATTATTGCCGTCAGCAATTATTACACGATACTCATAATTATTTTCATTATTGGTTGCACCAGTAAGCGTTAACGTGGCTGAATCACTGCCTGTATATATATCAGAACCATTGGCCACATCTATGTTCACATAGCCTCCTCCCAATTGGTTATCGACTTGCCATTGATAGGATAAATTTGGCCCGGTTGCATTTACTGTAAATAATATGGGATCAACAGAATTGGCAAGCTGATTTTGTGGCTGATCCTCTTCTGTTGAAATGGAAGGGCCCTTACTAGCTTCGATTAGGATGGTATCTTCTGAAGTACAGTTAAAACCATAATTGACAACTAGTTTAACCCATGTATCTTGATTGATCGTTATCTCTGGAGTCAATGTATTATTATTGAACTCAACAAATGGCCCTGAGGCGCCCTCAACACTATAATACCACTGCCAACCACCAGTATCATCATCGTCACCAATATTCGGATTTAGGTTAATGGTTTGACTGGTACTGACGGCCGGAGTAAAAGGAACTTCATAAATGGACGCTGTTTCAGGACTACAGGAATTATCATCAATAGGCACGTTTATAGAACCGCTGGTATATGAGACAGAATTTCCTGCTCCATCATCAAACGTAATTGTCGCACCGGTCAAAGATCCAACATCTTGGTTTACACAGTCATATATTTGAACGGCCCAACCTCCTTGATACGCATCTAAACCATATAAGGATGACCAGTCTATCAATAAATTTGACGATCCATCAAAATATCCATTAAACGTTCCGGTCAGCGGAGCCGATAGCGGACAATAATTGAAATAAGTGGGGGTACCCTGATTGGTAAACGTAAGATCTGTAACGTTATCTCCAGAGTTACAGGTTCCGTGGTTTGGAGCTAAAGTAATAGTATTCTCTCCCGAGGGATCAACAAAAAAGAAACCTAAATCAGAAACATAAGTATGATTGGCATTGAAACTAACTGAAATTTGAGTGGTATTATCAATAATAAATGGCCTTTTGACTGGGTTGTAATGGGTATAACTTTGTAAAGAACCGCTAATACTACCATTTAAGGTGTAAGTGCTTCCTTCACAAACGATATCATCCGAACCAGCAGTGCCCGAACCGGACAAAACGTTCCAGACCCAAGCTCTTCCTTCTGTAACCGTTCCTCCATCGTTTCTAACAACCAGATACCCACCATCGGCTAAATTACCTTGAATTCTGTCACCGTTCAGTTCATAAATATCATAACTGTTGGTTGTAGGATTAAAAACATACCAGTCATATGTGGTTGCTGGATCCACCCCGACCTCAGCTTCCAATACGCCATTATCGCCACCCAAATTAAAAATATAAATGGGGTCGTTTGAATTGCCCGAATACAGCGGATCTGTATAATTGGTCATCAAGGCACCACACGAAGCACTTGAATTAATTGGAACTTGATCCGAATTTATTTTAATGACCAAAACAGTAACGGTTGCAGTTCCACAGGGCAAAGGCGCGCTCACCTCATATCTAAAAGAGGTGCCTCCAAGAGGTATGGAAGATATATCGACTATGTTTCCTGTCAATGCCCCACTACCATCAATATCTACCCAAGTTCCCCCGTTGTCTTGATTTCCGTCCAAAGCCGTGAACAAATCAATTGTAGTATCTGAAGAAAAAACGATTAAGGGACCATTGGTCTTACCTGCGTTTGCCGCTTTGGTAACATTAAAATAGGCATTCGCAGTATTGGACAATTGCCCTAGTTCGTCTGTTATTTGAATGGAAACCTGACGCTGTACTGTCGTATTTGGATCAGCAGCTAAATCTCTATAGATTAAATCATCCAAGACCCCCTGCATTGTTCCGGTTCCCGCAGTTCCTGTATTGGTAATGGTAAGATTTTGAGTTCCATTACCTTCTACAAGAACTCCTGAAAAAGTACCCCCAATACCTAATTGTTCATCCAAACCATCCTGTGGGTTTATCAACGATATGGACATTGACATTATAGTTCCATCCGGTGAATTAAAATTAGCAGACACACCGGTATTGGTGTTATCCAATATCTCCCAACCGCTTGAGCATGCCTCTGTATTAATGTCAGTGCCTCCTGCACCCGTACTATTTGTAGGGTCTAAGGTTATAGTAGGAGAAATGAATGTCGAATTTCTAGTTTTGGCAGGATTAGAATCAATTTTTGTGCTATTTGCATTTACAAGCCCTACAAAAAAAACAAAAGTAAATAAGATCGGGAATTGAACTTTTTCCTTTGAAAGGAAAAAGAAATTTTGAAATGTCATTTTGTTAGGTTTATGCGAAAATATGTATGGGTTTTTCATCATAATTATTTGTGAATAGGAGGAGTTTGTAAAAAAGTATAGATTCTAATTTTTAGATTTTGAACTTAAAGTATTGTGTATAGGGTTTTTATTTGTCTTGAAAGGAGGTCTGTAATTTTTTCATACAGGGTTTAGTTCTTGGTTTGGTTTTTGAGGAATGGATTATAATTTTCTTACTTCCGCTCTCAGAAATAAGTACAATTTTTCTTACAGCATAGTTCAGAAACGCAACCTATTCTGCCTTATTTTATGTAATCGTTCGTCACGTTGACATATGTCAATTCTTATATTGATTTCTTATAAAAAAGAAGGAAATATGAGGTTTAAAATATCTCTTGATAAGAGAGGAATTGTATTTTTTATGAGAAATAAACCATTTTGTAGGGTAGGGGAATCAAAATTTTATTGCAATAACAGGAATAGTATTTATACCTACTGATCTTCTTTCAGTAATCTCGATAAGGTCTCTGGTCTCATCGCCAAATAAGAGGCCAAATATTTTTTTGGGATTCTTTTCATTACCGTAGGGTTATTGTTCTCAATAAAATAATCCAATCTTTTTTTGGCACTCAATATCCTTGACAGATAGACCCTTTCTTCTGCGAAGATGTAATATTGTTCAAGCATTATTCTATATATGTGCCGCATTTCTGAAAAATTGTGGAGACAGTATTTAAAGTCGTCATATTCCAAATAATCGCAATGAGTATCTTCTAAGCATTGAATGTTCTCCCGAGTTTTTTGATTTTTAAAAAAACCTGTTATGGAAGTAAAAATTTCATTCTCTGAATCAATCCATGTTGTAATTTCGTTAGATTCACTCATGTAATATCCACGTACCAATCCCTTTTTGATTAGGTATAACTTATTGCAAAATTCGCCTTCCCTACTAACCATATGGTTTTTGGGAAAAAAAGAGCTTTTTATATTATCCATTAAAAAAGACTTTAGCTTTGGACTTAACGGATAAATGGAATTAAGGTAAAAAACAATGAAAATGTTTTTTCCAATATTCTTCTTTGAGGTCATTCAAAAGGGGATTTTATTTTGAAGAATTAAATATTACGTTAAAAATGTAAAATCGGAATAGGCTATTATTTCAACACATCCACAAATAATATTGAAGGGTTTAACTATTCCATGTTTTCCCTCAAAAATACCGACTCCAGCAATGGGCAACAAATATATTTTTCAATTTTTCTTCAAATATGGTTGTTGCATTCCCAATAAATTTATTGGGTCCATAGTTCGATAGTAAGGTAAACCTAGAAATAAATGATTCGATAGCGTTCGCCAATTGTCATGAAAGACTACGATGAAAAACCCTTCCATTTTCTGGAAGGGCTTTTATTTTATCTAACATTAAAGTGAGGAATGTTGATTGTACGTTGACCTATTTTAATTGTTTAGCCAAGGCTTTTCTCTTTACTCTCGCGATTAGAATGTTTACTTGGGTCATCATTTGTGTCAAATGGATTTCACTAATTCAATAGGTTGAACTATTTTTATTTTAAACAGAAAAAATGGCCTCAGGATTTTTTGCAATACTAGATGATGTAGCAACGCTATTGGACGATGTTGCCGCAATGAGTAAAATTGCCACCAAAAAAACAGCGGGAATACTGGGCGATGATTTAGCGGTCAATGCAGAAAAAGCATCAGGATTCGTCTCGAAACGTGAATTGCCCGTATTATGGGCCATTACAAAAGGTTCGCTACTCAATAAAATTATAATTCTACCGATCGCGTTTTTGTTGAGCGGCTTTTTGCCATGGGCGGTGACTGTAATATTGATTCTCGGTGGAGTTTACCTTGCTTTTGAAGGAGCCGAAAAAATATATGAATTCTTTGTGCCCCATGCCCATACTTCGATTGAAACAGAGGTTAAAGAAATTAGTGAAGCTGAAATTCTTGAAATCGAAAAGGAGAAAATAAAATCGGCCATCATAACCGATTTTATTCTTTCGATTGAAATTGTTATTATCGCCTTGGGGGCCGTCATGAACGAACCGTTGGTTTCTCAAATCATAGTTGTATCCATAGTAGCGTTCTTGGCTACTGTGGGGGTTTATGGCATCGTTGCACTCATTGTGCGAATGGATGAGTTCGGGGCCCGTTTGATTGCGATCAATGAAGAGGACAATAGTATTTCGGACAAAATTGGTAGATTCTTTGTGAATGCTCTTCCGGTCGTCATCAAATCGTTGTCGGTTATAGGAACTATTGCTTTAATTCTTGTTTCTGGTGGAATTTTTGTTCACAACCTTCCATTTCTCCATCATATTTTTCCAAACATCCCTGGTCTAATCGTTGAGTTCGGTGTAGGTCTTATAGCTGGTTTTTTGGCGTTCCTGTTTTATAAGGGCATCAAGAAAATATTTTAGCACGGCAGACTAGGATCGTATTCGTCAGATACTTGCAGGATAATTGGTTGTATGCTAAAGGAAACTGGCTCAATCTCCCGTTTCATTAACTTTGGCAAACTCTTTTTCTACGGTATCATCAGGTTTTAAGATTGGGTTTATGATGAGCCGTACTTTATTTTGATAGTTGAAATAGTTCATCATCCAACTTAGAAACGTAAATAATCTATTGCGTAAACCGTTCAAATATAGAAGGTGAACAGTTGCCCACAGGGCCCACGCAATAAATCCTGAAAATTTTAGATTGCCAGGGAGGTCTGCAACGGCCTTATTACGGCCTATCGTGGCAAGGCTGCCTTTATCAAGGTACTTAAATGGTTTTTCTTCAGTAAGGTTGTTTAGGTCCTTACCTTTTTTAACCAGTTTTGAAATCAATTTTGCAGTATATTTTCCTTGTTGAATGGCGGGTTGGGCAACCCCGGGAAGCCCTCTTTCATAGCGTGGGTCTTCGAAAAGTGCAATATCGCCAATAGCGAATATGGTATCATGTCCCTTTATTCTGCAATAAGGGTCAACCACGTATTTGCCACCCTTAATCAGGTTTTTATCTAGTCCATTAATGAGAGCCCCAGAAACCCCGGCTCCCCAGATAAGCATGCCGCAGGTTTCCGTTTCCCCGTTCTTATAGGTGATTGTGGTGCCATCAAAATCTGCGACCAAAGTATTGAACATCAACTCAACCCCCATTTTTTTTAAGGTTGCTAATGCGTTTTTACTGGCGTGAGGTGAAAACCCGACCAATACTTGGTTTGCTCCCTCAATAATTTTTATGCGCATCTGTTTAAAATCCAGATCTTTATAATCTAAGGGCAGTACGAATTTACGCAGTTCAGAAAGTGCCCCGGCAACTTCTACACCAGTTGGTCCGCCGCCTACAATGACAAAGTTTAGCAAACGTTTACGTTCCTCAAATGATCTGGTTAAAGTAGCACGCTCTAGATTCTGGTATATTTTAGTGCGTAATGCTGTTGCATTGGGTAGACTCTTCAGCGGAAATGAATGTTGCATAAGGTTTTCATTTCCAAAATAATTTGGAACCGAACCAGAAGCAATGATTAAAAAATCATAAGGTAAACTACCAATGAAAGTTTCGACTTCTTTTTTATCAGGATTAACACCGAGTACTTTGACCGCCCTAAAGTATACATCGCCCCTTTTACCATAAATACGTCTATGGGCATCGCAGATGGAGGGCGCTTCTAGAGCACTGGTAGCTACTTGATAAAGTAAGGGTAAAAAAGTGTGGTAATTATGCTTGTCAAAAAGAACGAGCTGAAAATTATCTTCGGGAATGTTTTTTATAAAATTGAGTCCGCCAAAACCACCACCGATTATAATAATCCGTTTTTTAGTGGTATTAGGAATTTGCAGGGAAAATTGGGATAAATCGGTTTTTTCTTCCATTGTAAATCGGTATTAAAACTATAAGAGAAGTTAAGTTTTCAACAAGTAGTATCCTAATAATAACATTTATATTGATTTACCTTTAACGTTCAATCATGTATTGTGGATACTGCTTTTATGGATGCGGATTATTGTTAATTGGATAGTTGTATGACTACATATTTGATTTTCTCACGATTGTAAGTATACACAATATGAACGAGACCAGCTTTATCTTGGATAATTGCAGGGTAACTAAACTCCCCTTTATCTTCATCCTCCAATTTTAATAGATTTAACCAGTGTTTCCCGTCTGTGCTGTAGGCTAAATTCAATTTCTGCCTACCGTCTGACCAGTCTTTTCCACTTAAGGTAGGATTATAGACCAACAGAAAATTTCCATTGGCCAGAGTTACGGCATCTACCCCACTATTCGGATTCTTCACTTCGCCTAGTTTCGCTTTGGACCAACTTTTCCCAAAATCTGAACTTATACTTTCCATAAGCCCATTCTGATTACTGCGCATCAAAACTTTCAACGAATCATTGGGGAGTTGAAGTATCGTAGGTTGGATCAACTTTACTCCAGGGTCTGATGGTATTTCTGAGCGTGTCCACGTAAACCCTTCATCTTTTGAAATTTCTATATGCGCTTTCCAAACTTCTCCGTTTTCACTTTCAACGCTAGAGGGCGATACAATTAGACTATCGCCTAGTTGTACGGGCTTGTTTTTTATGGGACCAAGAATTGAATCGGGCAATCTTTTAGCGGCTGACCAATGTTCGCCATTGTCTTTTGAGGTTTTATACATGCCCCACCAGGTTGAGGGTGAAGGCCCGATTTTATAGTATAAAAAAAGTATTCCCTTATTGTTTTCAAACAGTACTGGATTCCAACTAGGGTAACGTAGACTGTCATTTTGTACTCCATCCGCAACTTTTTTTGGAGCTGACCATTTATCGTCTTCCAAATAACTTGTGTAAATACCTACATCTGTATGTCTTTCATGGGTTCCGGCAAACCAAGAGGTCAATATTTTCCCATTTTTCAATTCAACGATCGTAGGCGCATGACATTGTAGAAACGGAGCTTTATCAAAGATAAATTCATTTTTCAGCACGTCTATTTTTGGCATATCGACAGCTCCATTGATAACCTGATTGTTAGTTTGAGCCTGTATTATAAAAGAGAACAGTCCTATTAGTAAAGAACAGATCCAAGCGTTTCTATGCAGAGATTTATTAAAATACATCGTGCTATTGATCAATGGGGCCTTATTTCTTGAAGGAAAAGGCCAGAGCGGGTAATATTTTATTTTTCAAGCTATTGGGAAGCTGTACAATTACTTTACCATCTTTAAGATTCCAATCTAACTTTTCCCCGGTTTCAAGCACTGTTATTTTACTGCCCTTCTTTGGAATATGCTTACCCCACCTCACTTGCTTTGGCATCTTTTCACCTTCCTTTAATGGAACAATGGCAAATAGGTTTTCATCATTAGCTGTAAAAAAAACAGTACCATCGGTATAATCATCAATGGCATGGGTTCGATATATCGCATCACCGTTTTTGTCTAACCAGCTTCCGATTTCCTCTAATCTTTTAACGGCATCCAAGGGGATTATACCGTCCGATTGTGGCCCCACTCCAAGCAGTAGGTTGCCTCCTTTAGATACAATTTCAGACAGGAGTGCGATTACTTTATTGGCCGATTTAAAGGTATCGTTTGGCACATAGCCCCAGGCGTTTCCCAAGGTAATGCAACTCTCCCAAGGATTATCGAGTTTTGTTTCTGGGATCGAACGTTCTGGGGTTTGGTAATTCTCGTAAGGCCCATGAACCGTACGGTCGGCAAAAATGATTCCGGGTTGGGCTTTTCTGGCCATTTCCGCAATTTTTGGCATGTTTACGTTTTGGTCCCAATCTGGGATAGGAGCGCCCCATGCCCGTACTTCATCGGTTACAGTTTCACGAGGTCTGACCCATCCGCCATCCAACCAAAGAATGTCAATCTGGCCATAACCGGTCATCAACTCTTGAATCTGGTTATAGGTAAAATCTTGAAAGCGTTCCCAACGTTCTGGATATTTACGAATATCATAGTTCGGGTTGCGGTCAGGGGTAGCATATTTGTCCCACCAAAAATCTTGTGAATGCCAGTCCGGTTTTGAAAAATAGGCTCCGATCATAAAATCCTTCTTTCTGAACGCATCAAAAACATATTTGGCAACGTTTGCTTTCGGATGGTTCTTAAAAGGCCCGTTGGTAATCTTATAATCGGTCTGTTGCGTATCGAACATATTAAAGCCATCATGGTGCTTGGTAGTGAACACCACATATTTCATTCCTGCATTTTCCGCTGCACTTGCCCATCCATCTGGATCAAAATTCACGGGATTAAAAACAGAACTCAGGTTCCAGTACCATTTTTTATAATCGTTATACGACATACCTTCTGGGCGCTCTAGCCATGGCTCTGAACATAATTGCCAAGATTCTATAATGCCTGGCACCGCGTATACACCCCAATGAATCAGCATACCAAATTTTTGATCCCCCCAGTTTTTTAATTTCTCTTGTACCAGCGGGTCTGTTGGTGCTTCGTAAATAGTGGATTTTTGATGAATGTTGTCTTCTTGAGCAGAACAGGTAATCGTAATGAGAAGGAAAATGGGGAACAGAAATTTTTTCATGGAAAAGTGTACTGGTTATGATGGGGCCATTTTTTGAATAGCCTCGATTAACATAATGATATGCGACAAAAATAATGTTTTAGCGAACACTGATCAATACCGCTTCACAACTTTGTAGGTCTGAATTAAGGATAATGTTTTCTGATTTTGTGCCATCGGTAATTTCAACCGACACCGTATTCGGGGGAGAGTTTCCCAAATTATGCGCGTAAAGGAACAGGTCGTTCGATTTTTTCGGGTCTAGTTTTACGCTAAATTCTTTTTTGGAGTACGTGAGGTAGTATTTCGATACCACCGATATACCATTGAGGTAAATGGAAACAATATCACCATCTTGTCTGCCATGGTCCCAAATTTTTAGGGTGATGTTCTCAGAATTGAATTCTAATTCTTTGGTGTAAGATATTTTTCTACCCTCAAAAGTTTCCCGTTTAACCGGTTTGGTTTGAGATGGTGTTAGTAGATTTTTTTGACTTGGGGTTTTTTGTTTTTTAGTAGGGATGGCATTTGCCAATCGCTGTTTTTCCCTTCGTTCATCAGACATTTTATTGACGATGGAGAAGAAAGGGGTCGCCCGTTTTGCAATTTTAAACTTGTCGTCGGGAAACAATTCTATGGCCACTACCTGATAGCGGTCACCAGAACCAATGTTCTTGGCCAGGTCTATTCCATTCTCAAATCCATCATTCTTAAACGAACCTAATTCCTGTACGACCATTTCATTACGCACCAAAAAAAAGCGGATAGACTTGCTTGTGTCTATAGCCACCGTATTCCATTCCAATGTTATTTTTTCGGGAATGTTCCAAACCGTACTTTGGGTAGGATTTGTAATATTGATTTGTGAACGGACTGTGCTCATGTTATCTTGAGCACGCATCACAACAGGAGTTAGTCCCAAAAAGCATAAAAAAAAGAAAAACTGCTTTTGCATTATCGAAAACATCTTCCAAAGATAGTATTAAAGTCTTAAAGGTTAAACACCTGAATAATTGGCAATCATTGTGCCAGTCGGTTTGATGTTGGATCTTTTTATTAGTATTTAATTGATTAGTTTTAACTTAAAAGACTATCAATTTAAAAAATGATACGTAGTACTAATTCTATAACCAAAAAGGCACTAAGTTTTCTGTTCGTACTTTATGTTTTGGGCTTAATGGTTTCTTGCAAGAACAAGGTTGAAAACACAAATGGAGAAATTGTTGGGGCCAGTGAAGATTCACTACTTGAGTATACTTCATATCGGCCCCATGATGACGATATGGAAATTTCACGGACTTTGTACAAAGACAAATTATACGGTTTTTGGTTAGGACAATGCATCGCCAATTGGACGGGCCTGATTACGGAAATGGATAAAATAGGAATACCGAACAGCCAAGGTAAAGGAGCGGGTTTCTATACCCGAGAGGATTGGGGAAAGCCCGACCAGCCAAATCTTTGGGACTCCAATAAGTATTCTGAAACCATCGATTTTTTAGTTGCCGATGTGGATAGTATTTGGGGTGCTGATGATGATACCGATATCGAATACATTTACCAAGAACTGCTCTACAAAAACAGAACGGCAATATTGACCGGCGAGATGATACGTGAGGGTTGGTTGAAACACATTAAACCTGAAGAGGAAAATTTTCTTTGGGTCTCCAATCAGGCGGCTTATGATTTAATGGAGAAAGGGATGGTTCCGCCAGAGACTGGGTTACCAAAGAACAATCCGCATTATGAAATGATCGATGCGCAGCTGACTACGGAAATTTTTGGATTTTTTGCACCAGGGCGTCCTGAGGTGGCCCTGAAAATGGCCCATTTGCCTATACAGAATGTGGCCAGGGACAATGCAGCGTGGATATCTGAATTCAACGTCGTCCTATATTCCCTTGCTCCGTTAGCGGACCCTAAAAAATCCATTAAAGAGAATTTGGATTGGATGGCCGCAGAGGCTAGAAAGCAATTGCCCAACGATTCCTACTCCGCTAAAATGTATGATTTTGTAAAAGCAAAGTATGCATCTGGTGTCACATGGGAAGAAGCGCGCGATGCCCTTCATGAAAAGTATCAGATACGTCAAGAAGACGGTTATCTATGGGCGACACAAGATACCGTTTGTAACGGTTGTTTTGCGGCCGGTATCAATTTTGGGGCGGGTATCGTGAGTTTGCTGTACGGCGAAGGCGATATAAAGGAAACGATAAAAATTGGAACGCTCTGTGGATGGGATTCGGACAACCCTACCGCTACTTGGGGAGGATTGTTGGGTTTTATGTTGGGTAAGGAAGGGGTTGAAGAAGCCTTCGGTAGAAAGTTTGCCGATAAATTTAATATTCATCGCACAAGAATAGGGTTTCCCAACAATGGCATCGATGACTTTTACCATATGGCAGAAAAAGGAATTTTTATCATTGATCGGGTAGTGCAAGAAGAACTTGGTGGTGGTGTGGATTTGGAGAAGGATATGTGGTATATTCCTAAAAATAGCGGGTTTTAAAGAACGTTAAAATTTGGAATAAATCCAAAATATAGGAAATAATCCATAATTTAGTCCTCTCTTTTAATGTGATGGACAAAACGATTTTACACTTAGATCTTGATACTTTTTTTGTGTCCGTAGAACGACGGCTAGACAGTAAGTTGCTTAAAAAGCCGCTTCTTGTCGGGGGCCTTAGCGATCGCGGGGTGGTGGCGGCCTGTAGTTATGAGACACGCGGATACGGGGTGCATTCGGGCATGCCCATGAAAATGGCCAGAGACCTATGCCCCGAAGCGATTACCATTAAGGGAAATGCAAGTACCTATAGCCAATATTCAGATGTGGTCACCGATATCATCAAAGAAAGTGTACCCCTTTTTGAAAAGTCGAGCATTGATGAATTCTACGCCGATCTCACGGGAATGGACCGTTTTTTTGGGTCCTACAGGTATGCTTCAGAATTACGGCAAAAAATCATCAAAGAAAGTGGGCTTCCCATTTCCTTCGGGCTTTCGGTCAACAAGGTAGTTTCAAAGGTGGCCACCAACGAGGCGAAACCCAACAATCAGTTAAAAATAGATTTCGGTTTGGAAAAGTCATTTTTGGCACCGTTGTCCATCAAGAAAATACCTATGGTGGGCGAAAAGACCTATCAGACGTTACGAAACCTGGGCATGCGTCAGGTACGAACCATTCAGGAAATGCCGATAGAGGTGATGCAGCGCGTATTGGGTAATAATGGTACGGTAATTTGGAAAAGGGCCAATGGTATCGATAATACGCCCGTGATACCTTTTTGTGAACGAAAATCCATTTCTACAGAACGTACTTTTGACCGCGACACCATCGATATGGTAAAATTGAAAGGTATTCTGGTGGCCATGACTGAGAATTTGGCCTACCAACTGCGTCGCGGTGAGAAATTAACGGCCTGTATTTCGGTAAAGATCCGTTATTCTGATTTTAATACCTACTCAAAACAATTACGGATACCCTATACCAGTGCCGATCATATGTTGATCCCTAAAATTTTGGAACTCTTCAGCACATTGTATAATCGAAGGTTGTTGGTGAGGTTGATAGGCATTCGGTTCAGTCACTTGGTATCGGGCAATTACCAGATCAATCTGTTTGATGACACCGAAGAAATATTGAGCCTCTACCATGCCATGGACCATATTCGGAATCGCTATGGTGATAAAAGCGTCATCCGCGCTGCGGGTATGGGAAAGAATACCATTGGGCGTATGCATAATCCTTTTAACGGGCAGCCGCCTGTGGTGTTGGCGCATCGGAAGCTATAGTTGATGGTTGTTGGTTTTCTGTAAGGACGAGCCGAGTTGAGGTCTTTTTTAGTGGATTAGTTAATAAAGGAGTGAATAAACTGTCTTCGCAAGGGGACACGACGAAGCAATCGGTAGCATGTGTGTAGCGAGTTCAAAAAAACCTTTCTGGCTAATTTGCATCATATTGCTTCGGCCGAAATATCCCCGCAACGACGTTGCTAGGAAAGAATAGAATAAAGAGTATAGAAAAAGAGAATAGACCGTGTTGTGCCATGCGTATGGGGTAGTGAAAAGCGAAGGAGTTTACCCCCGGTTCACTGAGCGGAGCCGAAGTGCAAACCATCAATCAAAACACATCAACTAGAAACTGGAAAATGTATTTAAACTGCCACACATACTACAGCCTTCGCTACGGAACTTTTTCCGAAGTGGAACTTTTGCGTTTGGCACAAGAAAACGGGGTGGTGCGATTGGCCTTGACTGATATTAACAACACTTCTGCCTGTTTGAATTTTGTGCGAAAAGCATCGGCGTATGGTATAGATCCTGTTTTGGGAATCGATTTTAGGAACGGAGTGGACCAATGTTTTGTGGGTATTGCCAAAAACAACGAAGGGTATCTGGAACTGAACGATTTTCTTTCGGAACATCTACATCAGGAAATAAAAATACCACCTATTCCCCCAAGGTTTAAAAACGCCTATGTCATATACCCTTTCGAAAAAGTACTACTTAATGAAATGATGAATTTTGAAGAGCATGAATACATAGGGATCTCTATTGCTGACCTACGTAAACTACCCTTTTCAAGAATGTTGCGATTAAAGGATAAACTAGTGGTGCAGCAGCCCGTTACCTTTCGCAATAAAAGTGATTTTAATGCACATCGACTTTTAAGGGCGATAGATAAAAACGTATTGTTGAGCAAACTTGAGAAAACCGAGGAGGGTAATGAAAATGAGAAAATGTATCCCGTTGAAAATCTGATGGCCGCTTTTTCCGAATATTCCTTTATTCTCGAGAATACCGAACGGCTTTTAAATACCTGCTCCATTGAGTTTGATTTTTCCAAAGGTCGAAAACCACAAAATCTAAATACATATTTAGGCAATAAGAAGCAAGACGAGGCCCTGTTGGAAAAGCTTTGCCATGAAGGGCTTTCTTACCGCTACCCAGAGGGTGGAGAAGGTATTTTAGAACGGTTGGATAAAGAATTACAACTGATTAAAAGCATGGGTTTTATTTCCTATTTTCTGATTAATTGGGACATAGTTTCAGAGGCCAGGCGGCGAGGTTTCTTTTATGTGGGTCGCGGTAGCGGTGCCAATAGTATCGTTGCCTATCTATTGCGTATTACCGATGTGGATCCAATGGAGCTAGATCTTTATTTTGAGCGTTTTATCAACTTGTATCGCGCTAATCCACCCGATTTCGATATCGATTTTTCGCATCGTGACCGTCCGGAAATGACCCAATATATTTTTGATCGTTTTGAGCATGTGGCCCTTTTGGGTACCTATGTGACTTTTAAGGAAAAAGGGGTGGTTCGGGAACTCGGAAAGGTCTTCGGACTTCCCAAAAGTGAAATCGATTTCCTTTCCGAAGGCAGATATGATGTTTTAAAACTAGATGAGGTTTCTAGGTTGGTGTTGAAGTATGGGCGGCTCATCATGGGAATGCCCAATTATTTGAGCATACATGCCGGGGGTATATTGATCAGTGAAAAGCCACTACATTGGTTTTCTGCTACGCACTTTCCTCCCAAGGGTTTTGCCACTACCATGTTCGATATGGTCATTGCGGAAGATGTAGGGCTTTATAAATTTGATATTCTAGGTCAACGAGGGCTGGCAAAGATCAAAGAATCGATAGATATCATCGCCTATAATCAACCCGATAAGGCTACTAGTTTTGATATTCATGATGTCAAGGAATTTAAAAAAGACCCCAAGATTAACGATTTGATAAAGACGGCACAGTGTATGGGCTGTTTTTATGTAGAATCGCCCGCCATGAGGATGTTGCTCAAAAAACTGGAGGTTGACAATTATTTGGGATTGGTAGCCGCTAGTTCCATCATCCGTCCGGGCGTGGCGAAAAGTGGTATGATGCGGGAATATATTTTAAGGCATCGCAATAGGGGCAGAGCTGAGGAAAAAGCACATCCCGTAATGTTGGACATTATGCCAGATACCTATGGCGTCATGGTGTATCAGGAAGATGTGATTAAAGTAGCCCACCATTTTGCCGATTTGGATCTGGGCGAGGCCGATGTATTGCGACGAGGGATGAGCGGGAAATTCCGTTCAAGAGAAGAGTTTGAAAAAGTACGCTTGAAGTTTATAGGGAATTGTAGAACTAAAGGCGAGCCAGACGCCGTTATTTTTGAAGTTTGGGAGCAAATCGCGAGTTTTGCAGGGTATGCCTTTGCTAAGGGACACTCCGCTTCCTATGCCGTAGAGAGTTACCAGACCTTATTTTTACGGGCCTATTACCCTGTTGAATATATGGTGGCCGTTCTCAATAACGGGGGCGGCTTCTACCATTATGAGTTTTATGTGCACGAGGCACGCATGTTGGGAGCCAATATACATCCCCCGTGCATCAATAAAAGTAACGGTTCAAATTGTGTTTTCGCAAGGGATATTTACTTGGGTTTTATCTACCTGAGAGATTTGGAGAATCGTGTTATAAGTAGGATTTTAAAAGAGCGTTCGGATAATGGTCTTTACCTTTCCTTGGAAGACTTTCTAGATCGGGTTCTAATCTCCATAGAGCAGGTAAGCATTCTCATCCGTATCGATGCATTTCGTTTTACAGGAATCAACAAACATCAACTTTTGTGGAAAGCACACCTATTTCTCACAAAAACTACCAAGATAGAGCACCCTAAACTTTTCAAACCCGATCGACAGAAGTTTGAAATACCTCCATTATATACCACTGATTTGGAAATGGCCTTTACACAATTGGAGTTATTGGGTTTTTGCTTGTGCAGTCCCTTTAAATTGTTGGAAGAGGCTCCTAAAAATAGGAATTGTAGTAAGGATTTAGAACGGTATCTAAACCAGTATATTGATATTTATGGCTATTTGGTGACTGTTAAAAATACGAAAACCAATACGGGTAAGCACATGCACTTTGCTACAATGGTGGATCAGGATGGGACGGTATTCGACACGGTGCTTTTTCCTCCCGTTGCGGCAAAATATAAGTTCAGGGGAAAGGGAATCTATCGATTTTATGGCAAAGTGGTGAACGAATTCGGTTTCTTAAGTATTGAAGTCCTTAAAATGAGAAAAGAAGATTACATGCCCGATCCCCGATATGCGGATATGAAAACCAGCACCCAGGTGTTCGAGCAAAGAAAAACGATTGGGTCAGAAGAAAAGGAAGTAGATGTCCAATAAATTTAGAATACTTCAAGCACATAGCCTAATATCCAATACAGTAATAAGAACACAAAAATAGTTCCGATACAACCGCATTTACCACCTCCTATTTTTTTTGCGCCATACCAAGCACCAAAAATTTGAATCAGTTTTTTCATAGGATGAATTTACAATAATCCTTCCTAAGGACTAAAATAATAAATAACCCAAAAAAATATTTATTTAGTTTTTCTGAGCATGCTTACTGAAAACCAAGAACAATACCCCACATAGCAACCAGGCTGGAAGAGTGACAAAGGAAAGAAATACGTCAAACTGTACTGATATAAAATAGAACAAACCAAAACTGATTCCCCAGGCCAATAAAACCGATTTGTTGAATTTTATATTCGCCCATTCCGCATAGTCTTGAACGATGCCTGCTTGTCTATGAAAAAAATGTTCAAAAACGATAATGGCACCAACGGGCGCTAAAATGAAACCGTAGAGGGCCACAAAATCCAATAGTTTCATGGCAAAGGCAGGGAAAAGTCCGGCAACGGTCGCAATCGAACCTGCCAAAATAGTCACCCAAAACGTGGAGGTCTTCGGCATTACGGCCTGGAACGCGAGTCCAGCCCTATAGATGGTGGGGTTGGCTGTCGTCCATCCGGCCAGAACCACGGCAATGATACCAAAGATACCGATCGCGTTATAGGCCAAGGGCCCAGGAGCCACATTGGGTGCTTCACCTCGCGCCAGTAGGGCCTGTGCTTCAGGGGATTGGATGTAAACGGCATACAATAAAGCTGCGGCGATCCAAGCCATATAGTGGCCCACGTACATGCCGGCCGCGGTAGTCCATCCGGCACTTGCTTTTTTAGCAAAGCGGAAGACGGATAGGTCAGACATGCCAATATGCATGGCGGCATTGGCGAACCAAGACCAGAAGAAGACATGCCAAAAGGTGTATTTTATCTGTCCGGGAAAGGGAGCTCCCCCTTCGCCCCAGATATTCCAAAAGTCCTTCAAACTTCCTACGCCCAATTGTTGCAGGGCCACAATCCCACAGGCTACAAATGCTAGGACAATTACGGGGGACATCCAGTTGGCTGCCTTGGAAACGGTATCGTAGCCTTTGGATGCGATCAATGAAATCACCGCGCCAATGATCAGCACGATGATGACCCAGGTAGCTCCGTTGGGCATGGTGTCCGTTAGTTTGGGCATTTCCATATCAAAGGGAATGCCTACGGCGGTGGCCGAAACGGTGATCATCGCCCCGGCCAAAAAGCAAAACAGGATTCCATTTGCCAAATTATACCCAATCACTAGCTTTTTCCCACAGATTTTTTCCAGTTGGTAATATAGGGTCAATCTCCTCTTGACCGCAATTTCGGAAGTCAAGAACCGCCAACTGATAACCGCCATCAGGTTGCCCAGCAGTAGGCCGATGATTAAATCAAAGGCACTTACACCCGTTGTCAAAAACAAGGGACCGATCACGAATTCCGTTCCCGCGGCATGTTCACCGGCATACATCCCGAGAAAACTTTTCCAGCCTTTTAATTTGGATTCAGGAACTGGCTGTCTTTCGAATTCGCCACCGGCCAATTCTTCGATCAATTCTTCTTCGTGATGGTTTTGACTCATGGTTGGGTTGGTTTTAGTCGGTGATCAAGTGCTTGGGCAAGTCTTCTACACGTTCGCAGCAGAGTTGGTCCATCACTTGTTTAAATTGTGTCTTTAACATACCAATGGTATGGTCCCCTCCCTTATTGCCCAAGGCTCCGGTGCCATAGACAAACGAGCGTCCCATAAAGGTGAATTTGGCACCACTGGCCATGGCACGGGCGATATCAGGACCTGATCGTAGACCGCTGTCCATCATGATTTCTATTTGGTCACTATAGGTCGTGGCAATTTGCTGTAAAGAGTTTATGGTCGATTGTGCGGCATCTAATTGTCTGCCCCCGTGGTTGGAAACAATGATACCGTCAAAGCCCATGCGTATGGCATCTTGGGTATCCTGTTCCGAGGCCACCCCTTTTAGGACCAATTTGCCCTTCCAGCGATCACGAATCGGTTTTATCTTTTCCTCGTTCAAGCGGCCAGAAAAGGTTTTATCCATAAACGCGCCCAATTGCTTTAGGTTCAATCCCTCAGGAGTATAGGGCTTTAGGGTTTCAAAAGTAGGCTGGCCATATTTCAAGGTATTGTAGGCCCAAGTTGGTTTTCCTAATATTTGGAGGATATTTGCGACCGTCATTTTTGGTGGTAAGGCGAGTCCGTTCCTAAAATCCCGTGGTCGGTACCCAAAGGTGGGTACATCACAAAGTAGCACAAGAACTGGGCATCCCGCTGCTTCGGCACGGTCGATGATGCTATCGCGAATAGCGTCATCCACTGGATTATATAATTGAAACCAAGCATTGCCTTCGGTCAGTTCACTGGCTTTTTCAATATCCATCGTGGTCACGGTACTGAGGATGAACGGGATGTTATGGTTGTAAGCGGCCTTGGCTAAAATCGCCGGGGTGTTTGGCCACATGAGTCCCTGAAGACCTACCGGTGCGATACCGAAAGGCGCGTCGAACTCAATCCCCATGACCTTCGTTTTAATGGAACTGGTACCGTAATTTCGTAAATAGCGGGGCTGTAATTGAACTTTTCGTATTTCAGAAGTATTCTTGACCAAACTCACATCTTCATTACAACCACCGTCCAAATATTCAAAGGCGAACTTGGGAATCCGTGATTTTGCCTTATTCCTTAAATCATCAACTGAAGGATAATCCGAATCGAAACTCATTGCCATACCTGCTATCTATTTTAAAATGAACGGAATGTGTTTTTTTAAACTATAATTTTTCTTGAGGAACTTGGAATTCAACTTACTGTCCGATATCGCAATGGCCGCTCCCAATGCCGAACCCAAGGAAGAATCCGTTGTACGCAGTTCCATATTTCGAAGATAGTGCGAAACTAATTTAATGTAGACATCATTATCGCTAAAACCACCGTCGATATATAGTTTTTCTATTTTTTCATGTCCAGCCGCTAATTGAATGCTTTCCACTTGTAACATTACCAGTTCGATCATCAAATGATGATAGGCATGCTCAAAGGAGTCGTAGGTGATTTTGGTGATCGGGGGCATGTTCGTGGTAGTGATGCCTTCCCATCTGAACATGGGTTCAAAATCCTTTAAAATCTCAAAATAGGTGTCGTAGTCGAATTTAACGGATTTATGAAGGTTGGGATCCACTTTAAAATGCTTGGTCAAATACTTTACTTGTACCGCATATTCGTTTCCCAGGAAAAGGCGGGCAGATTTTACCGGTTTCCCGTTGATACGCATGTAATTGATACAATGGTTGGTCACATCTTGTTTGCTGAGCAATTTTTCAGAAAACGGATTCAAGGCAATACTCCAGGTACCCGTAGAAACTAGGATGAACTTCTTTTTGATACTTCTCACATAGGGCAGTAAGGCCGCGGAACTGTCATGGATACCCACCCCGATTTTGATGCGGTTGCCGTTATAGTTCATATTGATGCTGGTCTCCGTGGATACGATTGGGGGCAGAATTCGATGAAAACCTTCCGCATAGATCCAATAGTGGTAATCCTTTTTCGCAAAATCCCACATGGCGGTGTGGCAACCAATACTGGTATATTCGCTCATCGGGATGCCCGTAAAAATATAACTGATATACTGGGGAAGATGTAAGGTGTGTCTGATTCTTTTAAAAGTCTCAGGTTTGTCATATTTGAGCCAATACAATTGTATTCCAGAATTCAGCATGCCGTCAAGGGATGATCCCGTCTCCACCGCAAACTGGTCCTCAGGACCGTATTTTTCGAAAAATGAAGTGATCAGTTCAGGGGCAAGGGGTTTGGTGTAGTTGTACAGTGGTGTCACCACCTCCCCGTTTTCATCCAGATGGACCAAGCTGGCACCGTAGGTTGAAAAATTGATGGCGGTTATATTGTATTTTTCAGATGTTAAGATGCGGTCAAAAACACTTTTCAACCAATCTTGGAGCGACTTTAAATCTTCCGCCGGATGCCCATCTTCGTCCAGGACTGGGTCAAAAGTAATGTACTCCCGGTACACCTCTTGATAGTCGCTGTCAAAAAGAAAAAACTTTTTGTTCGTTTTACCAATGTCGAATATGGCGGTGACTTTCTTCATAAAGGAGATTACAATCCAGTAGCTATGGAATTCATACCCCTTTCTTTGATCAGGCCTGCACGTACGTTGAGGTTGCGGTACGATTTTAATGGATCAATGGCTCCACCCCTTAGCGCTCGGGCCTCTGCTAGTAAAGGCCGTACATCTGTCCTGTAGGCGTTCTGTAAAATCTCTTGGCAAAGCGTGACATCATTTCTGGACTGCGCCACCTGTAATTCTTCTTGATCTACTAGAAGGGCTTTGGCGTAGGCCTCTTGTATGGCTTCCAATGACTGCAATAAATCCTCCAAAGGATCTTTGATATTGTGGCTGGCATCGATCATCCAGGCCAGATCTGGATTTTGCGGATTGTTTTCCATTCCGTCCACCAATTCGTTAAAGATCAAGAACAGTGCATAGGGCTTTACGCTTCCCACGGTACTATCGTCATCCCCGTATTTGCTATCGTTAAAATGAAAACCGCCCAATTTGCCTTTCAGCATAAGGGTAGAAACGATTTGCTCGATATTGGTATTGGGCAAATGGTGGCCTAAATCTACTAGCGTAAAAGCTTTTTCCCCACAAGCATTCGCCAACATAAATGAGGTGCCCCAATCTTGGATGACCGTACTGTAAAAATTGGGCTCGTAAGGCTTGTACTCGATAAACATTTTCCAATCTTCCGGCAGTTCGGAATAGATGCTTTTTAAACTGTTCTCGGTATGGGTCAAGGCCGATTGAAAATTGCGTTGCCCGGGAAAATTGGCACCATCGGCCAACCAAACGGTCAGACTTTTGGAGCCCAGTTTTTCACCAATTTTAATCACGTCGATATTGTGCTGTATGGCTTGCTGACGTACCGATGCATTCAAGTTGGACAAGGAGCCAAAACGATAACTTTCCTTGGCATCCTTTTGGTCTTGGAACGTGTTCGAGTTTACCGCGTCGAAAACGAGTCCGTTCGCTTTCGCCAATTCCTTGATGGCCTTGTAATCCTGTGGAATGTCCCATGGAATATGCAGAGAAACCGCACCTGCCGTTTGGGTGAGGGCGTGCAGGATTCCCACATCCTCAATCTTTTGCTCTAAGGAAGCCGGTTCCCCAAAATAGGAAAAGCGACCAAAACGGGTACCCCCGGCGCCCAAGGCCCAACTTGGAATCGCCACCTGAAAATTTGAAAGTTTTCTGAGGATGGCCTGTACGTCCTTATCTTGTTGGTCCAATTGGTCCGATAAAAAACGGAACCGGTCTTGATGATGCTCCTGAAGGCGTTTGTTTTCCGTTAAAATTTGGTCTTTATCTAATTGCATAGGATGTTCTTTAAAAAGAGACCTGCCGCCCATAATGTTCAGCAGGTCATCACTCACTCAACTAATTATCGTACAAAGGCGTTGGCCATACCGCCATCTACATTGATGATGTTTCCGGTAGATTTATCCAGCACACCTACCAAGGCGAACACGCCGTTGGCAATATCGGCCGGATAGATGATTTCGTTCAAAAGGTTTCTTTTGGCGTAGTGCGCCGGAAGTTCGTCCACGGTAATTCCGTAGGCCTTGGCACGCCCTTCTGCCCAGTCACCTTCCCATATCTTACTGCCCACGATCACCCCATCTGGATTTACCGTGTTGACACGAATGTGGTCGCCGCCTAATTCTGCCGCCAACAAACGGGTCATGTGCTGCTGTGCCGCTTTTGCGGTACCGTAGGCCACATTGTTAGGTCCGGAAACCAATCCGTTCTTACTGGCGATGTGGATGATGTCGCCCCCCAAATCTTGTTGGCGCATAATGGCCACGGCTTGTTTGGCCAGTTCGAACTGGCCTTTGACCAAGACGTCCTGTAGGATGTCCCAATCCTTTTCAGTGGTATCTTCCAAAGGTTTGGAGATGGCCAAGCCGGCGCTGTGCACCACAATATCGACACCGCCAAAATCCAAGCAGGCCTTTTTATAGGCCGCTGCGATGGATTCACTTTTGGTAACGTCACAAATCGCATAACTGACCGTATCGCTAGGGTAGGTAGTCATCGCTTCCTTAAGACTGTCCTCCGCAATATCCGTCAAGACCACATTGGCCCCTTCCGCTGCCAATTTATCCGCAATCGCTTTACCGATTCCACCACCGGCCCCGGTGACCATGGCCACTTTTCGGGATAACGGTTTCTCCTTGGGCATGCGTTGTAGTTTTGCTTCCTCCAACAGCCAATATTCAATATCGAAGGCTTCCTGTCTGGGTAGGGATGTATATTCCGTCATGGCCTCTGCGCCACGCATGACATTAATGGCGTTTACGTAAAACTCGTTGGCCACACGGGAGGTCTGTTTGTTTTTGGCAAAACTGAACATCCCTACTCCGGGATAGATGATAATTACCGGGTTAGGATCGCGCATGGCAGGGCTATTATCCTTTTTACAGGTTTCATAATAGTCCTTATATTCTTGACGGTACCGCTCAAAAGAAGGTTTGAGTTTCTTGAGGATGGCTTCCGTATCCCTCGTATCGGCATCCGTGCCCAAATCCAACACCAAAGGCTGGATCTTGGTACGTAAAAAATGATCGGGACAAGAGGTGCCCATGGGTGCCAATCGCTCGAGATCGTGACTATTGATGTATTCTAGAACGACTTCGCTGTCGTTGAAATGACCGATCATTCTATCCTCTGAGGAACAGAGTCCTCTAAGCATCGGCATGAGTTGGGATGCTTTTTCCATTCGCTCCTCTTGTGGAAGGGATTGTACTTTCTGACCCCCAAAGACACTGCCGTTCTCCTTAATTTTTCTCTCGATATATTCCGAAGCCATTTCAATGACCTCCAAACTGTTGATATAAGAATCGTAGGAAGTATCGCCCCAAGTAAACAGACCGTGACTGCCCAACACGATACCACGTATACCGGGGTTATCGTTCAAACATTTTTCCAATTGTAGGCCTAGGTCAAAACCTGGTCGTTGCCAAGGCACCCAGCCCATGGTATCTCCCCAAATTTCTTTGGTGACTTTTTCGCTGTCCTTAGCTGCGGCAACCGCAATCAAGGCATCTGGATGCAAATGGTCGATATGTTTAAAAGGAAGCAACCCGTGTAACGGCGTATCGATAGATGGTGCCTTACTGTCCAGGTCATAGATGCAATGATTGAAAAGACCCACCATGCGGTCCTCGTCTTCCAAGCCACCATAAACGTTCTTGAGATTACGTAAACGGTCCGTATAAAGACCTGCGATCCCCGCCTTGGTCAAGGTGCCGATATCGCCACCAGAACCTTTGATCCACATGACCTCTACCTCTTCATTGGTCAACGGGTCCTTTTCCATGGTTTTGCAACTGGTATTTCCACCACCGTAGTTGGTAATTCGTAAATCCGCTCCAAGGATGTTGGACCGGTATAAAAATAGGGCTACTTGGTCATCTCCCAGTTCGGCCGCCTTCTTTTCATCCCACAGGTAATCTACATATTTAAACGTCTTTTGCATTTTGGTCTACTTAGATATATTTTTATGTTACCAAAGATAGGAAGTGTTGCTAGCATAGCTATCCTGTACTGTTCTGTACTAAACAACTTGGGATATTCAGAACTAAAAACATTTTATTACCTACAAAGATTTTCTGATAATAGTGTAAAACGGATTTTCAATGTGTTTTTTTTCGTTCTTTAGGATAAGTTTAGCGGCATGTTTTCCCAACTGCTCAAAATCTGTTGAAATCACTGTTATTCCATCCAATAGTATTTCTTTGATTGCCGTTTCATTGTAAGAAATTATTCCTACATCATTGCCTAATTGAAATTTTGTTGTTCTAATTTTCTTTATTAATAAAATGAGATCATTCTCCATCAAGTTTATGTAAGCTGTATTTTTTTCAATGTATTCCGATTCTAGGGTATCGATAATTTCATAATCGTAGGCATATTCTAAGCAGAATTTTAAAAATCCCTGTTTTATTTCAATGGGGTGGTATGTCTTTTTACGAAATAATAATTTAATTTTTCTGTACTTTTTTAGTAAACGATTTAGTTCAACCAGAGCATTATAAATATTTTGCTCAAAGTCTTGGTAAACGCACGCTACCTTATTATCCCATGCAAAGAATTTCTTATCAAGGATTAAAAGTTTATGTAAAGGAATATTATCATTAATAAAATTCACCACTTCATCTCCACCCTCCTCAAAATGACATATAATTGCATAATGTGTGTAATCACGTTCTTTGCTAGCTCGAATTAAATTCTTGAACTGCCTATAATTATTTTCATAAATAAAAAAATCTATGGTGGCCTTATTTCCTAATTCTTTAGAAAATGCATCATAGATTAACTTTTTATGGGCACTTAATTTGTTGAATAATAGAAATATTTTGGCTTGCAGTTCTTCACTATCTTTTTTAATGTAATACCCTTTTCCAGGTACGGATTGTATGATATTTATTTTTTTTAAATGATCATAGGCCCTCACTACAGTGTCTCTAGAAATATCAAATTCAATTAAAACTTCATTTACAGAGGGTAATTTATCGTTCAGTTTTACATCACCTTTCTCCAAAGCCGTGCGTATAGAATTAACAATTTGTCTATACTTTGGAATAATTGAACTTTCGTTTATTTCTATAAATTTCAACATGAACTCGTTTATTAGGATAAGATACTTTTTAAATAAATAATATAACTAAAGTTAATTAATAGCTTCCATAACAGTACGGAATAGCCTTTAGTTAGAATATAGGTACATTTGAGAAATACCTAAAGTTTACGGACTATTCCTTTATAAATTCAAGTACTAAAGTAGCCTTTACTATGAAAATAAAAGCTTTTTATGTTTTTCTTTCCTTATTCTCTATTCTTAGTGTGAGGACACAAACTCCGCTACAAGAGCTTACCGTAGAATATCTAGACACACCATTGGGAATCGATGTCAATATACCTCGTTTCAGCTGGCAAATGGAAACCGACACGACTAAAATAGGACAGTTGCAAACCGCCTATCAAATTCATGTGTTTGATGAGGCCAACACACAAGTTTGGGATTCCGGTAAAATCAAAAACGGTAATTCCTTGGCTATTCCTTATGACGGACAGACTTTGGAACCTAAAACCCGATATACTTGGGAAGTAAAGGTTTGGGACGAGGAAGGAAAGCTAAGCTCTAATAGGTCTTGGTTCGAAACCGGATTAATGGACACAGACCCTAATTCCAAAGAGTGGAACGGAGCGGAATGGATTGGTGGAGACGATAACGATTTGGTCTTCTATTCCCAATATCTATCCGTTTTTAAAATGGAGTACACTTTGCAGTTGGATAAAAATTCCAAAAGTACCCGGGGGTCGTTCATCTTTGGGGCTAATGATACCCGTTTGATGGATAGGGATAAGAATATCCAAGGGGTATCGAATAAACTGGATGAAAGTTTCATTCGTTTTGAGTTGGATATTTCGGCTATAGATGGATCACCATCAGGTTTGGCCAAATTCAATGTGTATCGGGTGGGGTATGCATTGGGGGATTCTAATGAAGAACCTTTAAGAAGTTATGATATTCCCCTAAACTTAATTAATCAAGCCAATAAATACGACAAGCATAGCTTTTATACCTCTTGTAATTTTGGATTGTTCGAGGTGTTTCTGGGCGATGGCGCACCGGAACATAAAATCTCGGGAAATGACGATACTACGCCACCACCCAGAGGTAAAGTTGGGTTCAATTTAAATCCTGTGGGAAAAGGGAATGACTATATTAGTTTTCCGATGGTCGCCGAAATCGGTTTCTATACTGAGGCCGGTCAGAAAGCTCTTTTTTCCGATGTCAAAATTAAAAATTTCAGGGAGCCTTCCAATGTGCTTTTTCAAGAGAAGTTGGAATCTGAATCTTACAACGGCGTATTTGAATCCGATGCTGCTTCAGACCCAAATTTAAGTATTTCAGAAAACGGTTACTTGTTGTCTCCCTTAAAAGATAACATCTTAATCCTTGCAGATCCAAGCAAGAATGCCGCTCCACTATTGCGAACCGAATTTTTATCTAAAGAAAAAAAAATCGCAAAAGCTAGGGTTTATGCTACCGCTCGTGGTATTTACGAACTGTATTTGAATGGAAAACGTATAAGTAAGGATTATTTTGCTCCTGGTCTTACCCAATACAATAAGACCCATATGTACCAGACCTACGATATCACGAATGAAATTACCTCAGGGGTCAAAAATGTATTTGGGGCTATCTTAGGTGAAGGTTGGTGGAGTGGAAATATCACCTATAGTGGCGAAAATTGGAATTATTTTGGCGATCGACAATCCCTTTTGGCCAAGCTGGTGATTTCTTATGATGATGGTTCAGAACAAGTAATCACTACCAATGACCAAGAATGGAAACTGTTTACTGACGGCCCTATTCGTTATGGTAGCTTCTTTCAAGGAGAGGTGTATGATGCCCGGAAAGAATCAGAAATAAAGGGATGGTCAAATGTTGGTTATGATGCTGGGGATTGGAAATCGGCCGTTACGGTTCCATTGGATGGTACCACATTTCAAACCAAGGATTTCAATTATGAGGATTTACAACTTATTGGCCATATCGGAGAGAGTCCTACTATTGTAAAAGAATTACATCCTGTAACCGCTGAAGAAGTTCGGCCAGGAGTGTTTGTGTACGATATGAACCAGAATATGGTGGGTTTTCCGGAGATACAATTGCCACCGGGGCAGGCAGGCGATACGATAACTTTACGGTATGCCGAAGTAAAATATCCGGATTTATCCGAATATGAAAAAAATACGGGGATGGTCATGCTCGAGAATATACGAGCGGCCTTAACCCAAGATGTATACATTAGAAAGGGGGGAGAAGAAACCATACGACCTCGGTTTACTTTTCATGGCTATCGTTTTTTGGAAATCACAGGAATCAATAAAGCACTTCCCTTAGAGAGTGTAAAAGGTCTGGTGGTAAGTTCCATTAAAGAATTGGCTTCTTCCTATGAGACTTCTAATGAATTGGTCAATAAGCTTTGGGAAAATATCACGTGGTCCTTAAGAGGTAACTTTTTATCGATTCCTACGGATACCCCTGCCCGTAATGAACGAATGGGTTGGAGTGGGGATATCAACGTATTTTCAGAAGCGGCTACCTATTTGGCCAATGTGGAACCCTTTTTGAACCGACATTTATTGGCCATGCGAGATGTTCAACGTGCCGATGGCCGGTTTACGGATGTGGCTCCCGTTGGAGGTGGATTTGGAGGCACCCTTTGGGGTAGTGCGGGAATAATCGTTGCCTGGGAAGTCTACCAGCAATACGGGGATTTGGCGTTATTGAATACGCATTATGAAGCCATGAAGCGCTATGTTGAATTTTTAAATTCTAAAATTGATGCTGAAACCGGTGTATTGTATGAAGGTCCTTTGGGGGATTGGTTGAGTCCGGAAGGTTTCAAGAACGAGGATACCATGTTTTGGGCGGTTTACCAATTACGGGACTTGGAAATTTTGGCCAAAGCCGCTGAACTCCTGAATAAACCGGCTGATGCAGAGAGCTTTAGAAGACAGTATCAAGAACGTAAGTCTTTTTTGAACAGCACCTATATCGATGCGACAACAGGTAAAACGTTGCATTTGGGTAATCAAAGCACCCGGTTTGGACCTCCTTTGCCTGATGATATGTATAAAAAAGCGGAGGATGTTGTGGATACCCAAGCTTCCTATGCTATTCCTTTGAATTTTAATGTACTCGATGAAAAGAACAAAGAAAAAGCGGTCCACAATCTGGTAACTACCGTTCAACGTACGAATATAGATGAGCTTGGGGTAGTGCGCCCTGCTTATTCTTTAATGACGGGTTTTATAGGAACGGCTTCCCTGAATCATGCCTTATCGGAAAATGGGAAGGATACCATAGCGTATAAATTATTACAGCAGACGAGCTATCCATCTTGGTTGTATTCCGTTAAAAATGGGGCGACGACCATTTGGGAACGATTGAATTCCTATACCGTTGAAGATGGTTTTGGAGGAAACAACAGCATGAATTCCTTCAATCATTATTCGTTTGGAGCGGTCGCCGCTTGGATGTATAACTACTCATTGGGTATTCAACGAGACCCTGATCATCCAGGATTTAAGCATTTTATATTGGAACCCACCCCTGATCCCACTAAGGAAATGAAATTTGCGAAAGGTTATTATGATAGTATGTACGGCCGTATAGTAAGTGAGTGGAAGTGGGTCGATGATGGTTGGTCGTACTCGGCAACCGTTCCAGCAAGTACTACGGCCACTTTAAAACTGGATACCGATGATGTGAAAAAGATTACCCTAGGAGATAAGAAACTGAAAAATGCAACAGGAGTTTCTTTGATGAGTACGGCAGAAAATGAGGTTGTCTTAAAATTAGTTTCGGGAAGGTATGATTTTAGAATTAAGGAGTAAGTCTCTTTTAAATTATAAAAAAATCAATACCTTTTAAAGCTAAAATGTAAATATGCATTATTTAAAAAGATACTTGATTTTATGTTTTTTAATGTTTTCAACATTGGCTTGTTTCGCCCAGAACGGACTTGATGAGTTAAAATCGATGGCAGATTCCCGTATGCGGGTCATTATAGATAATGATTTGGGTGGTGACCCAGACGGTTTGTTTCAGCTAGCGCATCATTTGCTCTCGCCTTCTGTCGAGATTAGGGGTATCGTAGCTTCCCATTTATATGAGCAAGGTTTTGGTGGTCCGGGTACCTCGGAATATGCAAAAGAACAGGCTATGAAAATCCTGAAGATTTTAAGTCTTGAAAAGACCGTTCCTGTGTATACCGACCAAAATAAGGGCCTGACCGATGTAGAAACTCCGCTAGATGGAGAGGGTGTACAGGCGATTATCAAGGAAGCCCTGCGAACAGATACGGAAACACCGTTGTACGTAGTTTGTGGCGGCAGCCTTACAAACATTGCTAGTGCTTATCTCTTAGAACCGAAAATCGCCGAAAAGTTGACTGTGGTTTGGATCGGTGGACCGGAATATACCGATCTTGCTTATCCTCCGCCAGGATACACTCCCTTGGAATATAATCTAGGAATCGATATTAAAGCGGCACAGGTTGTTTTCAACGAGTCCAATCTTAAGCTTTGGCAGGTGCCCAGAAATGTATACCGCCAACCCATAATGACCGATGCCGAGTTGTTGACCCAAGTGAAAGGTAAAGGAGCACTCGGTGATCATTTATATAGTGTAATGAATGACGCTTTGGGTAAACTGAGTAAATGGAACGTTCCTATTGGGGAAGTCTATATCTATGGGGATAATCCGTTGGTATTGTTAACGGCCTTGCAATCCTCTTTTGAGATGGATCCGTCTTCTAGCACGTATAGTGTAAAACAGGCTCCAAAAATAAATGATGCCGGAGTTTACGAAAGCAACCTTTCCGGTAGGAACATTCGGGTCTACCAGCAGTTGGATAATCGTTTGCTGTTCGGTGATTTTTTTGCCAAGTTGGAGTTGCTGTCGAACAAAAACTAATCTTTTCTACCGCTCAACCTTCCCCAAGGTTTACATAACGATTAGGTCTTCTTCCGCGGAGTAAGGATTCTCATGTTTACCTAAAAAGTATTCTATGGCTGCGGCAATCATGGGTTGCTGTATGTGTTTCTGATTGTTAAATTGAAATTCTTCAACGCTGTTAGTATTCTCTAAACGAACTGAATTTCCAAAAAATGAAAAGTCGGTCGTACCGTTGGTTCCAGAAATTGTAGAATTGTCCTTTTTGCCTATTTCCGATGAGTTAAAATTCCAGATTCGCGTTTGCGATATCTCATACTAACGAATTTTTGTCGGATGCTTTTAAAAATCCTTCTACCACTTGTGTCCAACCAAAGTAAGGGTACATCAAATATAGCAGGATTATAGAAGCCTCCGTCCGAAATTGTTGATTCAAGCGCCGGTTTTCTTCCGAATCGGCAATGACGTTGGATTTTTCAGGCTGAAGGATTTGAATATCGGCATGCAAACCTTGTCCGATAGGTTCTAGTTCTAAAAATTCTTTTACTTTAAAAAAAAAGCTGGCAGTTTTCTTCGGTAATGGGCAGCAACTGTGAGTTTGGTGTTGCTTTTGTCGGCCGCATCGCAAATCCGTTTTGCTTCAGAACTATTTAACGCAATCTTTTTTTTCAGATGTAAATGTTTACGGGCCGATATGGCTTTTATGGCATATTCCAAATGGTTAGATGGGGTATGGAGATATAAACGGCGTTGATGTCTTTATTTTCAAAAATAGCGCTAGCGGTATTTGTCCAATTGGGGATGAGAGGTCGTTCCGCGAAATCCTTTGCTTTATCACAATTACGGCGCATAACATGAATCAAAGGAGAATTTTCTACAAGTTTAAAGGTCGAACCACTTTTTATTTAGGCCACATCACGACAACTAATGATGCCTCATTTGATATCATCAATAATTCTTGCAGCTAAATCCTTAATTTTTGAGATATTTTGAAGGGATGTCCCTACCCGTTGTCCAGGCTCATGGTCCAGACCATATTAGCGGTAAACCACTGGTTTTAGAACATCCTTTTTTACTGTCAAACAATACGGAAGGGAAGAAATGTTGTAAAATGCAGTAAAGAAGCACAAAGAGGTTAAAGAAACAGCACATTCACAGCGCGCTGACTAACTTTTGTTCAACATTAACATTTTTATAATGCTCATTATTAAAGTAGGTAAAACGAAAAAAGCCTCTAAAAATAGAGGCTTTTGCGGTCTGGACGGGACTCGAACTTTTTACCAATATGACCTATTTTTCAGGGCCTCCCAGAGGGTCAAAAATTGGAGGCACCGAATTGCTCACCTTTTAACAAATTTTAACGTTTTTAACACAAAACAGGTTGTTTTTTAGAAATGTTTTGAAAACTGTTTTCATTTTGATTGTAAAATATGATTTTTTGTTTTAAATGAGTATTTGCCGAATTTATTTTTTAAGATTGGTATTTTAGTACAATTTATATGGTTTAAATCCCCTTCATTGACATCCATAAAAAGGGTCACTTGATTCGTTGTAAAGTAAATCAAAAACTATGCTAATTGGGCAAGATAATACTGTCTTGTTCGGCATTATAAACCATTATAATGATGATCGTTGCATCGGATATCAATGCCATGGTCCTATTTCTAATTGGGAAATTCTTTGGCTGTGTCGGAAAACCTTCCAGGAACTGGGAGATGGCTAAATGCTCCTTCTTGATTTTTTCCAATAGGGTTGCATTTTCCTTTGGGTAGGGGACATTTAAAGGCGTTCCCAAAACCGCAATGGTCTTACCTCCTGAATCGATTGCAGTTTGATGGGCCATAGTATCTATTCCTTTTGCCAATCCACTTACTACAATGATATCGTGCTTGACCAAAGTTTTTGATATGATTTTTGCTCTTTGTAGGCCTTCCTTTGAGGATGCTCTCGAACCTACAACGGAAACCCTTCTTTTCTCATAGAGCAAATCTTCATCCCCGCCAAAAAAACAATTTTTCAGGGAAATGCTTCTTTTCGGCATCTGTCAATAGTTGAAAATACGTTTCAATGCCCATAGGTAGTTATTGTATTGGGTACAACAAGGTACAAAATTAAAGAAAATATAATGGTCAAACCTATTACCTTATTTCCATCGGGGTATGGACTATGTTAATATTACTGGACGTGAAAGACCCCAAACAAAGGGAAAATTTGAACCATTCAATAGTTAATAAATGGAGTTAAAAATCAGTTTTTGTACAGTAACGGACATGGCGCTTATTTTTTATTTTGCGGGCGTGGTACAGAAAAATGCTTGAAAATTTTCATAGCTGACATTATTCATTTTCAAGTTTTCCCATTCAATCCCAAAGTGTCGAGTTAAGGGAATAGCGCATGTTTTAAGTTCACCTGTTTAGAGGAGTACCGATTTGTTGACCAGATTCTTTAAGTCCCTTGTGGTAAGGGATACGGATGTTGAGACTATCCGGAAATAATTATGTTCATTATGCCCTCTTTTAAATCCGACTGTGAATATGAGATGGAACACTTTTACCAGTCGCTGGTTCATCAATGGGAAGGAGGTATTGGACAAAGAACCTTGCTTTTGAATCAAATTAAAAGCTATCAAGAGCAAAATAATTATACGTTAAACAAAAAAAAGCAAAAAATTGTGCTATAAATTGCATTTTTATAACTCAACGAGAGCTGCAAACTTATTTTTCAAGTCCATATATAGGATTAAAATAAACCCTTCCATTCACATAGTTATACCTGTTGTGAAAAACTGCTTGAATTTGATCAATGCTTAACTGAAAATCCAAACAACAAAAACAAAATGCCCCGTAACCTTTCCTGTACTTTTTCTCTGATCTGCGAATAAGCCCGGGTCATCTGGTTTTCCACTGTTTTGACTGATAGATTGAGATGTTCGGCAATCTCGATGTTGGTCAGGCCTTCCTTTTTGCTCAATAAAAAGATTTCCTTGCATTTGGGGTTTAGGTTGTCAATTTCCAGCTGTACATGATTGATCAAACTGTCCAGACTTGTTTCATCTTCCTCTATGAATGTCTGAAGTGTGGTCATATATTCCTTTTCCATGTTCAAGATGAATTTTTTGTGCTTGTACTGGTCCAAGAATTCATTATAGACGGAACGGTAGAGATAACTACGGATGTTGGAATCCATTTTAAGACGGTCTCTTTTTTTCCAGAGGCGGAGCATTACATTTTGCACCATATCGGATGCCAGTTCACGATCCTTACAGAAACTATAGGCGTAGAGGCACAATTTATGGTGGTATCTATCCATCAAATAGGCATAGGCTGATTCCTTACCCTTGCGTAAATCGTACGTCAATTCGGATTCATTCCCATAATCTTTGTAAGACTCTTCTTTCATGCCCGTGGATTTTGACCTTTTGGTTATGTAAATATGAAAAAAAAATTATTAAACCGTTAGGGGTGTTGGATTTGGCATTCTTTATAGCTACGGATTAAGAAACAATTTATGACCCGACAGATAGAACATCTGATTGTAAAATATTTGAACCAAGAGGCCTCTGCGCAGGAAATGGACGAATTGGCTCAATGGCTAAAAGAACCTGGACATGCTGAGCTGTTCCAATCCTATATCCGCACAAATTTTGCAATCGATCATATCATGAAAGACTTTAATACTGAAGACGAAAAGATAAAACTGCTTACGACCATCCGGGAAGTTGAAAAGGCTGGAAAGGTGCGAAAATTGTGGGTGCGGATATCTGGTGTGGCCGCTTCTGTCCTTGTGCTGGTTTCATTATTCTTGCTGTTTAACAATGAAAAGCAACAGGGTAGGGATGATTTGCCCATCATAGTCGACAATCAAATCGAACCGGTGATGGACAAAGCGACATTGACGTTAGAAACAGGTGAAGAAATTAGCTTGGAAGAAGGACGTGTGCTGCAAACCTCGGATATAACCGGAAACGAAAAGGGATTGGAATATAGGGAACAGGAAAGCGGCGATAGAATTGTTTACAATTATTTGACCGTACCCCGTGGAGGTCAGTTCTTTATTAAATTGTCCGACGGCACCAAGGTTTGGCTCAACTCAGAATCCAGATTGAAATATCCTGTGGCTTTCCCCAAAGGTCAAAGCCGACAAGTGGAACTCGTTTATGGTGAGGCCTATTTCGATGTTTCCCCCAATACCGAACATAACGGTTTGGATTTTAAAGTTCTTCACGATAGGCAACAAATTCAGGTTTTGGGCACGGAATTCAATGTCAAAGCCTATAAAGGGGAAAAGAATGTATACACGACCTTGGTTGAGGGAGAAGTCCAAATCAGTACACCAACGGAAAAATATCAGTTGCTGCCAAGTCAACAGGCGGTGTTGCACGGCGGCACCAATATCATTTCAATTGGGCCCATAAGTGTAAGGGAAGAAATTTCATGGGTGAACGGTGAGTTCATCATCAAACAAAAGACGCTCAAGGAAATCATGAAAGTGCTTTCACGCTGGTACGACATGGATGTCGTATTCGAGAATAAGGAATTGGAGGATGTAAAGTTTGTAGGGGTGATACGAAAAAATCAAGAAATCACGGAAATCCTAAACACTATCAAAAATTATAAGATCATCAAAAACTATGAAATCCATGAGCAGACCATAACAATTAGATGACCAGACCTGTAGCATTTTTTCGGATAGATCAAAAAAGAAGAAATGTAAAAGGTAAGGTGGCCTAAAATAAAAGGGAACGAAGTCCAAATTTTCGCAGGTTCAAACTCCGTCCCTCTATTAAGATCAGTTAAACTAAGTATAACCAATTCAAACCAAAATTATGAAATTTAAATTTTCCAATGTTCGTTGTCCGTTGAAAGTTTTTAGAACAAAGAAGCGAATACTTTTATTGGCTATGAGAACATTCATCCTTTTATTTTGTACAATGGCCTTTGGTTTCAATGTGGAGTTCAGCTATTCGCAAGAAAAGGTGATTATTGATTCGCCCAAGGAGATTACCGTTGACGAGGTATTTCAGATTATCATGGATCAAACAAAATATAATTTCCTCTACCCGGAAAACTTATTTGCCGGCCTTCCCAAAGTAAAGCTCGAAAAAGGCACCATTGGAGTCGATAGGCTCATCGCCCGGAGCATTCCCGATTCAATGTTCAATGTTATTCTGACCCAGGGAAATACAATAATCATTGAGAAAGATGCAAGTATTCAAATGAAGATTACGGGAAAGGTAACCGATTGGAACGGGGTACCCATATCGGGCGCTACCGTTTTTATAAAGGGGACATCTAAAGGTACGGTCACTGATTTTGACGGAAAATATGAAATCATGGTCGCATCCCAAAATAATGTACTGGTCTTTAGGTCTTTGGGTTTTAAGGAAACAGAAATCCTTGTTGGGAAACAGTTGACCATAAATGTAATGATGGAAGAGCAGGTGACAGAGCTAGAAGCCGTGGAATTGGTTTCCACAGGGTACCAAAGATTATCGAAAGAACGGAGTGCAGGCTCATTTTCCAAGCCAAAATTGGACATTGCAAAGGATCGTACCTATTCAATGAACATTCTTCAAAGAATTGACGGGTTGGTGGCTGGCTTGACAGTTAACAATTCTCCTGGAGCGGCTTCAAACCCCTATTTGATACGGGGCTTGACAAGTATAGGTACATTTAACTCCAGTAATGTCTCCAATAGTGGTTCAGCTGCCGGAGCCGGCACAAACAGGAGCCCACTGTTCGTGGTCGATGGTATTCCAACCAATAACATCTCCTATATCAACCCTCAAGATGTTGACGACATTACAGTTTTGAAAGATGCGACAGCCTCTTCCATTTGGGGAGCACGGGCCGCCAATGGTGTAATCGTGGTAACCACGAAAAAAGGGGAAAACAATAGTAAGTTGAGCATTAATTATGACGTATTTACCAATATTCAAGGTCGTCCGGATTTAGGTTATCAACCCTATATGGACAGCCCTGACTTCATCAAGGCGGCTAGGGAGGTTTTTGATCCGGAATCTTACCCTTATGATCAATTGAGTGCCTATGTATTTGAAGGTTCTGGTATCCCACCACATCTACAGTTTTTGTATGATGGGTACCGTGGAGTTTTATCAAGTAATGCTGCCAATGCCAAACTGGACAGTTTGGGCAATATCAGCAATAGGGGGCAAATAAGAAAATTATGGTACAGGGAGGCAATGCAGACCAATCACACCTTGACACTTTCCGCTGGTGGAGCAAAACATGCTGTCTATGCTTCGTTGGCCTATACGGATACCAAAAGCACGAGACCCGGGGATACCGATAGACTATATAAATTGAACGTAAGACAGGATTTTAAATTCAATGAAAGTATAAAAGCCTATTTGATCACGGATTTTACGAAAACCAAGGCCTTGACCAAAAATAATTTGGACATTGATCATGGTTTTTTCCCATATCAATTGTTCAGGAATAGTGTTGGGGAACACATGTCCATTCCATTTATGGGGATGCTTTCGGAAGAGGTCCGTGCAGATTTTGAGGCGAGGTCAAGGGTAGATTTGAACTATAATCCTCTGGATGAAAGGAACTATTCGGACAATAAAACGGACGTTTTCAATGGACGTTTCATCGGTGGTGTGGATATAGATATCTTAAAAAATGTGAGTTTTGCCGGGACTTACAGTTATAATCAGGGCTCGAATAAGACGACAAACTATACCAGTCCGGACAGTTATATTGTGAGAAGTGAGCTGGCACAATTTGCCGTTGCCGATACACTCGATGTGACACCGGTATATTTTTTGCCCGATTCAGGGGGAAGATTTACAGAAAGCAATGTTTCCAATAAAAATTATACGATTAGGAACCAATTGTCCTTCGATAAGAATTGGGGGGAAGGCACACACCAATTGAGTGTGCTGTTGGGACAGGAGGCCCAAGAATATCTAACTGAGATTTCAAGTACGACTGTACGTGGATTCAATCCGTTGCTGCAAACCTATTTGTCCGTCGATTATGCCATGCTTGAAAATCTAGGGGTTGACAATCCGGTGATGCCCAATTCAGGTTCCCAAAGTTTTTTGACCGATGATAATTATGTCCAATCGGAGGTGCTAAGCCGTTTTACATCCTATTATTCCAATCTAGGGTATACACTGCATAGAAAATATACTGTCAATGGTAGTTGGAGAAGGGACAAAAGTAATTTGTTCGGCTTGGACAAATCGGCCCAGAACAAACCGAGTTGGAGTGTTGGGGGTAAATGGAGCGCAGGCAAGGAAGCATTTTTTCAAAATGTGAACTGGCTGGACTTACTTGACCTTAGGGCTACTTATGGGATTACTGGAAACGCTCCCACACCTGGGACTTCATCCTCCTATGATATTTTGAGGCCACAATTGGACTATGATTTTTTGGGCAACATTGTTCCGTTGACCATCCAAACCCCGGGAAATCCGAAATTGACATGGGAAAGTACAGCAAACCTGAATCTTGGACTTGATATCGGGCTGTTCGATAGAATATTCGCTTCCATTGATGTCTATAGTAAGAAAACGGACAATCTTTTGGGGCAGTTGCCCCTCAATATTTTTTCTGGGTTTTCTTCGGCAATCGGAAACTTTGGGGCCATGGAAAACAAGGGAATTGAACTCACCTTGAATACGGAGAACGTTCAATCCGAAAACTTTGGTTGGACCACTTTGTTTACTATGGCTTATAATAAAAATAAAATTACCGAGCTTGAATTGCCGGGCGAAGTGAGCACAGGAGATCAAAAAGTCGATTTGGCGTATTTAAAGGATTATCCGGCATTTGCAGTCTTTGCCTATGACTATCAAGGTTTGGATGCTGAGGGTGATCCTTTGGTCCGACTCAATGACGGTACGATAACCAAAGAACCCAATATTACATCTGCGGAGGATATTTTGTTTATGGGCACGGCACAACCTGTCTGGAGTGGCGGTTTTTCCAATTCATTTCGATACAAAGGCTTTAATCTAAGTGTCAATGCCATATATAACCTGGGACATGTTATGAGAAAAGATGTGAGTACAGATTTCTCAGGTCTTCTGGAAAGTGTGCCATATAAGGATTTTGCCCAAAGATGGAAAAGTCCCGGGGATGAGTTGGTCACCGATATCCCTTCCTTCGATACTACAGGTGCGTTATCTGGAGAGATCCGTGACGTCAACTATTATTTAAAGGGCAAGCAAAATGTTTTGGACGCCTCCTATGTCAAACTAAGGGATATAACATTGTCCTATGGGCTTCCCAAGGACGCCCTGAACAAGATGAAAATTCAGGATTTGACCTTTAGATTGTCAGTTTCCAATATTTTGTTGTGGTCGGCCAATAGCTATAAAATCGATCCTGAATTTCAGTTCAGTTCCTTTGGCTTTGGAAGCAGGGCCCTAAGAACCAACCAAGGAAGCATTGCCCTTGGAGTTCATCTTTCCATTTAATCACCTATAAAAAAGAGACACATGAATTACAACATATATTTTTTGAGGATATTCGGACTTGCTGTTATGATGTCGGCTTTCATTTCGTGCAGTGATGAATTTTTGGAAGTCACACCAAAGGGAAGTTTAATCGCCCAATCCATGGATGATTATGATATGCTATTGGAAGACCCGGCATTACGGGAATTGTCCAATATTACGGTCCCCATGGGTGATGAGGTGGTGGCTATCGAACCGTTTTTCTCAACGACCGAACAACGGACACGAAGGCTTTTCAGATGGGAGGACGATATTTACAATTCCGATCAGAATTCCCAAGAACTCCAACCTTTGATGGCATCATTGTATGCTTACAACAAGATTATCAACGAAGTATTGGACAGTGAAGGGGGGACCGAGGAGAGGCGTAAAGAACTCCAAGCGGAGGCTCGTGTTGGAAGGGCAATGAATTATTTTATCCTTATAAACTATTATGGAAAGCCCTATAATCCCATGACCGCAAGTTCGGATTTGGGCTTTCCGATTATCGAATATTCTGATATCAGCTCAACTGATTTTACGAGGAATACTGTTGAAGAAGTTTATAATTTCATTATTAAGGATATCGAGATGGCCTTGCCAAACCTCCCCCAACAGGTAACCAAAAGGGCACGGGTCTCACGGGCGGCGGCTGAAGGGTTATTGGGAAAGGTACTCATGTTCCAACAAAAGTTTGAACAAGCTTTGGAGCATTTGGAATTGTGCCTGTACCACTCTCAAAACACTGAAATAGAAGTGGGCGTCTATGATTATAATATCGAGTTTCTCGATGGAGGGGTGTTCACGCCGGCATCTCCCTTTTTTGGCCCTGCAGCTATCCTAAGGACAGCCAACAAAGAAGTGATTTATGATCGGGGTTTTGTCAACTCATGGTCTTTCTTCCTCAATGAGTTTGTTATCAGTGCTGAAACAGCGGATCTGTTCGGCAGTTCGGATCTACGCTTGAATTTTTACTCGAATGCGGAGTTTTTTGGCTTTGAACCATTTTACCCGAATGGTATGTTGAGAAAACAGGGACCGTCCTTCCAACAAGCAGGGGTGTATCTTCCTGATATACAATTGCTCATCATTGAGGCTAAGGCCCGATTGGGACAATTGGGCGAAGCATCCATAGCGCTCCAAGATTTCAGGTCGAATAGGATGCCGGAGGAAGATTCTTCAATTCCAACTTCCATATCCGCCGACCAATATGAACTTGTAAAATTCATTTTTGAGGAAAGGCTGCGGGAATTTGCCATGACCGGATATAGATGGTTTGATATGAGAAGGTTGTCAGTCGATACCGATTATAATGATTTGATCGGTTATGGGCATGAGACCTATAATGGGGATGGCGAACTATTGGAATCCTATACGCTGACTGAGGAAAGATTGGTGTTGAGGTTTGGAGGTGCGGTAACGTCCCAAAACCCCAATTTAACCGAAAACCCATAACTATTATGAAAAAACATTTTGGATTGATTTTCTTGTCGAGTCTAATTTTGGGCTGTTCAGACAAGGGCTTAAAGGAGGGAGAGTATTCGATAAAGGGAGAAGTCCCAAAAAGTCTTGGTGTGGATAGGGCAATAATGTCCTATCCCCCTGATGATAGTGGTGGGGCTTATAGGTCCGATACTACAGCCATCGTGAACGGTAAATTCGAATTCAAGGGGGCCATTGGCCGGCCGCAATTGGCTGAGCTCAATATAATCAAGGGGCAAGACAAATTAAGTGACACCGTTGAAATTGTAGATGATGGTCCGAGCATGAAAAACGTAGCCCTTTTCTATTTGGAGGGACGTCTCGATATCACTTTTGACTCATCAGGTATGGCAACCTACGCTGGTGGTGGAGAGGAACAGAAAAGCTGGCTTGAATGGCAGGTTATGAGCCAGGCGATGGCCGATTCCCTCAATGGAGAATCCACATTGGAGGGCATACAGCATCTCGTCGGTAGGTTTGTCCATAAATACCCTGACCGCTATGCTGCAGTTGACTTGATGGATATAGTCACACAAGGTCCAATCCAGTATGACTTGGTTGGCCCAATGTATGATGATTTAAGTGAAAGGATGAAGAGCTCATCCAAAGTGCTTTCATGGAAACCGGAACTGGATAAAGCCAAAGCATACGAAACGGGTGAAATAGTAGCACAGGGTTTTACCATGGACGATCCAAATGGTGATCCTGTATCCTTAGATTCCTATAAGGGTAAGTATGTGCTCTTGGATTTTTGGGCGAGTTGGTGTGCACCATGCAGGGCGGAAAACCCCAATGTGCTGGCAGCCTACGAAAAATTCAGAGATGATGACTTCACTATTTTGGCAGTTTCCATTGATACCGATAGGGAAGCTTGGCTAAAGGCCATCAAAGAAGATGGGCTACCCTGGACACATATCAGCGATTTAAAGGGGTCGGATAATAGGGCGGCCAAGGCTTATGGCGTCAATGCCATTCCAGATAACTTTCTAATAAATCCAGAAGGAAAAATTGTAGGTAGGGGACTAAGGGGTAAGGCACTGCACGACAAGTTACAGCAACTGATAAAATAATAGAATCAAGAATAATGGTTATGAAGAAAATTATGTTTTTCCTTTTGGTGTCCTGTTCCATATGGGCACAACAGGAACCGATGGAGGAGTTCAATTTTGAGGATTTTAGTCTCATTGTGGACGTGGAAGACAGGGAGAAGTACTTTAATGAGATAAACGGGGCAGCTTCGGCAAAAGACCTAAATATGGAGCAGAAAGATGAGTACCTCACCAATTTGGCAATAGGTTGGCTGGCCAAAGGCAATATTGGGAAATACAGACACTATACCCAAACCGGTCCAGAGTTTTCCTTTGTTGCCTTGGTCGATTTGATATATGCATTGGAGCATTTGGAAAAAAATGACGAAAACCTACCCGTTATAAAGGAGGTTTCCAGTGGAATGATGGCTAAGCTGGGGAAAGAGGAGGATATGGACGAATTGACCCTGGGAAGGTTCCAGGTGTTACTGGAACTAAATGCCATGGCAAATGCCAAAATGGGCAATGTAAAGGAAGCGTTGACCACCATGGAGAGATCATCTGCCATTGAAGGGGATAGGGATTCAAGATATTTTAAAGATTCTAGGTCAAGCTACTATGATCGTTATGCCATTGTTCTTTCTGCTGCAGGGGAACACAAACGGGCATTGGACACTTTGGTCAACGCCGTAAAGAATGCAGATTCAAAACCAAAATTGATCGAAACACTGAAAGAGATTTACAAAAGAGTACATGGAAGTGATAAAGGAGCGAATGACCTGATCGCTTCTTTAAGAAAGAAAGCGTACCAAAAATATTATGAAGAAATAGAGGGCTCTTTTATAGAGGATACAAGCACGCCTGTTACGGGAACAACCGTAAATCTTCTTGGTGATACCATTCAGGCTTTTGCAGGTAATAGAACGGCCGGAAAGGTCTCGATACCGGACATTAACGGTAATATGGTAGACTTGGCGGATTATCACGGAAAAATTTTGGCCATTGATTTCTGGACTACGGGGTGTACGCCCTGCGTGGCAGCTTTCGCTGGATTCAAGCGAGTAGTGGACGAATATGAAAATGAGCCTTTCCAACTTTTTGTAATCAACCTATTTGAAACGCAGAAAACGGTACAAAGTTTTATAGCCAGGAAGGGGATTGACCTTGATGTACTTCATGATGAGCCCAATGCGGCGTATGAGGTGAGGGCCACACCGACCAAAATTATTTTTGACCCTATGGGCAACATCAGGTTTTATTCGGTAGCCTATGCTGGGTCTACGGATAGGGAGTACTACAAGTTGAAGGCCATGGTGGAAATTGTAAAGAAGCGTGCTTCATAGTTGTAAGGGATGGATCATAGTAAACTCCCAGTTATATTATTAAATAGATATAGAATGAAAAAAATTGTTTTCACCCTTTTATTGCTCAATACGTTTCTCTTTAGTGCACAGGAAAGTGGAAATGGGGAATCAGAGTTGGCCTCACTACAAAATGAAAAAGATGAAGTCGTCCTACTGGAAAAAATAAATAGGTTACAAAAGGGATCGGCTGAGGACTTACTGGTGTTGGTCCAGTTTTATAACCGGGATTCCGTAAGGAAAAGTGACATCACAAGAATCCTCAATAAGAAATATCCTTTAAGTACCGAGGCAAGGATGGCAAGACTATTATCCTTTCAAGAGGTAAAAGAAGATGCACAAGAGATAGAAAATCATTTCCAATCAATGCGCAAGGAGTATCCTGATGTGAATATGGATTTTGAAAAGAACTTAGTGGCCTTAGCGTATGCAGAGGTGCCAGATGTATCTAAAGTTTTGGAATACATAGATTCCATGGAAGATCCTTCATATAGAGTGGCAGCCTTGACCATGAGCATTGACCTCCTGGCTCCACTGGATCAGCCCCAAGCTTTGGCCATTGCCCGCAATAATTTAAAGAGGGCAAAAAAACTGAAAGGACAAAGCGGCTTGAGTGAAATCTTAAAGGTGGACCCTAAAGTGGTGTACGACACCTATATCAATAAGTACGGAAAGTTACTTTTCAAATCGGGAAAACCAAAGGAAGCGTATCCATATATTAAAGAGGCCTACAATAGCTTGAAAAATGAGGATGGGAACGATGTTGAGGATAGGGAATTGATTGAAATGTATGCCTTTCTTTCCTCTAGCTTGAAGAGAGAATATAGGGAGGCATTGCCCATATTGGCAGAGATGGTAAAGGATGGTAAGGTTGAAAAGAGGTATGTGGATCAAGTAAGAATTGGATATTCCAAGTTGTACCCAGATAAGGATGTTGAGGCCTACATTGCCTCTTTAAAACAGGGGTTCATCGATAAAATAAGATTACAAATCAAGGAAATAGAGGTCAATGAACCTGCACCAGAGTTCTACGTTACGAATGTTAGAGGTGAAAAGGTGACCTTGGAAGACTTTAAGGGAAAAACCATTGTATTGGATTTTTGGGCCACATGGTGCGGTCCCTGTGTGGCCTCTTTCCCGGCAATGCAAATGGCGGCTGACCGATATCTTGACGATCCCAATGTCGAGTTCCTTTTTATCCATACCTGGGAAAATGTTGAGGACCCTTTGGCCAATGCCAAGGAGTTTCTCAGTAAACGTGGCTATGATTTTGATCTGTACATGGATACGATAGATCCTGCCACGAACCGCCCCCCAGCGGTAACGGCATTTAAGGCCGTAGGAATCCCGGCAAAATTCATCATAGATGGAAACGGTCGGATTCGCTATAAATTGGAAGGTTTTGATACCACGGATGAAATTGCCGCGGAAGAAGTTGCCCAAATGGTTGAAGCAGCCAAAAAGAGTCAATGATCGGACTTTAAAATCCTGTAAAATGAGCGCATATTTTCCACAAGTCTTTGTTCCAGTGCGGATTTAAATCAAAGCAATTTTTAAAAGTGAACTTATGAAACATATTATTTTTTTAGTCTTTTTAAGTAGCGTGATAAATTACGGATTTTCACAGGATTATCCTGTGAGTTGGGAATCCAATGTTGAGCGTATTGATACATTGACCTATAGGGTGAAATTTATGGCAGAGATAAATGAACCGTACCACATCTATCCCATCAAAGGAGCTACTACGGGATTAGGCATGCCCACGCAGTTTTTGATTGAAGAGAATCCCGATGTGATACTCATTGGGCCCATGGAAGAGAGAGGTGTGGGACAACAGGGAAATAAGAGTCTTCCTTACTATTCAAAAGGGGTAACTTTTAGCCAGATGGTAAAATTGAGGACAGATAAGGAAACAACTTTGACGACTACCATCAAGTTTATGGCCTGTACCAAGCAAATGTGCCTGCTTCCGGCGTCCAAGGAGTTTGAGGTGCTCTTGGGCAAAAATCCCTTTAAAGGATGAGACCAAAACCACTACCGAAAGATTCCTTGAGGTTAGAATTGCGGCATATAGAAAAGGCTATGGCAAGAGAAAGAGGGATCTCGTACCAAATATATTTCTAGTGAAAAACGATTGTTCATTCTTTCCAAAAACCCTTGAAAAGAATTGAGTAAGTATACTGAAACAGTATAAATGAGATTAACAAAAAATTGGCTCAGATTACTTATGGGTCCAATCCAAATGAATGAAATTACTATGAAAACTATATGCAACACAGTAATGGCCTGCCTTTTCATTTTGACAAGCAAAGGTATGGCACAATCCATAGACTACAGCCTGCCCTTGCCAGTGGATAAATCAATTGTTAAGGGCGTTCTACCAAACGGGATGACCTATTACATTAAGAGCACAGATGTGGTAAAGGATGCGGCGAGCTACTATATCATTCAGAATGTTGGCTCCATTTTGGAAAATGAGAACCAACGTGGGCTTGCACACTTTTTGGAACATATGGCCTTTAACGGGACCGAAAATTTTCCCGGGAAAGGTATCCTCAACACCTTACAGAAAAACGGTGCAGTTTTTGGAAAAGATATCAATGCCTACACAGATTTTGATGAGACTGTTTACAATATCAATTATATCCCGACAAAGGAGGGTTTGATCGATACCTGTTTGACCATTTTGAAGGATTGGTCCAACTATTTATTGTTGACCGAGGAAGAGATCGATGCAGAACGGGGTGTCATTAAGGAGGAGTGGCGTACACGCCAATCTGGAAGCAGCCGCATATTTGAAAAGACAATGCATGCCAGTTACAACAATTCTAAGTATGTGGAACGATTGCCCATAGGTTTGATGTCCGTGGTGGAAAACTTTGAATACGGGGCACTACGTCAATTTTATCATGATTGGTACCGCTCTGACTTACAAGCAATTGCTATTGTTGGAGACGTTGATGTGGATCAGATTGAGCAAAAGATCAAAGAAAAATTCTCTGGAATCCCGGCTGTGGATGACCCCGCCACTCGTTATTTGATCGATATCCCCAGGAACAAGGAAATGGGTTTTGAGCTAGCAACCGATCCAGAGGTGGCCACGGCCTCCATAGAGTTTGGTATTCGTCATGCCCGTTCACTGGAAGACCAAACAGTGGCCAGTTTGAAAAGGTATTTATTGGAATCCCTGACCATGGAAATGCTGACCTCAAGGATCGAGGAAAGGGCCGAAAGTCCCAATGCCTCATTTTTGTATGGTCAAGCCACTTATGGTGAGTTCACAAGAACCTCCAACGCCTTAAGCCTTTACATTGCTCCCAAGGAGAATCAACAAAAAGCGGCCTTTAAAGAGATTTTGACCGAACTGCAACGGGCCGTAAGGTTTGGCTTCACTGAATCTGAGGTGCAAAGGGCCATTATCAGTTCAAAAAATGACTATCAAAATAAAATAGCACAGCGAAATGATGTCGTCCATGAGTGGATCGTCATGCACATCCGAAATGACTATTTGGCCAACGAGACCATGACCGATGTTGAAAAGGAGTATGAAATTGCCAGCCAAATATTTTCTGAACTTGGGCCCAAGGATTTCCATGAAGCCATAAAAAGACTCTATACCACAGAAAACCGATACCTGACCGTTGCAGGGGTCGAAGGCCAAGACAACCTTACGGAGGAAACCGCATTGGAAATCATAAGGGATGTGGAGGCTGACAAATCCTTAACTGCTTACACTGAAACATTGGAGGGCAAAACACTGGTCTCAGGCGTGACAATCTCCCCTGGAACCATCAGTAGCACCACCTTGGAAGAGACAAACGGGGCAACGACCTATGTTTTGAGCAATGGGACCACGGTGCATTATAAATATTCCGACAAGGAAACCGATAAGGTGGCCTTAAAGGCCTTAAGCTATGGCGGCACCTCACTTTTGGAAGATGAGGACCTACCGTCCTCGAGTTTTCTGGGGGATTTGGTTCAATTGTCAGGTCTAGGTGAATATACCGCCAGTGATTTACAAAAGCTCATGGCAGGAAAATCAGCACAAGCGGGCATTGACCTATCCGAAATCACTGAAAGTATTTTTGGAAGTTCCAATTCCAAGGATGTCGAAACCATGTTGCAGTTGGTTCATCTACATTTTGTCAAACCGCGTTTCGACAGGGATGGGTTCCAAGTCCTTAAAAATAATTTGGACAACTATATCAAAAGAAGGAGCACACTGATCAATGAAAAGATGAGGGACAGTCTGACCGCCACCCTCTATGGTGACAATAATCCCCAAAAGCCCATTTATGCCCAAGATTTCATAGAAAAAATATCTTTTGATAAGATGAAGGAAATCTATCAAGAACGCTTTGCTGATGTGTCCGACTTTGAATTTTTCATCGTAGGTGATATAAAGAAAGAGCGATTGGAGCCACTATTGGAGCGTTACATCGCGGGCATTCCAACGAAGAAAGGCAAGGAATCCTTTAAAGGTGAAGGGACGGATTGGGTTTCTGATGCCATCAGGAAAGAAATCCATTTACGTATGGAAGACCCTAAATCTAGGGTGAATATTGCTTATAAATTAGAGATGCCATATGCTATAAAAAGCGAATTGTACACCACTGCACTCGGTGATATTTTGCAATTGCGTATCAGTGAGGAAGTCAGGGAGAATTTGGGTGGAGCCTATAGCCCAAGTGCTTATGCCTTTTTTGAAAGAGAGCCCAAATCCTATGCTTATGTTGGGGTCGATTTTGATTGTAATCCCGATTTGGTGGATAGACTGGTCGCGGTCGTCAATGGTGAGATTAAAAAAATGGCAAAGGGTGAAATCCTGGACAAAGATCTGGAAAAGACAAGGAACAACTTTTTGAAGGAACGGGAACAGGCCAAGAACCAAAATGCATATGATATGCGCCTGTTGACTTCTTTTTTCCGGTATGGAGAAGATTTGAACGACCCCAACAATTTTGAAAATATTGTTCAACAAATGTCCAAAAAGGATATTCAGGATATAGCAAGGCAGGTATTGGATGGTGGCAAATCCTTTCAAGTGGTGTTCAAGCCAAAACTATGACCCTTTGCTTCAATGGAGGTTACTCGGAGAAGTAGATCAATGTTCCTTGTCTCGTGCAGCGATCTCATGAACATGGCAAAGTGAAACACGCAAATCCGTAGGTAAGAAAATGAAAGTATAAATCAATGGCTTTTATATGGCCTGGAACGTATTTAACCTTTTTTATTTGAATTAGCTAGAACATAAAGAAGGGAACCATCAGGGCTGCCTCCTGTGTAGCCCTGATTTTAAAACTTAGAGTAAAACATAAAATTAAGCAGATGAAAATGAAAGTTACAATATTTTTTTTAGCTGTTATGGCAGCCGGTATTTTACAAGCACAAATTTTTGAGCCAGTCGAATGGGATACGGCCGTTGAAAGGATATCCGATACCGAGGTCGAGCTGATCGCCACGGCCACCATTGACAAGGGATGGCATCTGTATTCCCAATCCGTGCCCAAGGGAGGTCCTTCACCTACAAGTTTTTCTTTTGAGGGGAACAGTTCGTACCTCAAAAAGGGGAATACCGCTGAGGAAGAGGGACACACGGTGAACGATCCCATTTTTAAAATGAGAATTAAATACTTTGCGGACAAGGCCACTTTTAGACAACGTATCAAGGTCAGAAATACAGAGCCTTTCCAGATCAATGGAACAGTGACCTTCATGGTCTGTGACAATAGCAAATGTCTGCCCCCGACCACTGAGGATCTGGTGTTCAAAGTAAATTAAACATTTCATGAAAAAATCTGGAAACTTCCTGTTACTAGTAGTATTGGCACTGTTGTTCCAAACAGGGACAGCAAAAGCCCAAATATTCAATCCCGTCAAGTGGACCACCTCTACGGAGAAAATTTCGGACACAGAGTACATTTTGATAACCAAAGCAACTATTGATGATGGTTGGCACCTGTACTCACAAAGCGTCCCAAAAGATGGACCCCTGGCCACCACTTTCATATATGATGACAGTAGCGGGAACTTTACAATCGTCGGCAATACCATGGAGGATGGGGGGACTACCGTGGAAGACCCGGTGTTCAAGATGGAGATCACATATTTTGAGAAAACAGCGGTGTTCAAGCAAAAAATAGAGCTGGTCAAGGAACCGGTTACCATTACCGGTTTTGTGGAGTTCATGGTCTGTGACGACATTCGTTGCCTGCCCCCAACGGAAGAGGAACTGGTCTACAAATTGTCGGGAACCCGCACTGGTATGGCACAAACAGAATCCTCCGCTGCGGAAGTCCAACCGACAACCAAGGCAGACCATGATTCCGGTGCCACATCTGGCAAAGGCCTCTGGTCCATATTTTTCTTAGCTTTTTTATCGGGTTTTGCGGCCTTGTTGACGCCCTGTGTCTTTCCGATGATCCCCATGACAGTGAGCTTTTTTACCAAACAGAGCAAGAATAGGGCTGTTGGCATCAGGAATGCCGTCTTGTACGGTGTTTCGATCATCGTGATCTATGTGCTTTTGGGCACTGCTGTGACGGCGGTCTTTGGTGCCGATGCGCTCAATGCCTTGGCGACCAATGTATGGTTCAACCTTGTGTTCTTTCTGCTATTGGTGATATTTGCGGTCTCCTTCCTAGGGGCCTTTGAAATCATGCTGCCCAATTCCTGGGCGAACAAGGTGGACTCACGGGCGAACCGCGGTGGCCTGATCGGCATCTTCTTCATGGCCCTGGCCCTGGCGATAGTGTCGTTCTCGTGCACGGGTCCTATAGTCGGTACACTACTAGTAGAAGCGGCATCGAAGGGCGGCTCGGCACCGATCATCGGCATGTTTGGATTTTCCTTGGCGATAGCACTTCCCTTTGCGCTGTTCGCCGCCTTCCCAGGGTGGCTGAACTCCCTGCCCAGATCGGGGGGATGGCTCAACACGGTAAAAGTGGTGCTTGGCTTTCTGGAACTGGCCCTGGCCTTCAAGTTCCTTTCCCAGGCCGATCTGGTGCTACAGGCACACCTGCTGGAGCGCGAAGTGTTCATCGCCATATGGATCGCTATTTTCGGGGTCTTGGCCTTTTACCTGTTCGGCAAGCTGCGGTTGCCTCACGACTCCCCCTTGGAGCATATCTCCGTGGGGAGGCTCGGCCTCGGGCTATTGGTACTGTCGTTCACCATATATATGGTGCCCGGGCTATGGGGCGCGCCCCTGAACCTTATCAGTGCCTTCCCCCCACCCTTGGAGTACAGCGAATCACCCTATGGGGTAGGGAACTCCAAGACAGGGGGGCAGTCCACGGTATTGGAAGGGCATGGGGGGCTTCCGGACGGCGCACATTTACTGGCGCCCCATGACATCTTGGCCTTTAACGACTACGACAAGGGATTGGCCTATGCCAAGGAAGTGGGCAAGCCAGTGATGATCGATTTCACAGGCTGGGCCTGTGTCAATTGTAGGAAGATGGAACAGAACGTCTGGCCAAGACCGGAGATATTGGACATCCTCAGGAATGAGGTGGTGCTGGTCTCATTATACGTTGACGACAAACGCCCACTACCGGAAGGAGAGGTGGTCGAGTCCAAGCTAAAACCGGGAAAACAGCTCAAGTACATCGGGCAAAAATGGAGTGAGCTGCAGACCATTAGGTATAAGGCAAATACCCAGCCCTTGTATGTGTTGATGGACCATGATGAAAATAACCTGATAGATCCGATTGCCTATACACCCGATGTGGAAGTGTACGAAAATTGGTTAAGGAACGGGATTAAAAATTTTAAACAATAGCAATGAGAAACTCATTTTATGTATTTGCATTGGTGGCAATGGTGGCAATGGTGGTCATGGCTTGTAAAAAGATACCCAAGGATTATGTTGCCCTGTCGGGAACCATTATTGACAAGAACTCGGATTCCCTGACCATTAGTTCGGAAACCTACCAAAAAAGATTGGAAGTCAATTCAGATGGTACCTTTTCAGATACGCTAAAAGTTGAAAAGGGGTACTATGTGCTATTTGATGGTAAGGAATATACAAGTTTGTATCTGGAGAACGGTTTTGATCTAAATATCACCTTGGATACGAAGGCATTTGACGAAAGTATCGCCTACACCGGGATTGGTGAAAATGCCAACAATTATTTGGCTAAAAAAGCACTGATGCAAGAAAAAGTACTGAACAATGTCGACATTTTCGATTTGGATAAGGAAGCATTTGGCAGCTATGTGGATGCGGTTTTTGATTCCTTGAACCAATCTTTCCAGTCCTTAAAAAATCTTGACTCTACATTTATCGAAGACGAAACCAAGCAATTGGAACAGATTAAAAACTATGTAAGCGGTGAATATGATGATAAGAAATATATGGAGACCGTGCTTGTCAGGGGAAACCCATCACCGGTTTTTGAGGGATATGAAAATTATGCGGGAGGTAAGACCTCTTTGGAGGATTTAAAAGGTAAATATGTTTATGTGGATGTCTGGGCCACTTGGTGCGTTCCCTGTATACAAGAAGTCCCTTTTTTAAAGAGGGTCGAGGAGGACTATAGGGATAGGGACATTCATTTTGTCAGTATTTCCATAGACAAGCAGGAGGACAAGGACAAATGGAAGGCCATGATCAAAGAAAAAGACCTCGGTGGTATCCAATTGTTGACAGATGAAGATGCTGGATCCAAGTTCATACAGGACTATAGAATCAATTCCATCCCAAGATTTTTATTGATCGGTCCAGAGGGGAATATCATTTCTTCAAATGCTCCAAGACCATCGGACAACGAATTGATCGAAGTGTTCAACGAGCTAAAACTATAAACAGGATGATTGCACATGACCTTAATGTGGTGGAAAGAGGACATACTTGTAACTCACTCAAATCAAGAAAATGATTCGCAAAGCCCAAGAACAGGAAAGCAGTCCTGAAAATAATCCATCTAGCTTGGAGGCCTATTTTGTACCATACAGAAAGAGTATTGTTGGAGGCAATTCGTCCTTCCATACGACCTATGGGACATTCCCGATCGTGTATGCGGACTGGATCGCGAGCGGTAGGCTACACCGCTGGGTCGAGGACGCGATGATATATAAGGTGGGACCGATGGTGGCCAACACCCATTCCTTTTCGAGCCAAACAGGAAAGGTCTCGACCTATGCCTATAGGCATGCACGCGGTATTATCAAGAGCCATGTCAATGCTTCGGAAGAGGATGCCCTGGTGACTACTGGGACCGGTATGACGGGTGCCCTGGTGCGCCTGCAGCGAATCATGGGATTGCGGTATCCGGAGGTGGTGAGGGAGAAGTTAGATATCCCTGAGCGGAACAGGCCGGTGGTGTTCATCTCCCACATGGAGCACCACTCCAACCAGGTCTCTTGGATGGAAACGATAGCGGACGTGGTCATTGTGCCCGCCGGCAAGGACAAGCTTTTCAGTCTGGAGAATTTGGAAGAGCTTCTACAGCGGTATAAAGATAGGGCCATTAAGATCGGGGCTTTTACGGCATGTTCGAACGTTACCGGCATCATAACGCCAATCCACCAAATGGCCAAGGTCATGCACCGGCATGGTGGTTTTTGTATAGCGGACTTTGCCGCATCCGCACCGTACGTGGAAATCAATATGCACCCAGAGGATTTTGTCGAGCGCTTGGACGCCGTTGTGTTCTCCCCACATAAATTTCTGGGCGGCCCCGGGAGCTGTGGCGTCCTGGTGTTCCACAGATCAATGTATGCTTCCAGTGTACCTGATGTCCCCGGAGGGGGAAATGTACTTTGGACAGATCCCGATGGGCACTTTGGTTACAATCAGGACATCGAGGTCAGGGAGGACGGGGGCACACCGGGATTTTTGCAGGCCATCCGTGCGGCCTTGAGCATACGGTTGAAGGAGGCCATGGGAGTGGACAGGATCAAGGAACGGGAAACCGAATTATTGGGACTCTGTTTCAAAAGATTATCCAAGATAAAGCAAGTGCAGATCCTGGGGGATATCCAAGTGGATAGGATTGGATGTGTGTCGTTCGTGGTGGAGGGGATACACTATAACCTGATGGTGCGCCTGCTCAATGATAGGTTCGGGGTGCAGGTCAGGGGAGGGTGGTCCTGTGCCAGTACCTATGCGCACTCCCTTTTTGACATCGATGGGACGGCATCCCATTTGATCGTTCAGGGAATTGAAAAAAAGGATCTTTCCAATAAACCCGGTTGGGTGCGACTGTCCCTGCATCCGGTAATGTCCAATGAGGAGTTGGATTATATCTGCGATGCGATCCACCAGACCATTGAAAATGTTGGACAGTGGCAAAAGGATTACAAATATGACCCCGCCACCAACGAATTTGACCATTTGGTGCATGAAGATGCCTTCCTGATCAAGGAGGTCAAAGGCTGGTTTTCCCTTAAGTGATTACCTCCCAAAGAAGAAGGGAAAGCATAAGATGATGAACTCGCGCACAAGACATTAAACCAAGTAACAGAGATATGGGAGAGCGAACCGAAAGAATAAGGACATTGATCATTGGCTCGGGTCCGGCAGGATACACTGCCGCCTCGTCGAGATACTTGAACATTCCCAGTGAGCAATGGTTACGGGGAGTTGGGGTCTCAGCCTGCGCCGTTTGCGACGGATTCTTTTTCATGGGACAGTTGGACATGGACGCAACCGGCTATATCATCACGCAGCCGAAATCCACCAAGACCAATAGGCCCGGGGTGTTTGCCAGTGGCGATGCCCAGGACAACATATACCGCCAGGCGGTCACTCCCGGAGGGACAGGCTATATGACTGCATTCGATGTGGAACGGTATTTAATGTCGTGCAGAAATAATACACCGATGGATGGAGGTTCTGAACAACCAATGATGTTTTAAAACAGATGAGGTCCGGAATGCCCGAACGATAATTCTTCATTTTGAATTAGTCTGATTTAGTGTTGGGGCCACCTTGTTTTTTTGGGTGGCCTTTTTTAATAGTATAGGACTTTGAAAACTTTTTTGTTCCATAATGATATCTGAGGTCTCAGTTGGGGGTCATACCAAGGACCATTAAAAAATACAATACTATAGGTGAACCTTACCTTTTGTGGTAATCATTGATCTGGGAAAGGGGTGAGGCTATAGTTTTGTGGGATACACTTCTATAGTATCCTATTATGGAAGCCGTTTTTTTTTGATGAAATATCGATAAATCGTATCGTGAACCTCATATTTTTATGGGTAATTTATTAATATTCATCCTCTAAGACTTGAAGCATGGAACCCTAGAGCCATTAAAAACGGTAATCTGAACCACCTTAAATTTTTACGCAGTTGACATAATTTTAGCCGCTTATTAGTGGTTTTATCACAATCACCATATTCTGGGATGGCAGTTATACTATGGCTGGCGTTTCCATTTCAATCGACAAAATATGCGGGACTTTGTGAGCGGTAAGCCAAAAAGTGGCGAGGGTTTTGAATGATTTCCCTGGAAGGCTTTAGGCACCAAATATTAAAATTAACTTTCAAATATTTTTTTAACAATGGATTACTTCAATGTTGGTGAGTCTTTCATAGGGATTCCCGGACTCTCAACGAGACTCACCTTTTTTATGATATTAAATGGTGAGTTTTGAAGATATATAATATTTAAAGGCCCGTAAATTATTTATTCACAGGGGTTTTAATGTTTTTTATACTATTTAAGCAGTCGATGGACGGGACTCGAATTATTCTTCGAAACGCCCGTTATACAGGAACTGCCAAAGCGTGTGTTTTTGGGTACACCGCACGGCTCACATTTTAGCTTAAAATTAACGTTTTCACTTCTATTTAAGACTTTTAAGGAACAAATGAGTTTTTTCTATCCATATGATTTGGTACATATGTTTCAATAATGTATGGAGTTATTTTTCGTAAAGTTTCTCCGTTCCTAGGATGTAGTCCTGGTGCCGTAAAATATTCAATTTCCCCTTCTTTATTCTTATAGTACCAAATCATAGGTTTCCCTTCTTCGTTAAAAAACTGATATGATGCATTGACTTCCACTTTCCGCATATTTTTTAATTCCATAGGGTCTAGTGGCTTAACCTGGGTTCCATGCTTTGATAAAGGGTATTCATTGCATGAAATAGCAACATAAAGGCTATCCGACCAAGTCATGCATTCAGTTTCTTTTATAATTCTATTTTGACGATTACTATTCCATTTTTGCCTACCTAAAATTAGTATTGTCATTCCAAATGTGACAATGATAGAAATTGTTAATATCCGCGAGCGTTTCTTCTTTTTTTCTTCATTATTTTTGGTTTTATCTAGTTTTCTCTTAATAAGATTTCTTTCAAACTGCGACTTATTGGGCTTACTGATATCTGAGTTTTTTAACTCATCGAAGCTTTCAGGTTTTGTATGGTCTAGCTCAGAAATTGGATTATAAGATTTTAAATATTGGCGAAGTGGTCTTGGATTAAAATCGATTAGCCAACTAATGAGTTCAATATTTTCTTCACTCGTATTTTTAGTTCTTCCTTTTAAAAAATTTACAATTGGTTTAAATCTATCATTTTCAAAGCCTTTAACTTCCCTTAACCTGTTCTCATCTTCTTTAAATTGAAAAAAGCAATTGAGTGTATTTCTGTCATCTGGGGAAGTCCTTTTGTTTAGTAACAGAATACAGGCCTGTTTTATGAGTCTTGGCGTTGGGTTCAAAAGATATGTACTTAACTCACCTCCTTTATTCAATTTGTATTGCTCTAAAACCTCTTTCTGATAACTGTCACTGGTTTTTCTTTCCATGGTTTTGTTGGAATTTTCGGAATTTCTCTGGAATTCTTGGGAACTTTTGGAATTCTTGGAATCACTTATAAAAATAACATTTTACCTCATATAACTTTGTTCTCGAGGATGATTCCACTATGCATTGCTAACATAGTACTTCTAGAAAATCATACTTACGGAAATCTGTAATGCGGCCTGTTTTTGGCCAAAAGGAAAGTAGTTAAAGACTGCCGCATTTGATTTCCACTTTCCGAAAATTAAAAGAGTGTTCCAGACTCTTAAGGGGTTTGTGAAAATGAATTTGGGAACATCCCAAACGGCCACTCTTATGTCCAATTTTTTAAAATTAAATAGTATGAGAAAAGTAATGATAGCCGCTATGGCCTTGGTTTTTAATATGTTTTTATTCTCCTGTTCAGATGATTCTGTCGCAGAAATGGATAGTCTTTATGATATTCAGGCAACCGAAGGGGATGATGGTAATACACCACCTCCACCACCTCCACCTGCGAAGTGAATTAATTTATCTGAATTATTTATTTAACTTGGGCTGTGCTTATTAATTTAAGCACAGCTCTTTTTAATTCATTTTCTTGAGAAATATTTTACTTATTGTTTTAATTGTAACCTTTCTTTCCTGCAATAAAGAAGAAGGGGAACGATTAGATTCAAAAAATTTGAATGATAGTATTAGTTATTTTTTTTTAGAGTCTCAAGATTTAAATCTTACCAAAAAGAATCGGCTTAATTCAATTAATAAGGCAATACACATATCAAGTAAATTTGAATGGCGACCGATTAATGAACAATTAGAGTACCAGAGAAATTTGATTTTTTTTGATTTGGGCAATTATGATAGTCTAATAAGTTTTCATGTAAAACTAATAAAGAACGCGATAAAAAATAAAAACCCTTATTACGCTGCGAAGCAATATTACTTAATGGGATATTATTATGAGCAAATTGCTCATATACCGGATAGTGCGTTTTTGCACTATAATCTTTCCAAGAATTATTTTACTTGGATAAAAGATAGTATTTGGACTGGGAAGACACTTATAAATATGGGTGCTATTCAAAAAGATCAAAATGATTTTTTTGGAAGTAAAGAAACCTTGACCGAAGCTTTATCATTTATTAACGAAAATGAGGATAGTATTTCAATTGCAGCCCTATATAATACCCTAGCTACAGACCATAGAAAGCTATTTAACTATAAAGAAGCAGAAGCTTATTATCATAAAGCAATTGAAGTAACAAACAATGCTAGTTATAGACTAGTTTACAAAAATAATCTTGCGACAACTTACATAGATAATCAGGATTACATTGGAGGAATTTCAATATTGAAATCAATTCTACTTGATTCCAATCTTACCAAAAATCAAATAGAATATGCCCGGGTTCTTGATAACTTGGCATATTCAAAATGGCTTTCAGAAGAAGAAAGGATAACCGAACAAGAGTTTCAAAAACCTTTGGAAATCAGAAAACAAAACAAAGATAAACGAGGACAAATAGCCAGTTATACGCATTTAGGAGAGTTTAACAGTGCAAACAACCCTAAAAGGGCTATAAGTTATTTTGATTCTGTCATTCAATTATCTAGAAAGTTAAAAATTCCTAGGGCGGAGGCCGATGCGCTTAGGTTTTTAATGAAGGTTAAGCCTAAAAATTTATATATCAGGGATCGGTATGTTTTTTTACAGGACAGCTTGTATCAAAAGGAGTTGAAGGTGAAGACCCAATTTGCTAAATATAAATATGATAACAAAGTAACGCAGGAGGAAAACTTGCGTTTGGAAAAAGAAAATGCTGAAAAGGAATTAGAGGCAAGCCGAGAACGAACTCAAAAGATTCTATATCTGGGAGGTTTTCTCTTTATCACAACCGTTTTTGGTCTTTCTCTTTTTGCATTTAAACAACGCACAAAACGATTGAGACAAACAGGTAAGGCGGAAAAGCTAGAAGCTATTCAAGAAACCGAAGCGGAACTATCCCGAAAGTTACATGATGACCATGGTGGTAAATTAAATCAGCTAATGTCACTAATACAGCTAAATGCGGACAAAGAAGTAATTTTAGATAAAACAGAAGAACTTTATAATAATACTCGGGACTTTTCTAGAACCTTAAATTCGGTAGATACAGGTCCCGATTTTTGGAAGATTCTCAAAGCTACCTTAGAATTTGCGAAACCGGCAGAGGTCGAAATGATGTTTAATGGAGGTAAAGAATTGGATTGGTCAATGGTAAGTAATCAGTCAAAAACCATTCTTTTTAAAGTATTGCAAGAACTGGTAATCAATATGGCTAGACATAGTAAGGCAAGCCAAACCATAATTTTATTCAAAGACCAAAATAACATGCTCTATGCTTACTATGAAGACGATGGGGTTGGAGCATCAAAAGAAGCTCTATTAAGAAAAAATGGACTTCAAAATACAGAAAAGCGTATTCAAGCCATAGGCGGAAGCATTATTTTTGATTCAGAAGAGGGGAAAGGGTTTCGGGCAGAAATCCAGATACCTAAGTAATTAAATACACCATGTTCAATAAAATACTATTGTCCGAGGATTTTCAGGGAGAAAACTACGGCATTGCAGAAACCTTAAAAGAAAAATTGGCCATTGAAGAATTACAAAGTGAATTGTATTGCGATAAGGCGTTTACCCGCTTAAAAGTAGCCTTTAAAAATAACGATGCGTATGAGTTATTGATTACCGATTTGTTTTTTGAGGAAGACCACGTAGACCGAAAGTTGACATCAGGTTTTGAGCTTATTACAGCCGCAAGAACCTTGCAGCCTAGTTTAAAGATTATTGTGCACTCTATGGAAAACAATCCCATACAAATCAATACGCTTTTTAAAGAGCAAAAAATTAATGGTTATGTATGCAAGGGTCGTAATGGTATGGTGGAGCTGGTTAGTGCCATTAACGAGGTGTACCATAATAGAACCTATGTGTCCCCGCAGCTAAATTTGAACGTTCCCCACAATGTGGTAGAATTGGATGATTTTGACCGTGCTATATTAAAAGAACTCGCTAACGGCCTTACAAAAAAAGAGGTGTCTAGAAAATTTAAAAAAGAAAAGATTACCCCTAACAGTGAAAGTACCATAGATAAAAGAATAAGCAGACTTTATGATGAGTATGAGGCTAAGAATACTACAAATTTGCTATTTAAACTTGCGAAGGAAGGCAGAATTTAACTCCTAACTTTTCTTATAAACTTCATAAAAGTTAAACAAATTTCAATCCCTTACGGATATCCGTAAGGGATTGTCTTTTAATGGGTTTAGGTTTGAAAAAGAAATTTTTAAAAGGATAAAAAATGGGAAATACAATAGGAGTGATTTTAATTTCTTATGATGTAAATAGGCTTCATACCGATGTTAAAAAAAGTATGTCGGATATGGGCTATAGTGACAGTTTTATGTTTGAGGGAAAATCAAAAACTTATTACTTACCAAATACAACCTTATGGCATTCTAAGAAAAGCTCTAATCAAGCAGTTGATGATCTACAAGGTGTTTGCAATAGTCTAGGTGTTAGTTTGGAAAAAGCTATTGCTGTTTTAGCAAGCGAGTTCAACGGGATTTGATTTCGAATAAAAAAATAAGAAAATGGCAAACAAAGACAAGCAAAGAGTCCGTAACCTTCGCTTCAAAAGTTCTAAACGATAAAAGAACTGGTAGAGATAGCAAGAAAGCAGCGGGTAGTGTATTATCTCAAAGGGCACCTAAAGGCAAAAAATAAATGTTTAATTTTAAAAATAATAATATTATGGCGGTAAAACATACACCAACTAATGAAGTTCATAAAGGAACTAAGGGAGGAACTACAGGATGTGGTTTTGATACTACAGAACATTCTAGTCATTGGATAAATACTTCAGAACGAATTACCTGTGCTAAAAATGGATGTAAAAATTAAATTATTTTCCTTTAATGTAATTGTATAATGAAAATATTGTCACTCTTTTTTATAACTGTGATTTTTTCTATTACTCATAAAGAGCTAGAAACCAATGTCTACATCTGCAAAGGAAAAGGCAGTAAAAAATATCATTATGTAAAATCATGTAGGGGCTTGTCCAACTGCTCAACGAATGTGTATCAGGTTTCGTTATCTAAAGCCAAGGAAATGGACAGAACACTTTGTGGTTGGGAAGACTGAATTTAGAATAATTGTAAAAAAAAGAGCGGTATTTATACTGCTCTTTTTTTTTGCTTTACAGATATCTGTAAGGGATTGTCTTTGAATGTATTTAGGTTTGAATGATTAATAATTAAAACTAAAATTATGGCTTTTCCAAGATTCGAAATTAAAAAGAGTAGTAATGGTAAATTTTATTTCAACCTACGTTCTAAGGGAAATGGGGAAGTAATTGCAACCAGCGAAATGTACAATGCAAAGCAAAGTTGTAAAGATGGTATTGAGTCCGTAAAAAGAGATGCACCAAATGCTGATATAGAAGACCTATCCTCCTAATACGAACTTTAATTCAAAAATAATGAGCTACAGAAGAGGATATTATAAAAAAGATGGCACGTATGTTCAAGGTCATTTTGTGAGCAAAGACCAAGGAAATCGGAGACTTAAGAAGGCTAACAAGAAAGGTTGTTTGGGAGTTTTTCTATTGTTATTGGTTACTTTTTTTAGTTTCTCCTGTGAAGCTGAATCTACCTGTCAGTCTAGGAAATGTGCAGATTTTGCCAATCAGGCAGAAGCCCAAGCCGCTTTTGAAGGGGATAGAAGTTGTTATTCAAATTTAGATAGAGACAATGATAACATAGCCTGTGAAAACGGCAATTACTAAAATATGGAGAAACTAAATATATCAATAGGGTTAAAGAGTCATTTTCTAAGGCTATATCAAATGGCATTTGCAGACGATAATTTTGACGTGCTAGAATTGAAAATGCTTTACAAATTTGCAGAGGAGAGGGGGCTTAGTAAAGATCAGTTAAATGAAATTCTATTAAACCCTTCCCAAGAGTCTTTTGTTCCGGATTCTTTAGAAGAGAAAATAGAGTACTTGTATGACTTGGCTCTTATGATTTGGGCTGACGGAATTGTTACCGAAGACGAAACCAATACCCTGAAAAAGTACTGTTTAAAATTTCAATTTTTAGAAGAAAACATTGATGATATCTGTGAATTCCTTCTTGAAAATGCAAAAGTGAAAATTTCTTTAAAAGAACTAATAGCCAAAATGCAAGACTAATATGGGATCTCTAAAAAATATATTCTCTATTAAAAAAAGTACTCCGCCGGAAGTTGAAAAACCTATTGAGGAAGATGTTAAAAAAATAAAACTTTCATTTTTTGAAAGTGGTTATGGATCTTCTAAACAGGCTGAGGGGAATCACATGATCTTCAAGGCTTGTTTACAAGATGTCTATATGGATTACAAGGGTAAATGTAGGGAAGATGAAAAGTTGCAGAAAGAATTAAAGGAACCCTATGTACAGGAACGAAGTAAGTATGAAATAGAATTAAAGAAAAGGAAAACGGTAAAAGGCATTATTGAGGAGGGTATAGTCAATTTGGAAGAAAAAATAAGAACTTTCAAGAATGAAATAGCTGATGTAAAGCATAACCCTGAAAAATATGTGGAAGATGCGGACAAAAAACCTAAAGCACAATTTTATCTCGGTCTAATTGTGCTCATCCCTATCACATTTTATTTGCTAGTTTTTTATATATCGGCTTCCTATTCTGCTTTCTTTAAAACCTTTGATACCGAGCAATTGACCAATGCGATTTTTGATGCAAATGCCTTGACCAAGGCAATTGATGATGGTTGGTTAGAAGGTGTTTTTGTAGCAACGATTCCCTTTGCATTTATGGGTCTGGGGTATTTGATACACATGTTTCAAAAACATAAGAATTGGCTATCCTATGTGAAGATAGCAACCTTATTTGTGGTCACTTTTATTTTCGATGCCATACTGGCCTATCAAATTGAAAAGAAAATTTATGATATTGAGAAAACCCTCAATTCGCCTGATTTTAATGTGCAAATAGCTTTTACAAAAGCTGAGTTTTGGGGAATAATCTTTGCCGGTTTTGTGGTTTATATCATTTGGGGACTGGTGTTCGATTTCATAATGAAGGAATATGACAACTTCGATAAAATAAAAACATTTATTAAATCTAAGCGCGAAGAAATTAAAAACTGCGAACAAGAAATTACTGAACAAACTGAAAAGCTTGGGCCTATTAAAGAGGAAATTTCAGGTATAGAAGGAAAAATAAGCGACCTGCAACGAACTATAGATGGTTTTGTGTTTTCCAACAAACAGTATCTCACCTATCATGCTGAATATGTAAAAGGGTGGTTTTTGGCGATAGCAGACAATTTTGATTCTTTAAAAAGGCGAGATCAATTATTGTCTCAGTGCAGGGTTGAGGAAAAAAAGCATTTAGAGGAGCATGACATTGCCGATGAAAGTTATGAAGGTCGTTTGTATAAATTAATTAATTAAAAAATATGAAAAAGTTTACGCAATATCTTTTAGCCTTGGCATTTTTGAGTTTTACATTTATTTCTTGTCTTGATGACCCTAAGACCAAGGAATTTGTTCATGAGCATGATTTTCCTAAGGTGGCTGTAAATTCCAACTTAAATATAAGTGTCCTTTTAGATTTGTCGGATAGAATAAACCCTGAGAAATATCCTTCCCCTGCAATGGAGTTTTATCAAAGGGATATTGGTTATTTAAAGGCAGTTGCAGAGAATTTTGAGTCGCATATCATGAATAAACGATTGATAAAAATAGACGACAAAATTCGGGTATTCATTGATCCAGAACCTTCTGATAAAACCTTAAACCAAAAACTGGAGGCTCTTAAAATCTCTTTTGACAAGAGTACCGTTTCTAAGGAAGCAATCTTAGCTACCTGTAAAAAATACGATAGTATTTCTACACTTATATATGAAGCTGGCATTAAAGATGACCACTATGTAGGCTCAGATACGTGGCGCTTTTTTAAGAACAAGGTAAATGATTATTGTATTGAAGAGGGTTATCGAAATATTCTGGTGGTCTTAACTGATGGCTACATCTACCATAAGGATACCAAAATAAAGGAAGGAAATAAAACCACCTATTTAACCCCTAAGGAAGTAAGGGACTTTGGTTTTAACAAAACAGGTTGGAAAGACAAGTTTGAAAAGCAAGATTTTGGTTTTGTGGTCGCCAATAATAACCTGAACAATCTTGAAGTATTGGTCTTGGGTATTAATCCAGATGATAAGAATCCTTACGAAGAAGATGTTATTAAAGCCTATTGGACAAAGTGGCTAACGGATATGAATGTAAAAAATTTTGAAATAAAACAAGCGGACTTACCCTCAAATATGAAGAAGGTGATACAGGATTTTATTTTGAAAAAGGGATAATTGTAGCAAATGTGCAATTAATAGAAATCACCCAATTAAAGATTGTTTAATTAGAATAAAAAGTTATGGGAATTAAAAAAGGTCCAAAAAGAATTGCTAAATCAACAGGTGAACCAGACCGTAGACAGAGGGATAATAAAAAAACACCAGGGAATACACCCTCTCTAAAGACTCACAAACATAAAAAAGGTGATTGATTAAATTTTTTGAATTTAAGGATTACGGACAGGCGAATCGGTGGGAGAATAATGTCCTTACTTATTTTGAATTGCTTTCAGTTCTTATATTTATATGATGATTCACGGGGCCGGAGATTGGACGGTCACGGGTATTGTAGTTGTGAATTGCTTTCAGTTCTTATATTTATATGATGATTCACGGGTTTGAGGAATATGTAAAAATTGAAAAGGGAGTTGTGAATTGCTTTCAGTTCTTATATTTATATGATGATTCACGGGAAACTCGGCATGATAGATTTATGCAGCTCTGTTGTGAATTGCTTTCAGTTCTTATATTTATATGATGATTCACGGGTGTCAAGCTTTATTTGATTTGGAAATACATGTTGTGAATTGCTTTCAGTTCTTATATTTATAGGATGATTCACGGGTTATCTTTTTCTCGGTCCTGAGCGTCAAAAGTTGTGAATTGCTTTCAGTTCTTATATTTATATGATGATTCACGGGGTGAGGGCACAATTTGTGACGGGTGGCACAGTTGTGAATTGCTTTCAGTTCTTATATTTATATGATGATTCACGGGTGTTACTAACGGTCAAAATGTTGGGCGTATGTTGTGAATTGCTTTCAGTTCTTATATTTATATGATGATTCACGGGCTATTGCAGGAAGAACAAGTTTGGATTTTGTTGTGAATTGCTTTCAGTTCTTATATTTATATGATGATTCACGGGTTTTTATCCTGATATGCCTGTTCCTTCAAAGTTGTGAATTGCTTTCAGTTCTTATATTTATATGATGATTCACGGGTAGCGTCCTCGTATATGTCGTCTAACTCGTGTTGTGAATTGCTTTCAGTTCTTATATTTATATGATGATTCACGGGCCTTTACGTACCCAAAATAGATGTTCAGGTGTTGTGAATTGCTTTCAGTTCTTATATTTATATGATGATTCACGGGGTTTGCCTTATGTTCTTTCAGCTCTAACGAGTTGTGAATTGCTTTCAGTTCTTATATTTATATGATGATTCACGGGACTAAGAATATTGCCATAATAGACACCCAAGTTGTGAATTGCTTTCAGTTCTTATATTTATATGATGATTCACGGGTTCTTTCTGGCAGAATATAGGAGGTTATACGTTGTGAATTGCTTTCAGTTCTTATATTTATATGATGATTCACGGGTGGCAATAGATACCGACGACGTTAAGATAGGTTGTGAATTGCTTTCAGTTCTTATATTTATATGATGATTCACGGGTTTATGCTGTGGTGGTAGCGAAGATTTGTTGTTGTGAATTGCTTTCAGTTCTTATATTTATATGATGATTCACGGGTTAAATCCAAGTAGTGCATTACGGTCTTTAGTTGTGAATTGCTTTCAGTTCTTATATTTATATGATGATTCACGGGAGATGGTTTGGCGGGTATTCTTACCGGTACGTTGTGAATTGCTTTCAGTTCTTATATTTATATGATGATTCACGGGTGTTAAAAACGTTCTTTCTTTTGTAGCTGAGTTGTGAATTGCTTTCAGTTCTTATATTTATATGATGATTCACGGGAACGCCGCAAAGAAAGCCTTTCTAATTGCTGTTGTGAATTGCTTTCAGTTCTTATATTTATATGATGATTCACGGGCCTTTACGTACCCAAAATAGATGTTCAGGTGTTGTGAATTGCTTTCAGTTCTTATATTTATATGATGATTCACGGGGTTTCGTCGCCGTTCTGTTGGCCGTCCTCAGTTGTGAATTGCTTTCAGTTCTTATATTTATATGATGATTCACGGGATGCAGAATAAAATGTACATCGATCGGATAGTTGTGAATTGCTTTCAGTTCTTATATTTATATGATGATTCACGGGCATAAAATATTTACATACCTTTATGATCTGGTTGTGAATTGCTTTCAGTTCTTATATTTATATGATGATTCACGGGGAAGTGGTGGTAAAATCGTCGCCGGAGCTAGTTGTGAATTGCTTTCAGTTCTTATATTTATATGATGATTCACGGGCAAGACCAAAAGACCCCTATCGAAGATTTGGTTGTGAATTGCTTTCAGTTCTTATATTTATATGATAGCAGCCATTGAAATAGCAGCAAGGCAGAAGTTGTGAATTGCTTTCAGTTCTTATATTTATATGATGATTCACGGGAAGGAAATGGGCTTGGTGACGCTGCAGAAGTTGTGAATTGCTTTCAGTTCTTATATTTATATGATGATTCACGGGAATGTTCGAAAAATGGGGAGCTAAAGTGCAGTTGTGAATTGCTTTCAGTTCTTATATTTATATGATGATTCACGGGTAACACCAAAAAATAACGACATGAATGGCAGTTGTGAATTGCTTTCAGTTCTTATATTTATATGATGATTCACGGGATACCCGCCATAACAGGCTGGTATCCTGTTTTTTAAGTCTATTTTCAGGATTTGAAAAATTAAGGCTTAAAATGGGTCTCAACTGCACTCGACCTGACAATTTTAGTTCTGGTATTTTTAAAAGAGTTCGAGTTGTTGTGAAGGTTGCTCCGGTTCTACTTCTTTTTGACCGTGAAAGAGTTCCATCATTCCAAATTGCTTATCGGTTATCTGCATAACACATACTTTACCTTTCTTTGGAAGGTTATTTTTGGTGCGTCGTATGTGTACGCTGGCATTTTCCCTGCTTGCACAAAAACGTATATAGATACTAAATTGAAACATCGCAAAACCATCGTCGAGTAAATTTTTTCTGAAACGTGCTGCAGTCTTACGTTCGGTGCGTGTTTCGGTTGGCAAATCAAAAAATACAAGTACCCACATAGAGCGATATTGGTTAAGTCTTGAAAAGTTGTTTCCTTGCATCATTCACTCAATCTGCTTCTGTTGAATTCAGGATATAAAACCTTACGGTTTGCTCCCAAAAAGCAATCATAAAGACTGCTTGTGGTGCGGCTTACAGCATTCATTAGCGGGCTCCACTTGTCGTCAAGGTATACATCTAACGCAGGGATAAGCAAGAGTTCGGTTTTGAGCTTTGTAGAAAGTTCTTCTATATTACATCCGGTTTCCAAAATATCATAGACTACTGCATCTACATAAATACGGTAAGGCTCCATCACATCGTCTGCCAGGCAAAAGGCGTTGTATTTATTGCGGTGAAAGATCCCAACAGAAGGTAATAAGCCACTACTTACCAATGCACGTGCAACTACCGCTCTTAAAATGGCGTAGCCATAATTGAGCAGATTGTTAGGCGGAACTCCTTTTTGATTACGACTAAAATTATTTACCTCACTAAAAAGGTTCTGAAAATAATGGGCAGCAGCAATGGCCTCCAGATTTCCGGTATCACCACTTTTAACATCACTACTCCAGCGTTTTAACTTTATTGCATTTTTGCCCCTTGACTCCAGGTGTAAAGCTTGATTATAAATCTTTGCACTTATCGTTTGTTGCCAAAGGTTTTTTTTTAGCGGAAGACTGGCATTGAGTTGATACCGCATCCGCTCTGTTTGCTCACTGTGACCTACTAGTGGTTGTAAGAGTGAGCAGGGCAGGTGCTGTTTGTCACAGGTGATTATAGCTGTTTTATTCTGGACTAATTTCATAATAAGTCCATTGGTAATTGTGATTTGTGGGTCTTCAAGCACTACATAGCCCAAATCTTCTATAGGGATAGTCGCCTCTTTTTTGTCTTCTTCCAGAAAGTTAACCACCAGTTGCTCATTACGGGTGCTTAAATATGCGGGATTTCCGAAAAAGAGGGTTCGTTTGATCATAATTTAATATTCTCCTACATGAACAATTTGACCGATATGATTAATTCTTACCTTAACAAAGTTGCGAATAGGCTCAGTACTTTGTATATGTTCCCAACATATACCTCTAGTTTCTTTAAAATTATTTAGCTCAGTTTCTAAATGATGTCGAAACATATAATTTTTAGTTGCAATTTTCTGCACTCTAAATAGATGCTTGCTTATTAAGGTAAAATTCTTCTGATAACTCAAATCAATATCATTAGGATTAAACTCTTCTGAAGGAAAAACAAACATTTCATTTTGTTTCATTGTAAACTTAAACTGCCATCCTAAATGTGCGTTGTATTGTTTATCTATAATAGGTAATTTTTGATTTACACGCTCTACTGCTTCATAAAGTGACACTGCCTTTTCTTGTAATTTGCCTTTGTCATCTTCATAAATAGCAACATGATGGTTATTGCCGAGGCTTACATAATCGGCTGGTATTTTTTCATTGTTTTCATCAAGTAAAGCCTCTCCTAAATGATCTTTTTTATAATTCATTGGTTCTGCATTACTTACTCCGGTTATAGTTACGCGTTTAATAGCAATCCCTTTTTCTTTATTTTGCCAAATTGGATTTTTATCTAAATCTGAAAACGCTTCTTTATCATTTCCGTTAAATTCAGCTTTTCGTTTTTTAAGAATTTCTCGAATCCCTTCATCTACTACTTTGTCAAGTTTTAATCCAGGTGCTATGTCTTTTCTAATCGTATATATTTCTTCAAAACACAGCACTTCTTTTAAGGGTTCATCATTCCAAATAACTGGATGTTTCTTCAGTGTTTTTGTGTCAAAAGCAATGTTGGGATTGTTATCAAAAGCTTTTAAATGTTTGAGTATTAATTCGCGCTGACCAAAATGAATGATTTGTTGGGCTTCTGCGAAAGCAAAATTCTTATTAATCTTGATAGGCTTTAATTTTGGAGTTTTTGACTTGCCATAAACGGTTTCTTTATGAAGCTGTCCCCTTGGTGTTAACTCAAGTGACTTGTTGAAACCACGTTCTTTTTTTGTCTTATTTATATTACGTGTAACAACCTTATTTTTTGTTTTAAAAGAGACTAATACACTTTCTAATTGTTTTTTTGCCTCACTTCTAAACCTAGGCATCGGCTTTACGAACTTGCGCTTGATATTTCCTTTATCATCTTCAACTTTGTGGGTAATGAGGTTTTCAATATTTTGAATGATTTTATGTTTATCGTGGGTTTCGTCTCTACGAGCGTTCAGGTTATTGATGTATTGTATATGATTGTGTGTGGTAAAAGCCACTGTCAGTGCGTCCATTGCGTGATGCCTATGGTCATTACGTTTTGTCCAATCTTTGATTTTTTCAACTTTTTTTTCATTTTTCCGTTCTTCAATCTCAATTAAACCAACGGCTCTGTATTTAGGCAAATTCAATTCTTTTAGTACATTGATAATCCCCCAATCTTCTCTAAGTTTATCTGTGATGCGTCCTGTGGTAGGTGTTACATTTTTAAATACTTCGAGCAACATAGTGCGTGCTTTTTTTGCGATGTATTGGCTATTACGCAGGTCACGTTCTATAAAACCTTCCTTAATATCTTTTGCACTTTTTAAAAGTCGATCCCGTTTTCCTCTACTTATAGAGCCTTTTCCATTATCATATAAAGCCTCCACACGTTCTATATAATTTTCTAACTCTGCATTTTTATCTTGTGCAATAAAATCAATAGCTGTACGATTGGCCTTTTTCAGATTCACGTGGCGGTAAGCTAGTGTCTTATTAGAGAAAGAATCATCATAAATAAGGGCTTTTGGCAAAATATGTTCGATGTCAATTTTACTGCTGAATAAATCCTGTAATTTAATTTGTTCGTCAGAGAAAAGGCTTTTGTGTCCTCGTGGAGCAAGCTCATTCCAAAGTTTATACTTTACAACATCATTTTTAGTAGGCGTGAAGCCGAATTGTTGCTGGATGGTCTTAGCAATATCCAGATTCACTTTTGTAGCAGAGTTAATGTATTGAGTCTCTTGTCGTCTCTCGTCGGCAGACTTTTTTAATTCTCTAGCGAGTTCAATTCTTATCTCCTCTGGTTTTCCATAAGTATCACATACTTGGTTAATGACGTGAATCATTTGGTTGAGTATTTTTTCAACCACAGGATTACGCAAACTATTTTTGCCTAAAATTTCAAGACGTTCTTTTGGAACTCTTTTCTCATTTTCTTCAGCGGAGATGCTGTTGGAATGATTGTATCCTACTTTGTCGCAAGCTTCATAATAATTATAACCATCCTGTAAATGAGGAAGAATTTTTTTTATGGCTCTTGCCGATAAACTACCATAGTCATTTGGAAAACTTACATTGGCAAGCATTGCAGCATATACGGGAGCAAAGCCATATTTTTGATGCAATTTCTTTTTTAGGTTTACATCAGAATTACCGTAAATCAGCTTGTCTTTTTCTGAAATTATAGCATCATCACCGGCCGAATAGAGTAAATGCCAAAGTTCATAACTGGACTGCTTGCTGTATTCATTACCCTTTAATGTGCTGTCAAAATCTAATAAGGAAGTATCAATACCAATTACCGGGAACACCTTTCTTAATTCGTCAAGAATTTCTTGCGCAGCGTTCTTTTTCCAGTCAATCCCGTAGCCTTCTCTGGCCATAATCTCTTGATAGACGTTAAAAAGCTTTTCATTTGTGGTATTGCCCTTTATACCATCGCTAAAGTTAATTTTCCAATCTTTTGAAGGCAAACCAAGTAGTTTTAATACCGAAGAACTGCTCAAGTCACCTCTCAAGTTTGCTTCTGAAAATAGTAATCTTCTGTCATCTTCATCTAGCTTATAGCTGTAGTCATCTTTTTCTAGGTTATCATTTGATTTGCCAACGTATTTAAATTCTAAATCATTAATATTTTGCCAGATTTTAAACTCTTGAAATAATGGCGATGATTTAGGTATCACGCGCTGACCAATTGTACGTTTTCGTTTCTTCTGTTTTATTTCATCATAATATTCTTGTTGCCAACTTTCAAACAAACAGAAACTCAACAAACCTTTCTGGGATTTAAGAGGGCGTTGATAAAAAATGATGATATCTCTAATTTTAGCTTTTAATTCATCGGTTAATTCTGGATAAAATTTTGCTTGCGTTGTCCAGACTTGTTCAAATTCATCAAGATAATCCTGACGATAAAACACTTGGTTTTTGAGAGAAGTATGCGGATTTTTCTTTATTTGATTATATAGATATTCTCCTACTGTAAGCTTATCTATATAAAGCTCTTTGCTTCGGTCGCTTATTTTTCCTAAATAACCGCTTGTGCCGTTGATATCTTTATTAATTTCTTGAAGTACAATAGCGAGATGTTCTAAGTTTAATTTTTGAGATAAACCATCCTTGCGCAGTTCATAGCGTTTCAACTTTTGTTCCGTACGGTCTCCATCTAACTTTATACCTTCTATTTGAAACGGTTTTGAGCAAATAGCCCACGTTTGATTTTTATTTTTTCCTTGTAAATCTTGATAGAGTAGTTGTGTTAAGGTTTCTGGGTAGAATTCTTTTTGCTTCGTCCAGATAGTATCAAATTCTGTTTTCAAATCAGATGGGTAAAAGTCAGGGATGTATTTTTTTTCTTGTGTTAATAAATTGAAAGCATACTGTCCTGGCGTCAACTTGTTATTATACAGGATTTTTGCAACAGCCATCCCATCAATAGCAACGCCATCATTTTCATCTTTAGATTTACGGCTGCTTTTGTATCCTCGTTTTTTGTTAATAGCAAGAAGAATTTTAGAAAAGTCTTCTAAGGAGACCTTTTCTCGGGCAGCAACTGACCTCAAAGAAAGTGTTTGATGAGTCGTATCTTTACCTATTTCTGTAAGAGGAGTATCTTCAGTTATAAAGTTTTGTTTTTTCAACTCTCGAATAAGAAAATTTCTTCTTAATTGATACCTGTCTAGATTTCTACGGGCTCCACGCTTCAAAGTTCTATCTGCGTTTGTAGTAATAGGTTTACCTCCTTCGAAGTTTATCTTTTCATCAACAGTAAGTGGGTTTACACGTACTCCTAATTTGATAATCTTTGAATCTTCTTTGTTTTCTGATTCTTCTACAAGAGCCCATCCTATGCTCGTAGTACCCAAATCCAGCCCTAATATTCGTTTCATCCGTCCTATTTCTAAATGTTTTCTTAAAAATAGAAATAGTTTTTCACCCAAAATTGAGGAAATCTGTAATTTGATTAAAAATCAATTCATTACATTTACAACTGAAAGCAATTCACAATAAGGATTATTCCGTTGTGTAAACATTTAAAGCGGCCTTTACGGGTCGCTTTCATTTTATATACAGGTTAGTGTCTTATTAAAGACAATTATTTAGAGTAGTTGAAATAGGTTTGGTGGGCTTCAGCTCTGCTAAAATTTATAAAAAGTTGATGATAATTAGAGATTGTTTATTTCCACCTTCAAATAAACTGGCAAATGATCGGATAGTTTTCGAGCCCTTTCCAAGTTGTCACATTCTCTTACAAAATCAATGACACCGCTTTTGGTTTTAGCAATGGTCTTGGAATTGAATATATTATCAATGGCATGGTTGCGATAGTCAAAACCATCACAATCTCTTTTTAAGGTCGTTTTTTGGTTGGCAACGGCAGGGGAGTAGCCATTTTTCTTAAAGTTGTCAAACGCTGGGTTGGCTTCGTCAACATTAAAGTCCCCTGCTAAAATGACTGGTCCTGTAAAATTATGGATTATGTATTCGGTGAGTGCCGTAATTTCGGCTTCTGGGTTTTTGTCATGAGGCCTGGAGTGAAAGTTAATAAGGGTCATTTTTTTGTCTGCTATGTAAAAATCCAATAGAAACGGTTCCCTGTCAATGGTAGTTTCTAGTTCCTTAATAAGTTTTCCTCTATTTTTAATCTTAATATGTTTTGTTTTCCAAACAATGGCATAACGCTCGGTCACATATTTTGGTATTCTGGTGGGGTTACTGATTGCATAATCCCATTGAGCCCCTTTGCGGTTAAGAACATCGGTTAGTTTGGCCACTGCTTGCGCACCACCAAACCCAGAAACTACTTCTTGTATGGCTACAATATCAGCATCTCTAAGCAACTCTGCTATTTCTTCTAATTCATCATAGCTTTTAGTCTTTCCAAAATCTTGAATGTTCCATGAGATAATGGTGATTTCATCTTGTTGTGAGAAGTTTTGTAATGCAGTTAAAAGGAGTAATAAGAGGAGTATTTTCTGAAACATAAGCTTGCGTTCAATGAAATGTAAAGCTATTGAAAGTTAAGGTTATCGGTTTACGTAAATCTGTAATCAATACTAGAATGAGCCAAATAATCTGCTTAATCAACTCATAAAAATATTATATTTGAGCCGAATAAACGATTTAATCGGCTCATGAGATACAATTGGCAACAAAAGGATTGGCCCAATTTTCAATATCAAACCGATGATGTTGAAGACAAGCTCTTTGATTTTGCCCAGAGAACAGGGCGAATCAGTGGGGTGTTGGAGGGACTTTCGGAAATGGAGCAAACGGATGCGATGATCAACCTAATGGTTTCCGAGGCAATTAAGACCTCAGAGATCGAAGGGGAATATTTGAGCAGAAATGATGTAATGTCCTCCATCAAACGAAACTTGGGGATTCAACAAGATGTTCCCTTGACCAAGGATAAAAGAGCTGAAGGGATAGCGGAGCTTATGTTGGCCGTTCGAAAGAATTTCAATGAGATCCTTAGTGAAAGAGAGTTGTTGGATTGGCATGCAATGTTGATGAAGGGAAATATATCCGTTCAAGTAGGCCAATGGCGGACCCATGAAGAACCGATGCAAATTGTATCCGGGGCCATGGGGAGGGAAGTGGTCCATTTTCAGGCACCACCTTCTGAAAAGGTACCATCGGAGATGGAGGCTTTCATCGCATGGTTCAATGGGGCAAAGGATATCATAAAGAAACCAATAATAAGGGCAGCTGTAGCCCATTTGTATTTTGAATCCATCCATCCGTTTGAGGATGGCAATGGTAGGATAGGTCGTGCAATAGCTGAAAAAGCCCTGTCCCAAAGTATCAATCGCCCAGTTCTTTTCAGTTTATCAAAGTCCATTGAGAGTAACAAAAATGCCTATTATGGAGCATTGAAAAAAGCGCAACACTCCAATGAAATTACTGAGTGGGTCAATTATTTTGTACAGACCGTTCTTGAGGCACAAATAGATGCCGAACAAGAAATCGAGTTCACTTTAAAAAAGACCAAGTTCTTTGATCAGCATAAGGATAGACTCAATGATCGTCAAGAGAAAGTTGTTCGCAGGATGCTGGATGAAGGGCATAAAGGTTTTGAAGGAGGCATGAATGCTCGTAAATATGTTTCCTTGACTGGAGCATCCAAAGCCACGGCTACTAGAGATTTACAGGATTTGGTCGAAAAAGGAATCTTTATTCCCATAGGAGGGGGAAGGAGTACCAGATATGAAATCAAACCGTAGAAAATAGCGAGCGAAGCTTATACAACAAGGGGTCTGAAAACAGGCCCTCTCTTTTTTTGGTCAATCATAGGAAATCGACACTTCCTCGTATACCACTTTGTCAATGATGCCCGTATAGTTGGAATCCACACTTCTACTATAGAGGTCCTTGGTGACTGGATAGGCTTCTAGATCTCCTTCCCATAAATCGTCATCGATGAGATCTTGCACGTCTGATTCATTGTTGCCGTTATGTAACCAAGCATCCAAATTTTCATCATCAATGATGACCGGACGTCGTTTCTTTTCATTGTGGATATCGGCAAACATGGGGGTGGCGTCCTTGGTCAATACCGCAAAGGTCCTTCTACCATCAGCCGTGTTGGTATAGATACCGGCAAGATATATGGGGTCGCCGTTCTTTCTATGGAAGTAAAAGGGAACCTTAAAGCCTTTGCCCTTGACTTTCACTTTCGTATTGTGCGGTTCGAAGAAACCATCCACTGGAATGATGCACCGCTGGTTCTCCCAACAGTATCGCTACACGAAATGGTCAAAGAGCTTTTCGGATTTGGCATTCAGTCCCCCAAAGGTCTTTGGGTTCTTGAAATACTCGGTATAGTTTTCCTGCTTTTCCTTGGGGGGCATGATGCCCTACATGACAGGGAGCATATTGTTGGGCTCTTCTTGGCCCAAGGTCCACATCACGGGATGGCTCCAGCCGTTGGCATGGAAATAAATGAGTTCCAAGTCGGCATCCACATATTCTTCGTTGCGAACCTGTTCGTCATATATGTTTACACACTTGTTTTTCAATGTGTCAAAAAATCGATTTAGTACCAGTATTTCTGCGGTCTTCCCGCGCAATCGACCAGTGTTGGTATCCCACTTTAAAGGGTCGACTTGTTTGCCCGTACTGAACTCTGCACGCTTGCTGTCCAATGTGATACGGGCAAAGATGGGCACTAATTTATTACTACTGGATTTTCTTTTTTTAGGGTAAAAAATGACGTTGATCGTAGAGAACATGGAAAAAGGTTTTGTTTTAACACTTTGAAGATACAAAAAGAGGTCTTAAATAAATGTTAATAAATCCTTGCAATAAATTGTAAAACAGCTAATTATGGCGATGGCGGTGAGCATTTTTTGGGAGATAAAATGCGCACCGAATTGCTCACCTTTTATATGGTATTTTTTGATGTTTTTTGGTGCCTATGGAAATGAAAAAAGCCTGTAAACATCTCGTTTACAGGCTTTTGTGTAAATTTGGAAATATTCCAAGCGGTCTGGACGGGACTCGAACCCGCGACCCCCTGCGTGACAGGCAGGTATTCTAACCAACTGAACTACCAGACCGTGGCGTTAAGCGAGTGCAAATATATGTTGTTTATTGTATTGCGCAAACATTTTTCTTTTATTTTTTTCAGCTTACAGGAATTTGTGGCGTTCGACCAAAAAGGTATTGAGAACGGTTGAGAAATCGCTCTGAATATCAATGTCAACATATTTGATTTTGTATTGGGCGCATTTCATTTTAATATCAGCTATATATGCATCAATTCGTTCGTTATAAGCTTCTTTTATGGTATCGGCATAAAGGTCTATATGTTCACCGGTTTCTACATCTACAAAACGTTTTGGTGTGTTTTCAAAATTGAAGTACAGTTCATGTTGTTTGTCCATTGGATGGAAAAGAACCACATCATGTTTATTATATTTTAAATGACGTAGCGCTTCGAACAGTTCTGTATCGTTTTTTTCGGTTTGGAACATATCGGTAAATAGAAAAATAAGACTTCGCCGTTTTATTTTCTCCGCAATTTGATGCAGGTAGGTATAGGTCTTGGTTTCTTGGGCTTCATTGGTCGTAATACTTAGTTGGGTCAGTTGGGTCAGCAACATCTGAAAATGACGTTCGCTCCCTTTTTCTGGAGCATAATACGTATATGCATCTGAATATACGCTTAGACCTACCGCATCACTCTGCCGTTTTAGTACGTTCATTAATGCGGCAATAGCCAAAACACTGAATCCGATTTTATTTAAGGAGTCTAGTTTTAAAGTCCTAACGTTGGGGTAATACATAGAGGCCGAATTATCCAAGATCATGTGGCACCTTAGATTCGTTTCCTCCTCGTAACGTTTGGTGTATAGTTTATCGGTCTTGGCGAATAGCTTCCAGTCAATATGTTTGGTACTTTCCCCATTGTTGTAAATTTTATGTTCGGCAAATTCCGCAGAAAATCCATGAAAAGGACTCCTATGGATTCCGCTTATAAAACCTTCTACAACTTGATTGGCCAATAGCTCAAGGTTAGAGAATAAGGTCGCACTATTTAATTCTGACTGTAGGTTCACAAGACTAAAGATACTAAACACCTACCTACTGTACTCAATGGTAGGTTTAAAATTAGGCCAAATAAAAAAGAGCTAACGATCGTTAGCTCTTTTTCCTAAAATTTATATTGTTGTATAATGCCTATAAAAGAGCATCTATTGCGTCGGTGTAAACCTTTTTAGGGGAAACACCAACTTGTCTGCTGACAATTTCACCACCTTTGAACACCAAAACAGTGGGGATGTTACGTACGCCATATTTTGCTGCAAATTCTTGGTTTGCATCAACATCAACTTTACCAACGACCGCTTTGCCTTCGTATTCACTACTAACCTCGTCAATAATTGGACCTACCATTCTACAAGGTCCACACCATGCTGCCCAAAAATCTACTACTACCGGTTTATCGCTTTTTAAAACTACCTCGTCAAAAGTAGCATCTGTTATTTCTAATGCCATTTGTATTTACTTTTATTGATTATGCAAATTTAGTCAATTATTCTTCTGATTCCTTACCGCTGTCTAATTCGTTTTGCCTATAGGGTTATCAGGCTAATTTATTGGGTTTTAGGGCTATTTTTACTTTGATTTTTTCGAGCTATTCAAAATAGGGCATTGAATAACAGGGGTATATAATACAACCGTTTTGCTTATTCTAAAATAAAGAGGAGGCCTTTTGTCTGATTTTATATGTTCAATTCAATTTATAATGGATATCGTTAGCGTCTAGTAGCTGTAAGAGTTCGCTAGAAATCTGTACTTTTTGTTTTCTGCTCGATAGGTTCACTTTAATCTGTTCCTGCATTTCGTAAACGATAAAATTAATGGGGTGATCGCCTCTATGGGACATGAAGGTGTCTTTTAGCAGATGCACTTTTTCTTCCTCTAACTCGTCGATATTAAGTTTAAGGGTCAGCTTTCGAGCATACGTTTCCATAACTTCTTGCAATAGCATAAAGCTATTGAACTGTATTCGCGGATCTCCTTTTTTGCCGGTATCCCTGTTCACCCACCCATCACGAACAAATAGTTTTACATAGGCGAAGGAGTTGATCATGAGAAAGTGACGGAATTTTAAATATTCTTCACCAAATATCCGAAACTCGAAAGAATCGGTATAATCTTCCATGGTGAATGCTGCCCAGCCTTTGCCATTTTTAGAAGTCCGGTGTTGCACGTCTGTAATTACCCCGGCAAAGGTGAGTTCCCTATTCACATATTTAGGTAAATCGTTGGCGCAAGAAACGTTAGCATTACAAAACGCTTTGATCTCCGTTTTAAAATCATCTAATGGATGTCCTGAAATATAAATCCCTACGACTTCTTTTTCACGACGCAATTTCTCCATGGTGCCCCATTCTTCACATGGCGGTACCATAGGTTCGGGAATCTGAACTTCACTGGCGTCACCGAATAAGCTTACCTGGGCCGAGTTTTCGTTTTCTTGATACTTGGCACCGTATTTAATTACTTTCTCCAAGAAGGTAAGGCCATCTCCTTCATCGTGAAAATATTGGGCCCTATGGGTTGTGCCAAATGAATCGAATCCACCGGCTACCGCTAAGTTCTCAAAGGCTTTTTTATTGGCCGATCGTAGGTCTATGCGTTTGGCCAGATCAAAAACGGATTTAAATGCACCACCTTCTTTTCGGTTTTCTACAATGGTTTCCACTGCCGAACGCCCAACACCTTTTACGGCACCCATTCCAAAACGTACCGCCCCTTGTTGGTTTACGGCGAACTTGTAATAGGATTCATTCACATCTGGTCCTAATACATCTAGCCCCATGCGTTTACATTCCTCCATGAAGAAAGTAACCTGCTTAATATCGTTCATATTGTTACTCAATACCGCCGCCATATATTCGGCGGGGTAGTGGGCCTTTAGATAAGCGGTTTGGTAGGCGATATAAGCGTAACAGGTAGAGTGACTTTTGTTAAAGGCATATGCTGCAAAGGCTTCCCAGTCTTTCCAGATTTTTTCCAATACTTCCCTTGGATGTCCTTTTTTCTCACCCCCATCTAAAAATTGCGGTTTCAGTTTTTGTAGTAGGGCAAAAATCTTTTTCCCCATGGCCTTTCGCAAAACATCGGCATCACCTTTAGAGAATCCGGCCAGTTTTTGCGACAGGAGCATGACTTGCTCTTGATAAACCGTGATACCATAAGTTTCTTTGAGGTACTCTTCCATATCCGGAAGGTCATAGGCAATTTCCTCACTACCGTGTTTACGGGCAATGAAGCTCGGGATATATTCCATGGGCCCTGGTCTGTACAGTGCATTCATGGCAATCAGGTCGTCAAAAACGGTAGGTTTTAGATCCTTCATGTGTTTTTGCATCCCGGGAGATTCGTATTGGAAAACCCCGACCGTTTCCCCACGCTGAAAGAGCTCGTATGTTTTTTCGTCATCCAGTGGAAAATCATCGGGTACCAAATCGATACCATGCTTGGCCTTCACGATTTTGACGGTGTCCTTAATTAGGGTCAGGGTCTTCAGTCCCAAGAAATCCATTTTCAACAAGCCTGCACTTTCAACAACTGAGTTATCGAACTGGGTCACATACAAGTCGGAATCTTTGGCAGTTGCTACGGGTACGAAATTGGTAATGTCGCTGGGAGTGATAATGACCCCGCAGGCATGGATTCCGGTATTGCGTACCGAACCTTCCAACGTTCTTGCCATTTTCAGAGTCTGACCCTCTAGGTCGTCCCCATCATGAATATTTAAAAGCTGATATATTTTTTCTAAATCATCTGCCCTGAATTTCTTTTTTAGATCGACATCGGAAACCCCAAAAATTTTGCCCAGTTTGGACATGGTGGGAATCAGTTTTGCAATACGGTCCGCATCACCCAAGGGCAGATCTAACACCCGAGCAGTATCTCGAATCGAGGATTTGGCCGCCATTGTGCCGTAGGTGATAATCTGAGCTACTTGGTTGGCACCGTATTTTTTGATGACATAATCCATGACCCGACTTCGTCCTTCATCATCAAAGTCGATATCAATATCGGGCATGGATACACGGTCCGGATTCAGGAAACGCTCAAAAAGTAAATCGTATTTTAAAGGGTCGATGTTGGTAATGGTCAAGCAATAAGCGACGACCGACCCTGCGGCCGAGCCACGCCCCGGTCCAACGGAAACATCCATCTTCCGCGCTTCCCTTATAAAGTCCTCCGTAATCAAGAAATATCCGGGATATCCTGAATTCTTAATGGTAGCGAGTTCAAAATCTATACGTTCCCTTATTTCTTGGGTAATTTCTGGATAACGTTTTTTGGCACCTTCGTAGGTAATGTGCCTTAAATAGGCATTTTCACCGCGATTACCGCCGTCAACAGCATCTTCAGGATCTTTATATTCCTCGGGAATATCAAAAACGGGCAAGAGTACATCTCGGGCCAATTCATAGGGCTCTATTTTATCGAGAATTTCGGAGATGTTCAAAATTGCATCCGGTAAATCCTTGAAGAGTTCTTTCATCTCGTCTTGAGACTTAAAGTAATACTCTTGGTTGGGCAATCCATACCGATAACCCCTGCCGCGACCTATGGGTGTGGCTTGTTTTTCACCGTCTTTTACACAAAGCAACACATCATGGGCCTCGGCATCTTCCTTGGCGCAGTAATAGGTGTTGTTGGTGGCAACCAGTTTTACATCATGTTTTTTGGCAAACTCAAGCAGCACTTTATTGACCCGGTCTTCATCTTCTTGACCGTGTCGCATCAATTCGATATATAGGTCGTCACTAAATTCCTGTTTCCACCAAATCAGGGCTTCCTCCGCTTGGTGTTCGCCTACGTTCAGGACCTTTCCTGGGACTTCACCATACAAGTTTCCGGTAAGTACGATGATATCCTCTTTATATTGTTGAATGACTTTTTTGTCGATTCGGGGTACGTAATAAAATCCATCCGTGTAGGCGATAGAGGACATTTTGGCCAGATTGTGGTAGCCTTTTTTGTTTTTGGCCAACAATACGATTTGGTAACCGTAATCCTTGACATTTTTGTTGGTGTGGTCTTCACAGACAAAAAATTCACATCCAATGATAGGCGTGATTTCCTGTAAGTTGGGTTCCTCACCTTTTTCAATCGCCTCGGCATTTTTGGCCTGGACATTTTTGTTATGGGCCCCTATTTCCTTGACGAAATGGAATGCACCCATCATATTCGCGTGATCGGTAATGGCAACTGCGGGCATTTGCCCATCTGCGGCGGCCTGTACCAAATCTTTTACCGCAATGGTAGATTGCAGAACCGAGAATTGCGAATGGTTATGAAGGTGCGCAAAAGGCGCATCTTCCAAGGTCTTTATATTCTCCTTTAGTTCTTCTTGGGAAACGCCACCGGTGTCCTTCGCCCAAAGGGCATCGGCAATTTTCTTGGATGCTTTTTTGAGGTTGATGTGTTTAAGGCCAATAAGCTGAATTTCTTGTGGATTTGCTTCCGAAAAGTTTTCAAAATAATCGGGCCTGACATCTAATTGTTCGGCGGTGTATTGTCTTTTTCGAACCAGCTCTAGAAAACATCGGGTGGTGGCCTCAACATCGGCCGTCGCATTATGGGCCTCCCCAAAAGGTTCTCCAAATAAGTATTGATGTAACTCGGTTAAGGTAGGAAGTTTGAATTTGCCGCCACGGCCACCGGGAATTTGACATAACTGAGCGGTATGCTCTGTACAAGTATCCAATACCGGAAGTTCCTGTAACGGATTTTCAACATCTAGACGATGAAATTCCGCACCCATGATGTTGAGATCGAATCCTACGTTCTGGCCCACGATAAATTTTGTCTTGGACATGGCCGTATTGAACTTCTCCAAGACCTCTGCCAAGGGTACGCCTTGTTGTTCTGCCAATTCCGTAGAAATACCGTGGATTTGTTCCGCATCAAAGGGAATCGTAAAGCCATCGGGCTTCACCAGATAATCCTGATGCTCCAGCAGATTACCCATATCGTCATGCAATTGCCAGGCGATTTGAATACAGCGAGGCCAGTTGTCGGTGTCTGTTATAGGTGCGTCCCAGCGTTTGGGAAGTCCGGTGGTTTCGGTATCGAAAATGAGGTACATATGCTAAAGTGCTATTGATTTTGGTGCTTCTTGTTCGTAAGAAGCGCCGGTTGAAATAGAACAGATAAAATTACTGAAAACCTATAGGGTATAAAAACAGATTTGTAAGCAGTTATTAACGAAAAAAAGTCGGACATTTATTTGTCCGACTTTCTATTTAGGATTGCTTATTTGATTAAGAAAGCGATGCCTCGAAAATTTTAGCATTGTTCAATGCATTTTTAATTTCATCCCTTTGCTTCATTAATAATTTATGGGTAGAAGGTACTAATGCAATATCATTCTCTTTCAAGATTTCATTATATTCATCGATGCTTGCTTTTTCTCCTCTTTCGACCTCTTCCAATATTCTCTCTGTGTCATTATTGCTTAGGGAAGTAGTTAGATTCATCCAAGTTCTGTGAACATCTCCTTTTAGGCTTCCACCTTTTTCTGGAAGTTCTCCAAAATTTTTAATCTCATCTTTGAGCTCATTTCCAAAATTATAACGTTGTTGTACTTTATCGGATAAAAATTTCTTTACCGTAATGTTGTCTACTTTTTCTTGAGCCAACTTATAGCCTTTTTCAGCATCGTATGTTCTTGTTAATAAATCGTTTAGTATATTCGTAATTTTTTCTGAATACTTCATAATATCTCTCATCATTTAAATTCTTCTTCTAAATTCTTCTTCTAAATTCTTCTTCGTTATTGTCTTTCAATAACCGGTTCTTATAAGTTATGGTAATATGCCGAAAACACAAGTATTTATGGGGGTTTATCACAGGTTTAACAGTCTGCACGGTGTATTCTTAATATATTTAACGCTTATCAAATTAAATAACTTCAAATCTTATGTTGTGTATTCATTAGATTCGGCTATATTTGCACCCGCTTTCGAGCAAAGCGAAAATGAATTAATAACCAGGGGTCGGGCACCCTACAAATTAATGTGATATGCCAGTAAAAATTAGATTACAGAGACACGGTAAAAAAGGAAAACCATTCTATTGGGTAGTTGCAGCAGATGCAAGAGCGACAAGAGATGGTAAATTTTTGGAGAAATTGGGTATCTACAATCCAAATACAAATCCTGCAACCATTGAACTTAATGTTGATAGTTCGGTAAAGTGGTTACAGAACGGAGCCCAACCAACAGATACAGCTAGAGCAATTCTTTCTTATAGAGGGGTTCTTTTAAAGCATCATTTATTAGGTGGTGTACGTAAAGGGGCGTTGACCGAAGAACAAGCCGAAGAAAAATTCAATACTTGGGTTTCTGAGAAAGAGCAAGCCATTGCCGATAAAGTAGGTGGTTTGGACAAAGTAAAAGCAGACGCGAGAGCAGCTGCGCTAAAAGCAGAGAAAGAAGTAAACGAGAAGCGTGCTGCTGAAGCTGCCGCTGCCGCACTTCCAGAAACTCCTGAGGGGGAAAGTGCTGAAGAAGAAATTCAAGCGGTTGAGGCTGCAGGTGAACCAGAGCAGGTCGTTGAAACTGCCGATACACCAACTTCAGATGTGGATAACGCAGATACAACTCCAGTTGCTCCCGTAAAAGAAGAGGGAGTTATTGCTGCCAATGATGATATGGCAGAAGCACCTTCTGTAAAAGAGGTGATCGAAAACAATGATGAGGACGTTAAGCCAGCAGATACAGGAGATAAAGCATAATACATAGAAACGATGAGAAAGGAAGATTGTTTCTACCTGGGTAAAATCGTTTCAAAATATAGTTTTAAGGGAGAGGTGCTGGTGAAACTAGATACCGATGACCCCGAGATCTACGAAAATATGGAATCAGTATTCGTTTCTTTAGGAAACAATCTGGTTCCATTTTTTATTAAACGATGTCGATTACATAAATCAGATTTGCTACGCATCGATTTTGAGGAAGTGAAATCGGAATCTGATGCGGACCGCATTATGAGATCGGCACTTTATTTACCACTTACCCAACTACCAAAACTAACCGGGGATAAGTTCTATTATCATGAAGTCATTGGTTTTGATATGGTCGATGCGGTTCATGGAAACATTGGTGTCATTCAAAGTATAAATGATACCACGGCGCAGGCTTTATTTGAAGTACAAAAGGAGGATAAGCAATTGCTCATTCCCATGAATGATGATATCATTACGAAGGTGGATCGTGATAATAAGACAATTTATGTTCGTACTCCTGAAGGTTTGGTTGAGTTGTATCTATCCTAGCTTTCCAATGCTTGTTTCGCGTATTCGAAACATTTTCTAACTTCTTTTACCGCATCGGATCCTTCTGGAATGTCATATTCCAGTTCTATGGTCGCAGGAAAGAAATAGTTATTGTCACGCATTAATTGAAGCGCTTTGACTATTGGAGTGTCACCTGTTCCCCAAAAAACATTTCCTTTGTGGTGTTCGGGTGTTTGACGGTCCTTAATATGCATGCTCATGATGTGTTCATGCTTTTCTTTGATAATTCCTAATGGATTTTCATTCCCGGCGGCTACAAAATGTCCTATATCAAGATTTAAGGCATTATGGTCTGATTGTTTTAATGCCGTGTCCCAGAATGTAGGAGTTTGTTGTTCATGCCCGTGGTATGCCACATATATACCATGTTCTGTTGCCATCTTACCTAATTTTGCAGTATGCTCGTCATCTTTCGGATGTTCTAAGGTAACATGGCTTGCACCCAACGTTTTGGCGGTTTTCATGCCCCAGTTTATTTCCGCGTCTGTATTTTCCTTTCCAAAGGCATTCGGTTTAAAAGCATATATGGTTACACCGGCATCGTTATACATTTTACGGAGTTCTTGAAATTTTTCCATCGTGATGGTTGAGCGCCATTCAGCAACTTCTTTATTGTATTCTGATAAGGCCGTCTCCATTTTTGCAAATTCCTTGAGCTCTTCGTCGGTCAATTCATTGTTCCTTTTCCGTCTCATCATGCCATAAAAGCCCCGTCTATCTAAAGAACTTTTTGGCTTTCCGGCATAAACTTCTGCAGGGTCGCCCATGAGTTCAACCGCACTGATGCCAGCATCTAAAATATATTGCAAAGTAGCTTCTGCACTTTGGTCTGGCATACTTCTAAAGGAATATGTAATAACCCCAAGTTGGACACCATTGATTTTCGAATTCGGTTTAGAACTTAAGGTTAATAATCTGGGAGCACCGAATAGGGAAGGTCCTAAAAGTGTAGTGCCAGTAATAAAGGCGGTTGACTTTTTTAAGAAGGAACGTCTTTGAGCTATTGATTTATTTGTTTTCATAATTTAAATGTTATGGTCAGGAATACTATGTTAGGTGCTATTTAGATAATTCTTTAGGGGTATTCAGTACATATAATTTTAACTGCTTAATTCGCCAAGGGATTTCATCTTCTTCATTTACGGTATCCGTTAAGCTAAACCTTAAGTACTTGGTTAATAGCGGTTCAAAGTCTAATTTAAAATCTTGGTCGGTTCCTTCTCCTTTGTCTACGGTAATCCAGTTTTTACCATCTTTTGAAACTGCAACTTCATAAAATTTAGCATAGGTCTGCAGGGGTGGAGGTGAACCTTCTCTCCATCCCCTGGAAATAGGAGGGGAATTCCCCTGAAAACCGGTCAATGTAATAGCTTCGGGAAATTCAATTTGAAACCACATTCCTTTTGTTTGATTTTCCCCAGTGGTCCATCCTTCGAAATTAAATGCACTTTTAGGGGAAGCCGTTCCTCCAATCCTGTTCGCCGCGGTATGGCTTGCAGTCACCTTCCATTCCTCATGCAAAGGCAGTAGTGTAGGAACGGAATTTATTAGTTCTGAATACTTGTAAGTTCCCTTTTTTTCGGCCGTTTTTTCCCTTACTTTACCCACGTATGCACTAGTTACGGTCGAGGCTTCATTCGATAGATTATTCCGTATATACGAAGCAATAGAGGCGACCCAATCATCGGATTGTTCTTTATTTCCGACCATAATACCAGCTGGATAGGTTTTACCATCCAACGGACCTTCAAGACCATGCAATATGGCTTTTACTACATATTCCGGATGTTCCTGTACACGTACCGAACCGGAAAGAGGAGGAGCCATAACGGTGCCGTTTCCTAACGGGGTTCCGGTACCATCGTTTCCATGGCATTGAACACAAAGTTCATTGAAAATAATCCTGCCCTTTTCTAAATGATCTCGCTGGACCTCACTCAATAAAATATCGTTTCGATTCCAGCCATTTTCATTTTTTTCAGGAGTGAGAATTTGTAAACCTATTGTCTGTATTCCTTTCGACGAATTAGTTTTTAGTACGTTCGCAAGATTTTCTTCATAACCGGGCAATGCTAAAAATTTGCATGAAAGCATGGCTTGAAGTGCGACATCTACATTATCGTTCTCCAATTGGTTGAGATAGGATGGCGCCAAATTTTTAGTACCCGATTTGTAAAGGGTCTCACCAGCACGCATGGCCTGTATTCTTATTTTTGGATTCGGGTCATTAAAAAGATTGTTTAACAAATCCGTCTGAAGTGCGCCTAGTCCCTCTAAACACCATAGTGCATGAACTCTAGCCAATGTATTTTTGTTGGACAAAGCCATTTTTTTTAGCTCGTTTACCGTACTTTGATCACGGGAAAGAACAATCAATTGTTGGGCCTTATCTCGCCACCATCCGTTCGGATGTTCCAGGTACGGAATCAGGTCTATCGGTTTTTTCTCGAACATCGTCGGACGAGTTTTGTCACGTTCCTTACTGTCATGTGTAATACGCCATATTCTACCTAATCCTATCACTTTGTCCAACTGGTATTGTTCTATTTTGGTTCGTAGATAGGTGCCTTTTTGAGCCCATTGCCCCTCTTGGATTATACCGTGGTACATATCTGTAATATATAGCGTGCCATCGGGGGCGGTCGTCATATCTACAGGTCTGAACAAGGGATCTGTGGATCTAAGGAATTCAGATTGTTCCTGTTGATAGACATTGTGTAATGTAGTTAACCCTTCAGAAACGACCGGATTGATTTGCCTCACGATTCTAGCCACGGGTTCACCATAAAAATATTGACCGTATAGATCAGTAGGTAATCGGTCGCCTCTATAGATATCATTACCTGCGGAACCTGTCACCCTGTTCAAAGAGCCTTCTTCCGGTCTTATTTGGTCCATACCTCCTTGCATATCGGCTATCTTAATGGCCGCTCCATACGGAATATCAAATCCTTCGGCCAACTCGTTTTCAACGGTAAAGTTCCCGTAATGAATAGGAAATTGAAAATGGGAGGGTACTCCGCTAGCACCTCCTTGAAACCATAGTTTACCATCATCGTCATGCGTTACTCCCCATTGTGCCCGGTTATAACCGGTTTTTTCCCTGATGACCCCGTTGGGCGTTTCCCTAACCCTAAACGCATTTACGGTGCTATATAGCCAATTGTCCATGCCATAATACATGAAAGCCTGTTGGTGTTCCACATTACCAGATCGGCCATATTTATTGGTAAAAAACTCTTTCTTATCCGCTTTGCCATCACCATTCGTGTCGGTGTATTTATATACATTATCCGTATCCGATTCCATTGATAGGATACAATCTTTACCATACGGCAAAACAAAACGTGGAAATATTAAACTATCAACGAAAACGGTCCCCGTTTCATAAATACCATCGTTGTTTTTGTCTTCCCATCTAGAAATTTTACTTTGTGGTTCTAAAGTGCCATCAGAATCAGCAGTTAACATATATGTTCTGAGTTCCAATACATACATTCTTCCGTTTCCATCAAAAGAAATAGCCCCTGGCTGTTCTATTTGAGGTTCGGTAAGTATCGGTTCTATATGGTAACCTGGAGGAAGTAAAAATGTAGCGGCTTCTTGATTTGGATAAAGTGGACGTACCGGATTTTTTGGGTTTAAATCTATTCCTGCCCAATTCTCGTCTGTTGGATCTACATCTTCAGGAAGTGTTACCGCTACAAGCGAATCTGACATTGAATTGATGACCAAATCTACGGGATCCTGAATTTTTTGGTCTGGTTTACATCCTAGGGCAAGAAGGACAATTAAAAGAGCATAAGCTTTTAGTTTCATCCTTATTGTTAGTTTAATGGATTGCATAATTTTAAATTTCAATATTTGAAAATATGAATTTACTTTCGTATTAATTACTATATCGATTGTTAAAACGTGATGAAAATGATTAAATCGTAAAATATGGGTTATAGAGTTAAGGTTATTTTAGTTTTTTGTCTTTTTTCGTTTAATGGATTAATTGGACAAGTAATCAATAATAACGGTCAGGAATCTCCAAATATCGTTTTGATTTTTACCGATGACCAGGGCTACAATGATGTAGGTGTTTTTGGAGCGGATGATATTGCTACTCCTAACCTGGATCAAATGGCTGCTGATGGTCTAAAATTCACTAATTTTTACGCCGCGCAAGCAGTCTGTTCGGCTTCCAGGGCAGGAATATTGACCGGTTGTTATCCTAATCGTATAGGAATTCATAATGCATTGATGCCTAATAGCAAAACTGGTCTCAATCCTGATGAAACAACAATTGCGGAAATGTTGAAGGCAAAGGTATATGCCACTGCAATCTTTGGTAAGTGGCATTTGGGCGATGACGCCAAATTTATGCCCAACAAACAAGGTTTTGACGAGTATTTTGGTATTCCGTATTCCAATGATATGTGGCCCTTACATCCGCAACAAGGTCCGGTTTTTAATTTTGGTCCGTTAGAACTATATGAAAATGAAACCGTAATCGATACATTGACCGATCAGACGAACTTAACTACAATGATTACGGAGCGTAGCGTTGATTTTATTAAAAGAAATAAGGACAATCCTTTTTTCTTATATGTTCCCCATCCTCAACCCCATGTGCCCCTTTTTGTGTCGGATAAATTCAAGGGTAAATCAGGAAGAGGTCTTTATGGTGATGTAATTATGGAGATTGATTGGTCTGTTGGGGAAATTTTGAAGGCTTTAAAGGAGAATGGTTTGGAGGAAAATACATTGGTGATTTATACATCGGATAATGGCCCTTGGTTGGCCTATGGTAACCATTCCGGAAGCGCCTATCCATTACGGGAAGGAAAGGGAACTGCCTGGGAAGGCGGTCAACGCGAACCTTTTATCATAAAATATCCAAAGCAAATTCCCTCAGGTAAAGTAAGTGACACGCCTGTGATGGCCATCGATATATTGCCGACAATTACAGAAATTACCAATGCGAATCTGCCAAATACAAAAATCGATGGAAAGAGTGCCTGGTCCTTATTTACTGGGAAAACCAACGAAAGTCCGCAAGAGGTTTATTTCTTTTATTATCGCGTAAATGAACTTCATGGCGTGCGTTATGGGAAATGGAAACTATATTTTCCCCATTCCTACAGAACTATGCAAGGTCAAGAACCCGGTAAGGATGGACTCCCAGGTGATTATAAAATGGTCGAATTGAATCAGATTGAACTATACGATTTGGAATCTGATGAATCGGAATTAAAAAATGTCGCCGCAGAGCATCCCAAAATTGTGGCTAAAATCCAAACAATGGCCAATAAGATGAGATCAAGACTAGGAGATTCCCTCATGAATATGGAGGGCTCTGAAACAAGAAAAGCAGGTGAGTTAAATGAATAAACCGTTTAAATTCAAACAATTCACAGTTCATCAAAGCCGATGCGCCATGAAAATAGGTACCGATGGTGTTTTGTTAGGGGCGTGGTCTCCTTTGAGTCAACATCCACAATCGATACTGGATATAGGCACAGGCACCGGACTCATCGCTTTAATGATGGCGCAACGAAGTAATGCCGAAGTAATAGATGCTATCGAAATTGACGCTGATGCGTATGAACAATGTGTGGAAAATTTCGAAGGTTCACCTTGGGGGGATCGACTTTATTGCTATCATGCGGGGTTGGATGAGTTTGTTGACGAAATTGAAGAAAAGTATGATTTGATTGTTTGCAACCCACCTTTTTATGCCGAGAATGTATCTTCCGGAAATTTAAAGCGTGACCAAGCGCGTCAAAATTATTTTTTACCTTTTGATGAGTTGTTGAAAGGGATGTCGGCCCTATTAACTGAAAATGGAACCTTTACCACCATTATCCCCTTTAAGGAAGAAATCCAATTTATAACCTTGGCCGCTTCCTTTGGGTTGTATCCAAAGCGATGTTTGCACGTAAAAGGAAACCAAAAGGCAGAAATTAAAAGATCGTTGTTAGAGTTTACCTTTCATAGGGATTCCTGTTTGGTGGAGGAGCTGATTATTGAGAAAGGACGCCATGTCTACACTTCCGATTATGTGAATTTGACGAAGGATTTTTATTTAAAAATGTAACTTTTAGGTTGTGTAACGTTATATTTCTTTATTTATCTTTGGTAAAATCCTAGTTATGAGACCTGATTTATTCGAAGCTCCTGATTACTATAATTTAGATGATTTGTTCACCGAAGAGCATTTATTGATTCGGGATGCCGCACGCGAATGGGTGAAACGGGATGTTTCCCCAATTATTGAAGAATACGCTCAAAAGGCCGAATTCCCCAAACAGATTATTGGCGGTTTGGCAGAAATAGGAGCATTTGGCCCATACATACCTGAAGAGTATGGCGGGGCAGGTTTAGATCAAATCAGTTACGGCCTCATCATGCAGGAAATCGAAAGGGGAGATAGTGGGGTGAGGTCTACCGCATCGGTACAATCCTCTCTGGTGATGTATCCTATATATACCTATGGTACACAAGAACAACGCAAAAAATACCTACCAAAACTGGCCACTGGCGAATGGATGGGTTCTTTTGGATTAACGGAGCCTAACCACGGTTCTAACCCTGGCGGAATGGAAACCAAGTATAAAGATATGGGCGACCATTATCTGTTAAACGGTGCGAAGCTTTGGATCTCCAATTCGCCCTTTTGTGATATTGCCGTTGTTTGGGCGAAAAATGAAGAAGGTCGTATTCATGGTTTGATCGTGGAACGGGGAATGGAAGGATTTTCCACTCCGGAGACGCATAATAAATGGTCACTCAGGGCTTCAGCGACAGGGGAATTGATTTTTGACAATGTAAAGGTCCCCAAGGAAAATTTATTGCCCAACAAATCCGGACTTGGGGCTCCGTTAGGTTGTTTGGACTCCGCGAGATATGGTATCGCCTGGGGCGCTATTGGTGCGGCGATGGATTGTTACGATACCGCCCTGCGTTACGCAAAGGAGCGAATACAATTTGGGAAACCTATTGCCGCCACCCAATTGCAACAAAAGAAATTGGCCGAGATGATTACAGAAATTACTAAAGCGCAATTATTGGCCTTCAGATTGGGACAATTAAAGAATCAAGGAAAGGCCACTACGGCTCAGATTTCCATGGCCAAACGCAATAATGTTGAAATGGCCATCAACATAGCACGGGAAGCCAGACAGGTATTGGGCGGTATGGGTATCACGGGGGAGTATAGTATCATGCGCCATATGATGAACTTGGAAAGTGTCATCACCTATGAGGGAACCCATGACATCCACTTATTGATTACCGGTGCGGATATTACGGGTATGCCCGCTTTTCAATAAGTTAACCGTTTGCTTTTAATTGCTTAACATGAATTTGTAATTGCCTATCTATCTTTGCCACGCAGCGTAAGATGTGCAAATGTTTTTGAAATAGCCTAACCGATGGGAACATCGGTTTTTTTACGCCTTAAACTTTCGGTCTTATTTGGATAAAAATCCAGCGAACCATTTCCCAGATGCTTTTATGGTTCTTTTGAGGGATTTGAAATCTATATATACTAGTCCAAACCTCGGAAAATAACCTTCTGCCCATTCAAAGTTGTCGGTAAAGGTCCAAACAAAATAACCGTGAATATTCAAGCCCTCTTTTTTCGCTTTTAGTACTTCTCCTAAATATTTCTGTAAGTACTCCAAACGGTCCGTATCGTTGACCATCTCCTTCTCCAATTCGTCCTCAAAGGCCGCCCCGTTTTCGGTGATGATGATTTTTTTGATTTGTGGATAGTTACTATACTTCTTGATCATGTAATAGATACTGGGCGGGTATACTTCCCAATCCATGAGGGTCGTTTTTACGTTTCGTTTACTTGCCTTGATAATTTTTGCCCATATGTATGGGGCAAAAAAACTATGTTTCACCTTTTCCCGGGTATAATTCTGTATTCCTATAAAGTCGAAATCAAACTGGCAATACTCCATGTCTCCAGATTGTATATAGGGATGTAAACGTTTTAGAATAGGAGCGTCTGCTAGAGGATAGCCCAAACCCAATACGGGTTCTATGAACATTCTATTCAATAATGCGTCCACTTTTTGAGCTGCTTTTATATCCCTTTTTTTATTCCGGTAGGGTGTGATCTGGGAACAGGAGAAGGTGGTTCCAATTTGTGCGCCAGGTACTAGTTTTCTCAAAATACGTCCGCCTTCAGCCTGACAAAGAACGGCATGATGTACCGTGGGTAGAAAATTCTTAAGGCCTTTCCTACCCGGTGCATGAACCCCTAAGAAATAACCGGCACCGGTAAACACCATCGGTTCGTTCAGCACCATCCAATGGTTGACCCGGTCACCAAAGGCGGTGGCACAAATGGTAGCAAATTCAGAGAACCAGTCGATGATACTCCGGTTGGTCCACCCACCTTTTTCTTCCAATGCATGAGGTAGATCCCAATGATAGAGGGTCGCCCAAGGGGTGATGCCGCACTCCAAACAAAAATCGATGATATCATTGTAATACCGTAATCCATTTTTATTAACGCTTCCGGTCCCTTCGGGTAAGACTCTAGGCCATGAAATCGAAAATCGAAAATTCTTGATGTTCATGGATTTCATCAAGAGGATATCCTCCTTATACTTATTATAAAAATCACAGGAAACCTGAGCATGGTCTCCATTGTAGATTTTATTTTTTTGATCTGTAAAATGATCCCAAATAGAAGGACCTTTGCCATGATGATTATGACCACCCTCTATCTGATAGGCAGCCGTAGAAACGCCCCAAGTAAAGTCTTCACCAAAATCGGATGCATTCAAAATGGGTTCTTCTTGTTTTTTCAATTAATTAATAGTCTTTTAAGCGGACGGGGCCAAGGATGTTTCCAGAAGGTGGGAAATAATATTATCGGTAATGTCTGGATAATCTACGGGAACAATAGTATCGGTATTCAGCCACTCTTTAAGGGTGTCCAAGTGTTTGTTCTTTAAAGATTTTATGACCGGCACACCCATTTGGTCAAGCGCAGCTGCATTGCATTGTTGTTCGTATTGACCTTTCATGGGAATAACGAGTAGTTTTTTTTGCATGAACAAACTTTCTGCGGGTGTTTCAAAACCTGCTCCGCACAGAATACCTTTACTCGTGGCCATGCTATGCACAAATGCTTCGTTAGTAATGGGTTTTATCTGAATGTGTTCGTTAATGTGTTCTTTTACGTTATGTTTTGAAAATACTTCCCAACGGACGCCTTTGATCTGTCCTAAAAATTTCAACAATTTTTCATCACTGTACGACGGAAGGTAAACCGTATAATGATTTCCCTTTGAGACATTTGCGTTTCTAATATCGTTCCTAATAATCGGGGTGTAAATGGTGGAATCATAGTTTTTGAAATGAAGTCCGAATTGATGACTGGTAGGGGCATATTTTTTTAAAATCCATTGGCCCATCAAATCATTTTTTTTTGGTTTTGGAGCAAATTTAGATAGCACGGCGGCTTGATGGCTAAAGCTATAACAGGGTTTATGCTTTAGTTTACAGGCCCAAGCGGTAACAGGTTCAAAATCGTTGATGACAAGGTCATAGTCTTGCACGGGAATACTTTTGATTTCTTTTTGAAGCCTTAAGGAATTAGATCTGTAATAGGTACGCCACATATCGACACCCCCTTTTTTTCCGAAAATAAAACTGAGCCCCTTCAATTGATATTTGACGGGATAGGGTAGTTGAATATCAGCTTGTATGCCACTTACCAAAATATCTAGGGCCACGCCTTGTTTCAATAATGCCGGTATAACGTCACGGGCCCTACTTAAATGTCCATTTCCTGTTCCTTGAATTGCGTATAGTGCTCTCATTTGCTTTGTACCATTCCGCTAATCCTAAATTCTTCTAAAAGGCTTTGAAAAAGTTCGCCTTTTTCCAGAACACTAGTGTCTTCTATACTATCTTCATTATAATTGATGACATTGGGGTCCTCTAAATAAGAGTAAAGACTCCATTTTCCATCAGTATATTCCAAGGCGGTAAGGTTCTCTATCCAGTCTCCCGAATTTAAGTAGGTAACCTCACCTTTATCGGTCTTTATTTTTCGTATTTCAGGTTGATGTATATGGCCGCAGATTACGTATTCGTACCCATTTTCAATAGCGATATCGGCAGCGATCTGTTCAAAGTCATTAATGAATTTAACGGCCGATTTCACCCCGTTCTTAATTTTTTTGGACATGGAAATGGGACCTTTGCCCATTTTCTTGCTGATGTAATTTATCGCCCTATTCAATAAAATAAGGAAATCATAGCCTTTGGCTCCCAGTTTCGCTACCCATTTACTATGTTGCATGGTAACGTCGAATACATCACCATGAAAGATCCATGCTTTTTCACCATGTAAGGGCATCACCATTTTATTGACGATGTTTAAAGAGCCCATGCTGCTCCCAGAAAATTTACGGAATAGCTCATCGTGGTTTCCGGTGATGTAATGAACGGGAGTACCTCTTGCGATCCATTCCATTAATAATTTGACCACTTTCATGTGAGATTTCGGCCAATACCGTTTGCTGAATTGCCAAATATCTACAATATCCCCGTTAAGAATCACCTCTTTTGGCTTGATGGATTTTAAATATTTTAAAAGCTCCTTGGCATGGCAACCGTAGGTTCCTAAATGAACATCGGATATGACGACGATATCAACAGGTCTTTTTTTCATAAGAGAAGTGAGGGGGTATTGGTTTTAGCTTCCTGAACTTTAAAGGGGAGTAAAATGACCTTAAACTGGAGGTTAATAGCAAAGAAGTAACTGCAGAAACGGCCAAAGAGATAATTTTCATTTAGTGAAAATTTAACACTCACAAAGATTTTACTTTTTGGTCATAAAATGGGTTATGGGTAACTTATGATTAGGTTACCCAAGCGTTAATTTATGGGAAGTGAGAAAAAATTTGGTAACTATTTCTTTACCAATCTAACCTTAATGGATTTGCTTATTGGAGTTTTGCTACGATCCGCAAAATGATTGTAGGGTACCAGAACATTCGTTTCGGGGAAGTAAGATGCCAAATTCCCACACGGGATCGTATACGGTACAATCTTGAATTTGTGGGCCACCCGCACCTTTCCATCATAGGTGCTGGTAATATCCACTACATCTAATTTTTTTAGACCTACCGCTTTCATGTCATCGGGATTCATAAAGATGACCCTTCTGGCATTATATACTCCACGGTAACGGTCGTTCAGACCATAAATGGTGGTGTTGAACTGGTCATGTGAACGTATGGTCATCAGCATATACTCGTCTTTTTCCAACTTGTGGTCAGGTAATCTGTTGATGGTTAGCTGTGCTTTCCCGTTGGGCAGCATACTAAAGTCCAATTCACGTACATTGTTCGGTAAATAGTAGCCGGCACCATTACTTCGCTCCTCAGTTTTCTTAAAACCTTTACAGACTTTATCTATCTGTGTCCGGATCAAATCATAATCCTCGGCTAAAATTCTCCAGGCCATCGCATGGTCATCCCCAAAATAAGCCCTACCTATTTTTGCGATAATTTCAGGTTCACTCATGACGGTATCCGACGGTGTTTTTAAGATGCCTTTGGATTTTTTTACGCGGCCCATGCTATTCTCGACCGTAAAATGACGGTCCTTTCCGTTTTTGGTATCTTTTTCCGAGCGACCAATAGAGGGTAAAATCAATGCTGTTTTACCGGTAACCAGATGGGTACGATTGAGCTTGGTGCTTATTTGCACCGTTAAGTCACAATTTTCAATAGCTTCAGCGGTGTATTCGGTATCCGAAGCGGCCATCAGAAAATTACCGCCCAAGCACATGAAAACTTTGGCCTTACCCTCATGCATCGCTTTCATGGCGCCAACGGTATCTACGCCCTCATGGTCCGGCGGGGTAAAACCTAAATGTTCTTTAATGCGTTGGTTCATTTCTTTGTCCACAAAATGTTGGATGCCCACACTACGATCTCCTTGTACGTTACTATGGCCACGAACGGGACAAGTGCCAGCATTGGGTTTGCCAATAGCTCCTTTTAACAACAATAGATTTACAAATTCACGTATATTTTCAACACCATTTTTATGTTGGGTAAGGCCCATGGCCCAACAAACGATTATTTTCGATTTATTTGCCAATAACTCAACAGTAGCGTTGATTCTATCTTCGGGTACTCCACTTTGTTCGAGTAATTCTGCGGAATTGTAAGTGTCCAAATCCGTCAGTAAGGCCTCGTAACCATCGGTATATTTCGTAATGAAATCATGGTCGAACACGTGATTGGTTTCTTTGTCCTTGGCCGCCAATTTCTTTAAAATCAACTTCATCAAGGGGATGTCTTGATTGATATTTACCGGTAAATGAATATCGGCCATATCTTCACCACTACCGATCCACCCCATAATTGTTTGTGGGTTTTTGAAGTTTACCAGACCCGATTCCTCCAACGGATTAATGCTAATGACTTTACCTCCATTTCCCTTACATTTTTCCAATGCAGACAGCATACGCGGATGGTTGGTGCCCGGGTTTTGGCCAACGATCAAAATCACTTCAGCTTCGTAGAGATCTTCCAATTTGGTGGACCCCTTACCAATGCCCAAGGTATCTCCTAAGGCGATACCACTACTTTCGTGACACATATTGGAACAATCTGGCATATTGTTGGTGCCTAAAGCCCTGGCAAACATCCCGTATAAGAAGGCCGCTTCATTACTGGATCTCCCGGAAGTGTAGAAAATCGCTTGGTCTGGATTGTCCAATTTTCTAAGCTCGGCTGCAATCAGGGCAAATGACTCCTGCCAGGAAATGGGTTCGTAATGCACGTTTCCCGGTCTTAGCACCATAGGTTCTATAAGTCTACCAAACTTATTTAGTTCATAATCGGATAATTGGGAAAGTTCTTCTATGGAATTCGCTTTAAAAAATGCGGCATCAATGTGGCTTGTAGTATCTTCATCGCCCAAGGCTTTGGCACCGTTCTCACAATATTCGGCTACGGGCGAAGGATGTTCTGGATCCGGCCATGCGCAACTTGGGCAATCAAAACCATCTTTTTGGTTCATATCTAAAAGTGCCCTCATGGATCGTAGCACCCCCATTTCCTTGAAGGTATGTTTTAAAGCTTCTCGAACTCCCAAATAACCGGCGGCATGGGTTACTGGGTCTTTTAATTCTATCCCCAAGAAATCTTCGGCACCCCTAAAGGAGACTTTACGTTTTTTATTTGAATCCATATGATAAACTTAACCATTAAAAGGAATATGGTTGGACTTGTTTCCCTAAAAAATCTCGAGAATGAAAAGGATGCTAAATTTGTTCTTAGAGCAATTGTGTTGCTAGCTCAATTTAGGATTTGGATAGTTGTCCGATTGATCTTCAATTGTATTGTCCAAACAGGTAAAGTCCTTTTCTAATAGTAGGTATAATTCATTACCCTCGGTTGTCTTAACAGTATGGTCAAAGGTTATTATATCATTTTCATGCCAAGACTGCCCTTGATACTTTGGCATTGATAAGGTAATGGTGCCATTGTTGAAGCTGACCTGTAAATGTTCAATAGTTTCATTTAGAACAATACCATAAGAGAATTGTTCGGCTCCAAAATTGGTGTGCTCAAATAGCCTTCCATTTTCTGATAGTGTTTTAACCTCTGTTTGGGTCAAGCGAAAACGAATGGAATCACCTTTTATTCGGATCTTCATAACTATTTTTTGGGTTTACCACAAAAATAACCCATCTCACCACGAATTTGATGGCGTTGACATCAATTTATTTCTAATGGTTGTTCTTAGGCGTATGTTTACGATGTAATAAAAACGAAGTAAATTTTTTTCATTTTCATATAGTGTTCTCATAAAAGAGTCCGGTCTAGAAAGATCGGACTCTTTTTAGTTTTGAGATGTTGCAGGGAAGGAAAAACGTTTTATAGCTACTCGTTTGCAGGAAAGTTTTTGGCTATTGTTGCCTCCATAAATAAAAGATTCCCCAAGCTCTTTTTAGCGAATTGAAATAAACTCAATGCACGATCGTAGTTTTGTTTTTCATAAGAAACCTTATAGTACTTATTTCCATTCAGGTAATCGGTAATTGCTCGAAGGCCATGTAAAAAAGGCATTAGAATAGCACCGTAGGGGAGTGATTTAAGCTCTGGTGCTGTCCAAATATGTTCATTACTTGCCAATCCCTTAATGAATGCCTCAAAAAAATCGGGTCTAAAATCGATTAAGGAAAGTTCTTGTTCATCCTCTCTTGCAGAATTAACAACCGTGCGTACACTATCCCCAAAATCGAATAAAAAATGACCTCTCATGATGGTGTCCAAGTCGATAAGGCAGAGGGCTTTCTCGCTTGTTGTAGAAAAGAGGATATTGTTCAATTTGGTATCATTGTGACAAATACGAATGGGAAGTTCTGCGGGAATATTTTCTTTAAGAAATGTAACGGTCTTTTGTACAAAGGCAATACTCGACTCACATTCTTTTAATTTGTATTTCGAAGTATAGGATAGGGCTTCCTCAAATTGCTTTATGCGTAGGTCTAAATTGTGGAAATTCGGAATAGTGTCGATATAATCATTGGAGTCTTCCCTGTTCAAAAGTATTTGGAACTTTCCAATAATACGCCCCGCCTCGAAAGCTATTTTTAAATTGGTTGTAGTATCGTAGGTTATGGTTTTTGGAATATAGCTTACCATACGCCAATAACCTTCCGGTCCTTGATAATAGCTCTTTCCTTCTTTGGTCTTTACAAGTTCTATATTAGTATAATGCTCTGCATGAAGTTTCGCAAAGGCTAACGAACAATTATTCATTAAACCGGCAACATCCGTAAAGATATTTTCGTTGATGCGTTGTAAAATGTGCGTCGGGTTTCCATTGGAATAGACTAGATAGGTATCATTAATGAGACCTGATGTAAGCCCCTCGAATGTAGGGTCTGGGATACCAATAGAAAAATACCCCAGTAAGCTTTGAAGCTCTGCTGGGGTGTGGTTTGTTGCGATTACTTCCATAAGGGAGCGACGTACTGACCCTCTTTTGTTTTTTCTTGAAGGCTATCCATTGCTTTTTCTTTATCACTGGCATAAGTCACCCCGAACCAGTCTCCGCCCGAGGGTATACATTTCACCTCAATTTCATTCGCTTGTAGCATTTCCTGAATCATCAAAGGAATATAAAGTTCACTACTTGCAATACGATTTTCATCGTTCAAGAAAATTCTAAACTCCGATTCTATTTTGTCGAAAATGGTAGGTCTACAGATCCAAAAGTTCATGCTGGCCTGTTCGTCTCCCGTAAATTCCAATCCAGTATCCTCATCGATTATTTTATTGCCTTTTTTTACTAGTTTAAGTCGTTCTTGCACAGACACCAGATTATCTCCTTTAACTTCACAAACACCTCTAGAAACCGAGCCGTGTTCAGAAAGGGTATCTTTCAGCGTATACCCTAAAAGTGCATAGGCACTGTCATCTGATCTCATGAAATCAGCTGCTTTTTTATATGCGGCCTGACCATAAAAATCATCGGCGTTGATAACCACAAATGGGCCGGTGATTACCTTTCTTGCCGTCCATACGGCATGGGCGGTTCCCCAAGGCTTTTTGCGTTCGCCGGTAAAGGTGACACCATCAGGTAAATCGGTAAGTTCTTGGGCAAGCACGTTCAATTTTATATTGGTGGGTAATCTCTTGGAAAGATGCTCTTCTAAAAAGGAAACATTTTCTTTTTTAGTGATGACCACAATCTGATCGAAATTATTCTGTAGGGCATCATAGATGGCAAATTCCATTAAAAATTCGCCATTAGGGCCTAAATCATCGAACTGTTTTAGTTTTCCATATCTACTACCGCTTCCAGCAGCCATTAAAAGTAAAGTCATGATTTCTAATTTTGATTTCAAAAATAACGAATGCAATCAAAATTCTACTTCATTTTAGATGTTTCACCATTTAAATTGATTAGTGGTTGTAATCATGTACTCTGTTTTTTATAAATTCAGAGTTTAAATTAATTTGGAATATGGCTACGCGAAGAACTTTTATTAGAAATACCTCAATGGCAGGTATGGGGTTGATTGCAATACCAGGTTTTGCCCGAAATCATTTTAGTGCAGCGAATAAATTGAATGTTGCATTGATCGGTGTAGGACTGCGGGGCACGAATCATTTGGAAAATTTATTATTGCGGAAGGATGTGAACATTACGGCAATCTGTGATGTTGATGATGTAAGAATTTCGATAGCAAAAAAACTTATTTCTGATGCTGGGGGCAAGTCGCCTAAAGTTTTCGGGTCAAATGATTTAGATTATAGAAATCTTTTGGCACAAGCAGATGTTGATGCCGTGGTTATTGCGACACCTTGGTTATGGCATACGCGTATGACCGTAGATGCAATGGAAGCTGGTAAGTACGCAGGTGTAGAAGTTTCTGCCTCGAATACCCTTGAAGAGTGTTGGGATCTGGTGAATACCCACGAGCGGACAGGTACACATATGATGATTTTGGAAAACGTGAACTATCGTAGGGATGTCTTGGCGGTGTTGAACATGGTACGACAAAACGTTTTTGGTGAGTTGGTTCATTTTAGATGTGGGTATCAACATGATTTGCGGCATGTAAAATTCAACGATGGAAAAACCGCCTATGGAAAAGGGGTTGAATTTGGTGATAAAGGTATTTCAGAGTCCAAATGGCGTACAGAACATTCCGTGAAGCGAAATGCCGATGTTTATCCTACCCATGGTTTGGGGCCAATAGCCGTTATGGCCGATGTAAACCGGGGAAATCGATTTTTATCGGTGACCTCACATGCCTCTAAGGGTATCGGATTGCATAATTATATTGTAAAGGAAGGCGGGGAGGATCACCCAAATGCCAAGATAAAATTCAAACAAGGCGATGTGATTACTTCTACCATAGAAACTGCTAATGGCGAGACCATCATCATAACCCACGATTGTAATCTTCCAAGACCTTATTCTCTTGGGTTTCGAGTGCAAGGAGCAAATGGACTATGGGAAAATGATGGCAATAGAATCTATGTGGAAGGTAAATCTGAAAAGGAGCATAGTTGGGATGCCGATAAAGAATGGTTGGAAAAGTATGATCACCCACTTTGGAAAAAGTATGGGGACTATGCGCTTGATGCAGGTCATGGCGGCATGGACTTTTTTGTTATGAATTCCTTTATGGAATCTGCCAAAGCGAATATAGCACCGCCGATGGATGCTTATGACGCCGCCGCCTGGAGCGCGGTTACTCCCTTGTCTGAGATTTCAATCGCCAATAATGGGGAACCGCAAGATTTTCCAGATTTCACACGGGGCCTTTGGATCAAAAGAAAAGCGTACGATTGGATGAAGGAAACCTATTAGTGATTATTGACTGCGTTAAGTTTTTAGTCCTCCATAAAAAAACGGATATTAAATCGATCAAATCAACTCGCTTGAGCCTCGGTTCTATGCTCTAATTTTTTAGTTTCTTTGTCAGCAATCTCCATCTGTTGATGTAGGGGATATGTCTTTTCGTTAGTGGAATACTTCATCAATTTCAAGATATATGGAATATAACTTAAAACCAATACGGCAAACCCAATACTCACAAGTAGTAGGGGGTTAATAAAGAATTCGCTAAAAGAGAAAATACCAATAATCAACAACGTTGAGAAGGGCAATGAACACGCAAGTACATTAACCCCAAATGCAATGTCGAAGGTGGGTTTAGGCTGGGCATCTTTATCTTCCATTGAATTAATGGCACTCATATGCGCAAATGGCCAAAAACTACATGAGCTTTGAGGGAATACTACCAATAATAAAATCAAGGCCGGTGTCAACGATGGGATTGCAAAAGCGAATAAACCGCTTAGCAAGAACGAAAGACCTGCTCTACGGCACAACATCGATAGAATCAGTTTAAACTCCCCCGATTTTATTCTAACCGCCATACCAATAAAAAGTAACACCAACGGTGTCATTAAATCTTTGGTACTTAGAATGGTATTTTGTAGAAATGTGGGTAACGACGTAAGATTTAAACCAAACCCCAACAATATAAGCCCAACGACCATCACAATATTAATGGGTTCGTTTACCAGCGAAATCATTAATCCCTTTAATTTACTTTTTGATGATTCTTGCTTTTGTACCACAGATCTTGTACGGTACCAGTGCATGGCCAGCATGTATAAGAGTATTAGAACGAAAATTTTATTTCCGACATCGGCTAAAGCGGCCAAGGCCAAGGTATCATCGCCAAGATAAGCAACGATAAAAGGGAAACAGGATAAACCTGGGGCAGAAGAGGGTAATAACATCATCAGGGTACGCTTCTTGGCATTTTCTTCGGAAGGCAAGGTAACTGACAAGAAATATTTTGAGGCCAAAAGCATCAATAGGTTAAACGTCAATGCCAATAATGGGAATACCAATAAGGTTTCATGAAGCTCAATTTTTAAAAGGGCAACAAAAATGGTTGCTGGTAAGGCAACACTTAAAATCAGAATTTTTATTCCGTTTAAATCTTGTTTTGCTACTTTTCTTTGTAACAAGACTCCTAACCCTATGATAAGCAGTAATTCTAAGGTTTTCTGTAGCGCAAAATTCATATTGTAATGTTATAATATTGAAAAAATAGGGATATTGGAGAATTAGAATAGTCCGATGGAGTTGGATGTAAGACCGTTGTATCAAGGCAATTATCCGTTACCCAACTCCTGGACTAATTCAAACTTAAACTAGCACTTTTTCAAGGGCAGCCGTAAACAGCTTCATTTCATCCATAGTACCCATGCTTACACGGCACCAGTTTTTATCATAGATTTCAAAAGCCCTGACACCAACACCTAAGGCGGTCATTTTTTCCAAGAATGGTTTGCCTTCCATTTCTATGGGGAATAATATAAAGCTTGTGGAAGAAGGTACGTACTCAAAGCCCATACGGTCAAGGTTTTCGTAAACGTATTCTCTACATTCTTTATTCAATGTTCTTGATTTGTCCTTAAAGGCAATATCGTCCATACTTGCCATGGCCGCGTAAACGGATGGCAAGGTGATGCCCATGCCACCACGTGTTACTTTTTGGATTATTTCTAGTGTTCCGGGTTGGGCAACTACGTACCCAACTCTTAATCCTGCCATTCCTTGAATTTTAGAGAATGTTCGGGCGATGATTACATTTTTACCTTCATTGATGAGAGAAACCATGCTCTTTTTAGCACCATCCTCCAAGAAACCTAAGTAAGCTTCGTCAACAAAAATTGGAGTTTTTTCAGAAACTCTAGAACAGAAATCTACCAATTCATCATGATCGGTCATGCTTCCGGTTGGGTTATTTGGATTGCAGATGTATACCAACTTTGTATCGGCATCAATAGCGGCTTCCATAGCGGCCAGGTCATGTGACCAGTCCTTTTTTAGAGGAACGGGTTTCCATGTAGCACCAGTAGCTTCGGCAACTTTGATCAAGGACATGTAAGATGGATCTGCGGAAACGATATTTCCACCATGTTGAAAGAATACCATTGCGGTTTTTTCCAATAAGTCAGATGAACCAGGGCCCATCATTATGTTCTCTTGCTTTACACCTTCTTCCGAAGCAATTTTGTCCATCAGTTCATACAATTCCTTCCAGGCATATCTATTTCCTTTTGGGGCCCATTTTTGCATGGCCTCAACCGCCATGGGCGATGGACCATAAGGATTTTCATTTGCATTTATTTTTGCCGCCAACTCAATAGGTTGGTTGGGCGCATACGGTAGATACTCCTTAAAGAATGGAGTGTAAGGAATATTTCCCTGTGCATCTATGCTAATAGGTTGTGAAGGAAATGCCCCGTAGGTCAGATAAGGTGCTGCCATTACGCCAGCTGCTGTGAGAACGCCTTTTTTAAGCCAATCTCTTCTGTTTACATTTGTTTTCATTGTGTGCTATATTTAAGTTTAACAATATTTAATTCGATTCTATAGGTTCGGCATTTATGCCTAGGTTTCCAGACGCTACTATTGTAGCATCTGTAGTACTTAGATAAATATTTACATGGCTGTCCATCGATGTTATCGCATCGTAAAACGATGTGTCTGAGATAACATAGAACTTACTGGTCGCCAATTCACCACTATCGCCCGACACATTGTCCAAAGTGATCATGGTTGAGGTCTCATCCCCAATTGCACCATCTAAAATCAATACAGGATGCATTAAACCGGGTACGGTATTGTACAGTGACACTTGCACCAAGGTTTGGTCAATACTTGTTTTATAGAATACGATTCTTCCATAAACGTTTGATCCAGCAGGGTCAGTTGAGTTTATCGTATACGCTGTATAGGTGGTTAGTGTTCCACCACCTTCGGCAGTTGTAAGTTCGGGATCGAGCCTTTCTTGTTCACAGGATAGCAAAGTAACTACCGATAAAAAGAGTACGATATATTTGATATATTCTTTCATAATTGTCTATTCTTTATTGGGTTGACTTTGTTTATAGGCTAAAAGTTACACGTCCGAAATAGTAAGCTCCCGATGAACCTTGCTGATACTGTGAATAAAGGTTAAAGGTTCTTAACTCATACCTTATGATTTCAGGATATTCGTTGAAGATGTTATTACCCCCCACAGTTAGGCTTATAGCATCGGAAAGCGCATAGGTAAGGCCAATGTCTGTGGTGAATTCTGGAGTAAAGTACTGATCAGCAAAGCCTGTTGTGCCATCCAATAATGTGCGTTGTTGACTATCCCTGGTTTGTATAGAACCGTATCTGGTACCTCGCAACATTGCAGAAAATTTACCTAAGGAGTAGTTTACCGTACCGATGATTTTACCACTGGGCGTACCGGTTTCAAACTGCCCGATTAGATTTCGGTTAACGTAGTTATCGGCCAGTTGTTGGTCGGTAAGGTTGGTGTTTAGGTCTGGTAGATTTATTTTTTCGAACTTGTTTTCCCTAAAAGTACCCGCTAATGTAAAGCCTAATTTACCAGCTCCTAAAGATGTATTGTAATTGGCTACGGCTTCGATACCTTTTGTACTGATATCACCCCCGTTGATCCTAAAGCTTGCAAGGCCACTACCGATAATTGGATCAAGTATAGGTGTCGTTCCCGAGTTGAATTCCCCAGTTTCGAAAATTCTATCATAGATATCAATTTTATAAGCATCTAAGGTAAAATCAAGTTTACCGATTTTTGTGGTAAAACCTATACTCAAGTTTCTTGACCTTTCTTGCTTCAATTGTTTAATTCCAATAGCTTTTGCGGCTGAGCTACTATTGGGATATAGTGTGCCATCAAAGGGCGTTAGGCCCACAAAGAAGGTATAACTATGGGAGTAGTTCAATTCTTGTAAGGAAGGCGCCCTGAACCCACTACTATAAGAGCCTCTAATGGCGAAGTTGTCACTGATCGAATAGCGTGTTGTGATCTTGCCGGTTAATACATTTCCAAAATCGGAATAATTTTCAAACCGCAATGCGCCGCCTAGAAAAAACTCTTTGGTAACATCAAGTTCCAAATCGGTATAAGCCGCCATTACAGATCGAAAACTGTTGCTTTCGTTTTCAGGCGCAAAACCTCTAAAACATTGGCAATTCAATGCATAGTTCTTAACTAATTGCTGACTGAAGCCTGCATTTGATAAAACAACGGGATTGCCTAAATCATCCACAATAGGCGTGGCACTAAGATCTTCTAAAGGAAAACCATCGGGACCTATCAGTTGTTGGTTGTCTTCAGTCGCTGTAACGATCCCTTCCGTGCCTGCAGTCCAACTTTCTTCTTGTCCTGCCATAATCTGATAATTTTCAACTCTCAACTCCCCCCCAAACGCTAAGTTAAAGCCTGATAATACATCGTCGTAAAATTTACTGATGTCCAAATTCACGGTGTTCTGTAAAAACCGGTGCGTACCTAGATTCATGTCGGTCGGCGAATCATCTCCTAGACTTGCGTTCCAGGTGTTGAACATTCCATATTTAATGGAGTTCGTACCGAAGGTGTTGCTAAGGTCAAAGTCGAAATCCCCAGCCAACCCTGTAATTCCTGTGGCCAAGGAAATGTTGTACTGGTCTCCATAGATTTGTGGTCTGAATCCATTAGGGTATAGGCTATAGCTCGTTCTGTCCGCTTGGGCCGCTCTTCTATAAAAACAGCTATATACGTCAGAATATTTATATCCGAAATCTCCAAAAGCATAAAAATCAGTCGTGGAGTTCATAGGACTTTCCAAATTAAAGGCAAGTCCCATACGGGTAGAAGCCGGCAGACCTGAGTAGGTGGCAACATCTACCTGTTCTATATCCCGTGCAGACATCAGGCCCTCAACAGTTGTGAGCCTAGCGATTGCAGAGGCATCTCCGCTAGATTGTGCGGCTATAAGTTCTGGGTTCGTAATGATGGGTAGGCCATCAGGGCTAGTGGTTTCATTATTGAGATAGGCAGAGCTATATAGTGGTGCCCTATCTATTTCGAGAACGGTAGGTCTTATGGTACGCTCAGATTGAGCAACTACGGCAGATACATTAAAGTATCCACCATTTTCGAATCCGACGCCATAATTACCATCGAATTGAAAATTGTAACCGTCCCAGTCACCTGAACTTCTGTTAAGGGCCTTTTCTGCATCGGTTAAATCAGAATCACTAAAATCTGGTGATTTGTTCGTGTAGGCACCTCCCGTTAAAGAACCGGTGAATTCTCCTGTTCCCTTTTTCATTACGAGGTTTATAACACCCGCAATGGCGTCAGAACCGTATTGTGCAGCGGCACCGTCCCTTAGAATTTCAATGCGGTCAACGCCAATATTAGGTATCCAGCTCATATCTACCGCTGGCCCAGGTGTACCTGTTTGGTTTCCGGCTAAAATAGCGGAAGAATGTCTTCTTTTGCCATTGACGAGTACGAGAACTTGACTAGCTGCCAAACCTCTTAAACTAGGTTGGCTCACAAAAGATGATAAGTCACCGCCACCACTAGTGAAAGCCGTGAAAGAAGGTGCAGAGGCGGCCAACATTTGTGAGAGGTCTTGTTGGGGCATATTAATCGCGTCTTGGGCAATATTGATCACATCTACAGGTACAGGTGTGTTCAATTTAGTCCTGGCAGCTCCTCTGGACCCTAGGACAATTGTTTCTGTTAGCTGTTCTGCCGCTTCTATGAGCGTTACGTTCATTGTTTTGCTTCCGTTAACTTGAACTTCTTTTTTAGCATAGCCAATAAAGGAATAGACCAAAGTGGCATCTGAAGCAGCGGATATGGTATATAATCCGTCAAAATCTGTAATGACCCCTGTTGTAGTACCTTTTACCATTACGTTAACTCCGGGTAAAGGTCCTTGCGAATCCGATACTTTACCGGTAATCATTATTTCCTGTGCGTTAACAACAAATAACGAGTGCAGCGCCAGGAAGGAAAAAAATAGAATTTTCTTCATAATCATGTGAGTTTAGTGGTTTCTCAATGGTTTACATACGACTAAAAATGCCAAAATCTAAAATCTGACGTAGTAGTGTATGGTATGCGTAAAAGAAAAGTTCCGGACACTTTACAAAACAAATAACCTAATTTTTTAGTAGGGATTTGACTTAGACAATATTATAGATAGTTGTAGAATAATAAAAATAGAGGATGGCTGTAAGTACTTGTTAATAAGGTGTTTTAAGGGTCAAAAGTTGATTAATAACCATTATTTCATTTTAAAAATGATAATTAATCAAGAAACGCCCCTTAGGAATATTTGATTTTACCTTTTTGATATTATTCGGGCCTAATTTGCTTTTTGCGAGATCATCAATAGGGTTCATTCTAAATTAGAAAACCATTAATTATTCACATTTTTATTATCGTATTATCATATAAAATTAGATTACTATAAATTAAATTTGTTAAAATTAGTTAAACACGAATAATCGTTTAACGATGACATAATGATATTTTGTGATAATTGAGTTTTAAACCGTTCGTATATGAGAAATAAATTGGATCATGTTGATTTTAATATTTTGAATATTTTGGCAGAGAATGCACAGACTCCATATACAGAGGTGGCTAAGAAATTAATCATTTCTCCCGGTACGGTCCACATGCGCATGCGTAAAATGCGAGATATGGGATTGATCACAGGTGCGACTTTAAGTTTGGATTATGCTAAAATGGGTTGGAAAATGACCGTTTTCTTAGGAATTTTTTTAAGCGAAATAAGTCTTTTCAAAAAAGTCATGAAAAAACTTAATGCAATTGAAGAGGTTGTAAAAATTCATCACGTTACAGGTAAGTACGATATTTTTATTAAAATGCACGCCAAGGATAGTTACCATTATAAAAAAGTATATCAAGATGAAATACTCAGTATTTCAGGAATACGGGGTATTGAGTCCTTTATTTCGATTGAAGAAAATTTAGAACGGCATATTCAATTCGTAGAAGAAATAGAAGAATAGGTAGCTACATTAGTTTCATTTCTGTCGGATTCCAATCAACGGGCTGTCTTTTAGTATAGCTTTCATTGGCTAATAGTGCTGCACCGGCGGCACGCAAACCAAAAGTAGGATCTTCTATCACTTTTCCATTTGTCCTTATCGCTGTAAAGAAATTATAAAAATGATCGTAATGTGCTCCCTTATAATCGTTAGGAGCTTCCCAAGTAGTTGTACCCGTTGTGAGACTACTTTTTCGAGGTTCTAAATTTTTACGAGCATATTCTTTTTTTATTTGCTCTTGCATATTCTCAGTAAAGGAAACCATAGAGTATCCATCTGGAACCATATCTAATTTAGATCGTTTTACGGTTACTGCGTTTTGTCCTATTTCCATTTCACCTTCGGTGCCAATAAGTTTAAATCCGCTGCCGCCGCCACTACCGGCAATAAAATTAATTCTGAAAGCAGCATTAAACGGCGCATGGGTCTCTGTTTTAGGATAATCATATAGGGTTATTGATACGTCGGGGACGTCCCTACCATCTTTCCAATACCGAAGTCCGCCAGTAGCCAAGGCTCTGTTGGGTCCATGAGAACTGATTACATAATTTAAGGTCGAAAAAGCATGTACAAATAAATCTCCTGCAACTCCTGTTCCATAATCCTTATAGTTTCTCCACCTAAAAAAACGTTTTGCTTCGAAAGGTACTTTGGGGGCATTCCCCAAAAAAGTATCGAAATCTACTGATTTTGGGTTTGCATCGGGGGGAATGGGATATTGCCAAGCTCCTTCTGCAGAATAGCGGTCGTTATACATATCTAGCATTACAATATCCCCGATAGCACCATCTTCATAAAGTTGTTTTGCTTTTTCATTGCCCAATGAGGACATTCCCTGGCTACCGATCTGGCAAATTTTACCAGACTCTTTCTGAGCCCTTATAATTTCTTGACCCTCTTCAAAGTTCTGTATCATCGGTTTTTCACAATACACGTTTTTACCGGCCTTAAGCGCAGCTACGGCTATGGTTTGGTGCCAGTGGTCTGGAGTTGCGATAATAACGGCGTCAATATCTTTGCGGTCAAGTATTTCCCGATAATCTCTAGTCACAAAAATATCTTTACCCCAAAGTTCTTTCGCCCGTTCCAATCTACCTGTATAAAGGTCACATGCTGCGACCAATGTTATACCCTCGACTTTTAAAGCTGATTGGGTGTCGTAGATGCCTTGAATTCCCGAACCTATTAGGGCCAGGTTGATGTTGTCATTCGCTGTAAATTCTTGATGGCGATAGGTCCTTGGGATAACTAAACGCTCTTTGTAAGGAGATGCCAATAAATAGGGTGCAGTGCCTACAGCGGCAGTGGTAAGGGAAGCCTTTTTGAGGAAGGACCTCCTGGAATTGTTTTTGTTCATTTTTTGAAAGGGTATGTATTTGATTTTCTGGTCAAACTTTTAAAAATAACATTTTTATGTTTAGCGGTGCCCATAATTAGGTATAAAACTGAGTGAGCTGGGTTAAAATTTTCAAATGAACACCGATGTAGTTCGGTTATAAATTTGGCACCTTGTCATAATTTATGATTTAAGAGGGAGCTTTTCGTTTAAGAAGGCTGTAATTTTGCAAACCTTAAAAAAAGAGTTGTGATAAAGGACTTGATCATTGCAATGCTTTGGAGCATTTCTCCCTTTGGGGAGGCAAAGGTTGGTATTCCTTACGGATTGCTGAACGGTGTTAATATTTATCTCGTTTTAGGCTTTTGCTTTTTAGCGAACGTGCTGGTTTTTCCTGTGATGATGTTTTTTTTGAATACTATTAATAGATATTTTCTAAAATGGCACTTTTATAAAAAAGGGGCACTTTTTGTTGCGAGAAGGGCTAAGGTAGGCTCAGGGGATAAAATCAAAAAATATGGATTTTACGGACTAATTTTTTTTGTTATGCTTCCCGTTCCCGGCACCGGTGTTTATGCAGGTAGTATTGCCAGTTATCTGTTTAATTTCGAAAGAAAGAAGGCATTTTTGGCAAATACCATTGGTATATTTTTATCCTCTTTGATTGTTTGGTTTACTACCTTATTGACCATGAAAGGAATGGCCTAAGTTGTCTGTTTAGGATTTGGTTCAACTTCGTTTTGTGGATAAATATGCCTAAATTCTCTGTTATTACCGGTCAGCGACGACTAAATTTGCAGCTTTGTATTCTATGGAAAAGCTGAAGATTGGAGATAAACTTTACAATGTAGCACAAGACGGTTTTAACGATTTTGCCAGATATTCTTTTTCTGAGGTGGTAGGTTTGACCGAAACTTTGGCCATTTTAAAGAATGGCGTACGATTGATCAATAGACCTACTCAATCATATATAATAGAAGATGTAGGATATTCTGTTTCTCGAAAAAAAGGCACTCATTGGCATATTGTTTCGTTAAATGCCATCCGTGCGGCCCAAATAGAAAATGAAAAAATAAGAATACATGATTGGTTTCAGCAAAAACAATTTACTTTTCAAGAAATGAAACAGATCTATGAGGTTTTAACGGTCACTGAATAATAAAGGTCATTGTGACTTCTTGGTAAGAATCTTACAGCGCTAACATGAAAAATTGAAAACCTTTATTATCTTTGTAACGTTGTGTTGTGCCTCAGATAATAACTGAGGTAATTGTGTTTATCGGTTTTTGCCGGTAGTACCCAATGAAAGGCTTTCCATATGGGAGGCTTTTTTTGTTTTATCTAGATTTTGTGAAGAATGTAATGTACTATCGTCGCTGCCAATTTTGCTGTTTGGTCGTCTATATCATACTTTGGGTTTAATTCTACGATGTCCAAGCCTACTAATTTATCAGATTCCAATATTAACTTTACACATTCTAGTACAATATCTGGGGAAAAACCTGCTGGTGAAGCGGCACTAACGCCCGGTGCATAAGCAGAAGAAAACCCGTCTAAGTCAATAGTGGTATAGATATAATCCACATCTTCCATGAATTGAATCAAACGCAACTGCACATGTTCCAGATAGGTATGACTGAAATATTCACGTCGTAAATAATTAAGTTTATGCTTTTCTGCAAAATCAAACAAGTCTTTTGTATTCGCATTTTGGGTTACTCCTAACGCTTTATAGTGAAATGATTTACCTTTTTTTTGCAAATCCATCGCAATTTGATAAAACGGGGTGCCAGAATTTGATCCATTATCATTTGGCCTTAAATCGAAGTGGGCATCAAAATTAATAATTGCAAGCGTTTTGTCTTCAGGGATGTGTTTTAATAGACCATTATAATGACCGTAGGCAAGATCATGACCTCCTCCTAATATAATGGGGAAGGTATGTTGTTTTTTGATAAGGTCTACGGCTGTTTCCAATTCTTTTTGAATGGCCTCTACATCGCCGTCTGGACTTGTTAGATTTCCTAAATCGAAAATTGAGGTTTCTTCTGGCAGGTGATTCGCGAATTTACCCAATTGCCTTCTTATGGCATCGGGACCTTTCGCGGCTCCAATTCTACCATGATTGCGTTCAACACCAGAGTCACTGGCATAACCTAATAAGGCAATCGATTTACTAGCACTATTTTTTTTAAAATCATCCATGGAAAGACACTCGATCTTTTCATGGAGGTAAAGCTTTTTGTTTGATTTTCTACCGTCCCAATTCTTTATATCTGTAAGTACATAGTTCTTCATGAGAGAACAATTTTATTAAACTTCATCTGATCGTTTGGGAGAACTAATCGAAATCATTTGGCATTAGGCAGTTTTACACTGGTTGTACATCCTAAAATTCCTGATGTTTATAAAGCAAAAATAATACCTTCTATTTAGATAACACAAAGAAACACACTAATTTCGCCCAACAAAAGTAAGACAAAACCTACAATAATATTATTTGTGCACTTAATCTGTGCGTTTATTGCCACTTGCCCTATCAAAACGGTATATGTTTTTCTTTCCAATCGAGCGTCACTATAGGGCGGTGTCTAAAAAGAAGAAAGTGCTGAGATATGAACAATCTATGGTGTGTAATGCGGATAGAAACGTGGTAGTGCCATATAATTATCAAGCCCAAAATCGCTGCCATTAGGCCGCTTACTACAATTACTTTATGACGGGCCTTATCGGCCACTGTTCCCCAAAACGGAGGGCTGGTTTCCTTTTTCTGTACCAAACTGGCGATGACAATCTGAGGTAACATGGAGCCAGATTACCTGATTAGGACCATAAAACTAATTAAATAGACCGGGGCATTAACAAATTTCATGAGCCAAGCCAGTACGGTTTTTGGGTTGCTCAAAGTGTCCCCAAAGAGGTCAGCGTATTGCTGAACATGATCAGGAAATAGTTTCGGGGTGCCTTTTGACAGACTTGGGCATCGGCCTTTACACACCCGTTCGCCTTCCTCTTTATTGATAGGGGTGTATAGCTTGTCTATGTTCATCCAAGTTTCGAAAATACAGCGCTAAAATAAGGATTCCAATACTTCGTTGCTTACTAAATTTGGCAAGGTCACCTTTAAGTTGGGGGTCCGTTGCATTTCCCGTTTGATGGCGAATAGCGCTTCCTTATTACGGGCCCAGCTTCGCCTTGAAATACCATTGTTGACATCGTAGAACAGCATATTTCTCAGCTTGCGTTCGGCATCGGGAGAGCCATCCAGTACCATACCGAAGCCTCCATTGATGACTTCGCCCCAACCCACACCGCCACCGTTGTGGATAGACACCCAGGTAGCGCCCCTAAAACTATCGCCGATCACATTGTGGATGGCCATATCCGCGGTGAATTTGCTACCGTCATGGATATTGCTGGTTTCGCGATATGGGGAATCGGTACCACTTACATCATGGTGGTCCCTCCCTAAAATTACCGGTGCAGAAAGTGCCCCGGAATTAACGGCGTTATTAAAGGCCGATGCAATCTTGGCCCTTCCTTCGGCATCGGCATATAGAATTCGCGCCTGCGAACCAACGACCAATTGGTTCTGTTCCGCTTCCCGTATCCATTTGATATTATCCTGCAATTGCTGTTGGATCTCTTTTGGAGCGGTCTTTTGAATTTCCTGCATCACATTGAGGGCGATGGTATCCGTCTTTTGTAGATCTAATGGATTTCCGGAGGCACAGACCCAACGGAAGGGGCCAAAACCATAATCGAAACACATGGGCCCTAAGATGTCCTGAACGTAGGACGGGTATCTAAAATCTATTTGGTTTTCATGCATGACCGCTGCCCCGGCTCGGGAAGCTTCCAGTAAAAAGGCATTGCCATAATCGAAAAAGTAGGTTCCCTTTTCGGTATGGGCATTTATGGCCTTGGCATGTCTACGAAGCGATTCCTGAACCTTACTTTTAAAGGCTTCCGGATTTTCACTCATCAGTTCGTTGGATTCCTCGAAGGAAAGTCCCACAGGATAATACCCTCCCGCCCAAGGATTATGTAAGGAGGTTTGGTCAGACCCCAGATGGATAAAAATATGATCCTCATAAAAACGCTCCCATACCTCCACTACATTTCCAACAAAGGCGAGGGAAACCACCTCTTTGTTCTTAATGGCTTTTTGGGTACGGTGCACCAAGGTGTCCAAGTCATAGATCAATTCATCTACCCAGCCTTGTTCATGCCTTTTGGTCGCTGCGGCGGGGTTCACTTCGGCACAGAGGGTAATGCATCCGGCAATGTTGCCCGCTTTGGGCTGGGCACCGCTCATACCGCCCAGTCCTGCGGTCAGGAAAATTTTTCCAGCAGGGCTTTCCTTAGGTTTCAACACTTTTCGAAAGGCGTTCATTACCGTAATCGCGGTACCGTGTACGATGCCCTGCGGACCGATGTACATGTAGGAACCAGCCGTCATCTGTCCGTATTGGGTGACACCCAGGGCATTGTATTTTTCCCAATCGTCCGGTTGGGAATAATTGGGAATCATCATTCCGTTCGTAACCACTACTCTAGGTGCTTCCTTAGAAGACGGAAACAAACCCATGGGGTGCCCTGAATAGATGTGCAAGGTCTGTTCATCGGTCATTTCCGATAGATATTGCATCACCAAAAGGTACTGTGCCCAATTTTGAAAAACGGCCCCATTGCCGCCATACGTGATCAACTCTTGAGGATGTTGCGCTACGGCTGGATTCAGATTGTTTTGAATCATCAACATGATGGCCGCCGCCTGACTACTCTTGGCAGGATATTCGGAAATCGGGCGGGCATACATGTCATATTCGGGCTGGAAACGGTACATGTAAATACGGCCGTAGTGCTGTAATTCTTCGGCAAACTCCGGTGCCAGTTCTTGATGCCAGTCTTCCGGAAAATACCGGAGTGCATTTCGGATCGCCAGTCGTTTCTCTGCGACCGACAAAATTTCTTTGCGTTTTGAGGCATGCGACAGCTCTGGATCTCGCCCTTTCTTTGGAGGCAGCTCCGTTGGTATTCCGTTTTGTAGGAGTGTTTTAAAATCCATTTTTTTGGTACAAAGTAGTTAGTAATGAGTACAGCGTGATTCGACTCTAATGACTTGCATTTATAATTTAATTACCGTCAACCGTCGACTACTTATGTTTGTCAAAAACCAATTTTCCATTTTTCCATACCATACAAGGTTTTAGATTGCCTTGGTTGTATAAAATGTCTTGATATTGGTCACTGTGAAAAGCAATGAAATCCGCCAATAATCCTTCGGCTATTTTCCCTCGGTCCTTAAGGTTCAAGGCTGCGGCAGCCCGAAATGTAATTCCCGAAAGAACTTCCGCATTGGTCAGCTTTTCAAAAGCACCCAGAATACTGGCTTGGGTGAGTAAATCGCCCATTGGGGCCGACCCGGGATTGTGGTCGCTTGCAATGGCCAGCGCTCCACCGGCATCCAATATTTTTCGGGCCGGGGTAAAACCGCAACCCAGTCCGATCGAGGCTCCAGGGAGCGCAATGGCTATGGTGTCGCTATGGGCCAACCGTTCAATATCCATTGGGGTACTGGCCTCTAGATGGTCTGCACTCACCGCCCCAAAGTCCACCGCTACGGCACTGCCGCCAGGCGTAAATTGATCGGCGTGAACGGTGATATCGAAGCCCATTTCCTTTGCCTTGGTGAAATAGGGGTGGATCTGTGCTGCGGAAAAGGCACTCTCTTCGATAAAGGCATCTATCCGGGGGGTCAATTGTTCCTTTTTAAGCCTCGGAAAAAGTCGGGTGCTTATTTCGTTGAGATATTCTGTCTCAGAACCCTCAAAATCCTTAGGTAACATATGGGCTGCCAAGCAGGTGGGAATCAAATCGGCCCATGCCTCGGTATTGGCGGTGTGGATGGCCCGTAACATTTTAAGTTCCTCCTCCACCGTTAATCCATAACCACTTTTGACTTCGATGGTAGTCGTACCATTTTTCAAATGCCGGTTGGCGAGTTTAAGGGTACTCTTCGCAAGTTCTTCTTGGGATGCTTTTCGGGTCTGGGTGACCGTGTCCCAAATACCGCCGCCTGCTTTTGCGATGTCCAGATAGGACTTGCCCGCGTTGCGTAGGGCATAATCCTTGGCCCGCGAACCGCCAAAACATATATGGGTATGGGCATCCACGAATCCGGGGACACACACATGGTTTCCCTTTAACGGGGTGTTTTCCGCTTCCGGAAATTGCGTTTTTAAGGCTTCAAAATCACCAACTTTCTTGATCAGTTCATCCTGAACGAGAATTCCTCCATTGCGAATGATCTGAATTTCCGTATCTGAAATAGGACCCTTTAAGCCGATTCCCGTCATGGGAATGATCTGTTTAAACGGACCTATTAATTTCATTTTTTCCATAGCATCAATAATTTTCAAATTCTTCGGAATATTTGGTATCCAGCGATATCCCGTTTTCCTGTTGTACCCGTTCGATCACCTTCATGATGGTTTGGTTTTGAATCATAATGATTCCCTTTTCAATATCATCGGCAAAAACGCGGTCTTTGTCCGCAAAAGCTACCTGTTCTCGAACAGCGGAGTGCACCTCATCCAAATAAATTCCAGATTTTAACGGTTTTCGATATTCAAAAGCTTGGGCGGCGGTGAGCAATTCAATGGCCAATATTTTTTCAACATTACCGATTACCTGCAACGCCTTCCTCCCTCCAATGGAACCCATGCTCACATGGTCCTCCTGCCCCAAAGACGTGGGAATGCTATCGGCACTCGATGGAAAACAGAGGCCCTTGTTCTCACTGGCCAAAGCGGCCGTCGTATACTGCAAGATCATGTAACCGGAATTGATACCGGTATTGTTCATCAATAATTTTGGTACACCGGGACTATTTCCTTCCAAGGATAAATAGATACGGCGATCGGAGATATTCCCAATTTCGGAGGCCGCCAGACAGGCATAATCCAGGGCCATGGCCAAAGGCTGACCGTGAAAATTACCACCACTGATGGTCAGTTCCTCATCAATAATCACGGGGTTGTCGGTAACCGAATTCAGTTCTACCTCCACCAATTCCTTCAAATGCAACCATGCAGTGCGTGAGGCTCCATGCACTTGTGGAATACAGCGAATGGAGTAGGGGTCCTGTACTTTTTCGCAATCAATATGGTCCTCCATGATCTCTGAACCCTTCAGTAGTTTTTTCACCCTTTTGGCCACGTGCATGTTCCCTTTAAAAGGACGTAAGGCATGAAGTTCATTAAAAAAAGGTTTTACGGAACCTTGAAGACCTTCGATCATCATGGCGCCAATGATATCGGCCTGCGCCAAGAGTCCGTGCATTTTGGCAACCACCATGACCCCATGTGCGGCGATAAACTGGGTACCGTTGATCAAGGCTAGCCCTTCTTTTGGACCAAGGTCGATGGGTTCCAAACCCGTTTTTTGGAATAATTTGGCCGTAGTCATGATTTCATTTTGATATTCGACTTTTCCCAAACCGAGAAGTGGTAGGAACAAGTGCGATAAGGGGGCCAGATCTCCCGATGCCCCAACGGAACCTTGGGATGGGACTACCGGAATGGCATCCTGTTCAATATGCCACAGGATTCGCTTTAAGGTGTTCAAGGCAATACCGGAATATCCCTTGGCCAAGGATTGTGCTTTTAGAATGAGCATCAGTTTGGCGATTTTACGGTCGATAGGTTGCCCAACACCTACACTATGGCTCTGCAGGATATTGCGCTGTAGGATATGGGTCTCCTCTTTGGAAATTTTGGTCGTACACAAGGGGCCAAAACCGGTATTGATACCGTACACCGGCTGTCCCTTTTCAACGATTTGTTTTACCACTTGCGAACTTTTATTGATTTTTTGCTCAGTAGCATCGGTCAAGGTCATTGCCAAAGTGCCCTCTGCCAATTGTATCGCTTTTCCGGAGGTGAGCCAATCTTCCCCTATTTTGAATACATCCTTTTGTGATTCCATCGTGTTGAAGTTATAGGAATTAAAATTAATACCTATTTTTGATAACCAATAATACCAATTCCATCAACAGACCATAACCATGAGTAATCAGCTTGAATTACGACATTTCACCTATTTTTTGGCGGTTGCAGAAGAGTTGCACTTTAGAAAGGCGGCAGAAAAACTCTTCATCTCCCAACCGGGATTAAGCCGACAAATCAAACAAATGGAGGAAATTTTGGAAACCCAACTTTTTGAACGGGATAAAAAGAAAGTCTCGCTAACCCCGGCCGGTCATTTCTTAAAAAAGGAAGTGAGTTATGTCTTGAATCATTTGACCAATGTGGAGCGACAACTCAAATTGCTAGGGGAGGGAAATCGTGGGGAATTGCGAATTGGGTTTTTAGGTTCTGCGATGCAGGAGGTGGTGCCCAATTTGTTGTTGAAGATACGGGATACCTATCCGGGCGTAAAAACCTCTTTGGAGGAACTATCGAATACGGCGCAAGTAGAGGCCGTTTTGAACGATAGTTTAGATATTGGCTTTGTAAGGTTGGCCAGGGTACCCAATACTTTGGAAATGAAACAAATTTATAAGGATACATTTTCTTTGGTTTTACCTGAGCGTTATCCTATTTTAACGAGGGAATTTGAGGGCATGCACCAATTTGCCGATGATGATTTCATTCTTTTTAGCCAGGATTATAGTCCGTTGTACTACGACACCATCATGAGTATTTGTCAGGATGCCGGGTTCAAACCCAAGATTTCGCATAAGTCCGTACACGCTCATACTATTTTTAAATTGGTGGAAAATCATTTGGGAATCGCAATTGTGCCCACGGCCTTACAGAACGGCTTTCAAATGCGGGTGAAGTTCATTGAGCTTAAGAACATTCCCCAACGGGCGGAACTTTCGGTCATTTGGAAAAAGGAACAGAAGAATCCGGTCTTAAAGAATTGTTTGGATTTATTGTTGGATGGCAAGTATTGAGATATTAGATTATAGAAGTTAGAAAAGAGACGATAGCAGCTATTGGGTAGGGTCAGAAATTGTAAAATGGATAAATACGAAATATGAGGTACAAGGTGAAAACTGAGTTAAATAGTAAAATACTTATAGCTAATGGCAAAGGCCAACAGCTTATTGTAGGAAAGTAAAAGAACGTATAAATACGAAGTGCGAAATACGAGGTAAAACTAAAAAATTGACAAATAACAAAGAAACTAACAGCTAACGGCTAACGGCCAGCGGCTAATAACCATAACATATGATATTCGATATAATTAAAAAGAGACGATCAATATTTCCGGTACAGTACAATGAGGAACCTATCGCAAAGGCCGATATTGAAAAAGTACTGGAAGCGGCCAATTGGGCCCCCAATCACAAAAAAACTGAACCATGGCGTTTTAAGGTCATCCAGGGAGAGGCAAAAACCAGGTTGGGATTGTTCCTATCCGGTAAATACGAGGAAGTTGACCCAAGGCCAAAGACCATGAAAATTAAAAACCTTCAGGAAAATCCAAAGCGCGCCGGTGCCATCATCGCCATTTGCATGCAGCGCGACCCGAAAGAATCTTTGCCAGAATGGGAAGAAGTGGCGGCGGTGGCTATGGCTGTTCAGAACATGTGGTTACTATGTACCGAAATGGGAATAGGATCCTATTGGTCTTCACCCGGACTCATAAAATACATGGATGAATTCTTCCATCTGAATGAAGGTGAAAAGTGCTTGGGCTTTTTATATATGGGAAATTTTGACGGAGATGTCCCCGATGCTGAAAGGAGGCCCATCGCCTCTAAAACAGAATGGATAAAGGAGTAAGCTTAGTCGAAAAATGGAAATAATACCGATTTATATTCCCAAGCCTTGGATATAAAAAGGCCCAAATAGACAATAGCGACCATGAACTTTAAGAATGTTCCGGTCAAGAATCCTAAAAATGAACCAAAAGCCGCTTTTGTAGCGGTTTTTTTATCGGCTTTATTCAATAACTCACCAACCAATGCGCCTATAAAAGGCCAGATGATAATTCCAAAGGGTCCAAAAATGGGGAAAATTAGGGCTACCACTAACCCCAAGGTTGTACCGATCACTCCGACACGGGTACCTCCAAATTTTTTAGTTCCCAAGGCGGGAATGATATAATCTAGCGCAACTGCAATTAATGCAATAGCCAAGGTAATCCCTAAAAATGTCCAATTTATGGGGATTGCACTAGTGGAATATAGGAGTAATAAACCTACCCAGCTTAAAGGCGGTCCTGGCAGAACGGGCAAAAAGCTTCCCAAAATGCCAATAAACATAAAAATAAATCCAATGACCAATAATAGGATATCCATGGTATGTCTTTTTAAGTAAGACAAATCTGGCCCTGAATTGTTACGAACAAAATGAAAATAAAACCTTTGTCTTTTCAATTTGGTAAGTATTTTTGAATTCTTAGGTTTATAGATTGTGAAGTGTACCAACGTATATACAAAAATTAGGCTGCTTAGATTGGTTGGCGGTTTACTTTGTTTGTTGTATTTAATGGGAACTTTTAATGCTTTGGTACTGGAGACATTACATGAAGTGTCACATATGCTGAGCTTTAAAGGTCATCATTATCATAGCTATGCCTTTGGCCACGAATTGTCCGATTATTCATCATTGGAAGGCATGGCGGGTCATTCTCATAAGGCTTTGCAAGAACTTAAGGAATTATTGGAGGCCAATAAACAGAAAGAAGAACAAAAAGATAGCAAAAACGAAAAATTTGATAAACATTTTTCTGATGTGTTTCAATTGGCGTTCGCTATTATGACTTTAGAAAAAAAACAAACCAATTGGAGCTATATAAAAGAATATGGTCATTGGTTTCCCAACGTGCATACACCTCCTCCCAAAGCGTAATTAAACATCAAAAGGGTATTACCTACGTTATCCGAGATTAACTTTTTCGGTAGATAGGCTATATCCTAAAAAGCAGAATTATTTACGTTAATCAAATTCAATTATAACGATATTATGAAATATATTATCGCGGTGATATCCATGTTTATTGTGGATACGGCTACCGCACAACACCTAAAGGGCATACTTATAAATGAATCCGGTTTGCCCTTGGAAGATGCTGGTGTATTCAATAAAACCAGTGGTCAGCACAGTCATACTGATGCTACGGGACACTTTGTATTGGAAAGAACTTCCGTACAGGATACAATCTATTTTTCCAGTTTAGGATATGCTACCCAAAACAGGATTATCAGTCAAACGGATATGAATAAATCTTTTACTGTCGTCCTTAAAGAAAGTTCCATTTCTTTAGATCAAGTGGTACTAACATCGCAAGTAGATGCGTTGAGTAAATTGGTAGATGTTGACGTTAAGGCCAATCCGGTAAAATCTTCCCAGGAAATTCTTAGAAAGGTGCCTGGCCTAATTCTAGGTCAGCATGCCGGAGGTGGAAAGGCGGAACAGATTTTCTTACGCGGTTTTGATGTGGATCATGGAACCGATGTGGCCATTAACGTGGAGGGTATGCCCGTGAATATGGTTTCCCATGCACATGGACAGGGCTATGCTGACCTTCATTTTGTAATCCCGGAAACCATAGAGAACATTAGGTTTGGAAAAGGTCCGTATTATGCGGAGCAGGGAAATTTTAATACGGCAGGTTATGTGGATCTTAGGTTGCGAAAGCGGCTGGACAAAAGCATGTTGTCTGCCGAAGTGGGCCAGTTTGGTACCCGTAGGTTTATGGGGATGCTGAACATATTGGAGAATCAAAATAACAATGCCTATTTGGCATCCGAGCTCTATTTGACGGATGGCCCTTTTGATTCGCCTCAGGATTTTAATAGGATCAATATCTTGGGAAGATACAACCATACCTTACCAGGGGAACAGGAATTGGTAGTAACGGCATCCCACTTTTCTAGCAAATGGGATGCATCAGGACAGGTACCGCAAAGAGCGGTAGACCTTGGGATAATCGGTCGCTTTGGTGCCATTGACGATACCGAGGGTGGACAGACCAGTAGAACCAACGTGGTCTTAAACCATACTAAAAATGTGGGTTCGGGTAAATCGTTGGAAACCATTGTCTTTGTATCCCGATATAATTTCAACCTTTTCTCAAACTTTACCTTTTTTCTTGAAGATCCGGTGAACGGAGACCAAATTGAGCAATATGAGGACCGATTAATGACTGGGGCGAAGACGGTTTTTAATAACAGTTCGACCAAATTGGGCAGCTTAACGTTTGATTACAATGCGGGTATAGGTTTTCGATATGATAATATAGATGACAACCAACTGTCTAGGACATTGAATAGGCAAAACATTTTAGAACGCTTGGCCTTTGGCAATGTAGATGAGGTTAATGGTTATGCTTTTGCGGGAGCTAGTGTAAAATCAGGTAAGTTTATCTTTGAACCGGCACTACGCCTAGATTATTTTAAGTTTGATTACTACAACAGGTTAAGCGAACTGTATGATAATCGCAGTGAAGAAAAAATGGCCATCAGCCCAAAGTTCAATACCATTTACAGCCCCACGCAGAACACACAGTTTTTTCTAAAGACAGGAATCGGTTTTCACTCGAACGATACCCGGGTGGTGGTAGCGAACAGGGGCCGGGAGATCCTGCCCGCGGCTTACGGTGTGGATCTGGGATCGATTTTTAAACCTCTTGATAAATTGGTGTTAAACGCCACCTTATGGAGCTTGTTTCTGGATCAGGAATTCGTATATGTGGGGGATGCGGCCATTGTAGAACCCAGTGGCAAGACAAGGAGAATGGGGGTAGAGGTCGGTGCCAGATACCAGCCTTTCGATTGGCTATATCTGTATTCAGATGCCAATTATACCCATGCCCGCAGTACGGAAGAACCCCATGGGGCCGATTATATTCCGCTGGCTCCTGACTTTACTATGGCAGGAGGTATCACCTTAGGAAAGACAGATGGTTTTTCAGGCAGTCTTAATTATAGATATATCGATGATAGGCCTGCCAATGAGGATAATTCTATTGTTGCTGAAGGATATTTTGTAACCGATGCCAATTTGAATTATGGTTTAAGGAATTGGACATTTGGCCTTATTGTGGAAAATTTGTTCGATACCGAGTGGAACGAAACCCAGTTCGCCACGGAAAGCCGTTTGCGAAATGAGACCATTCCTGTTGAGGAAATCCATTTTACGCCGGGTACGCCTTTCTATTTAAGAGGAAAGGTTACGGTTACTTTCTAATTCATAATCCGTCAGAATACTACCTGACGGATTAATTTTTGATTTTTTAAACTAAAAAATTAGTTTAAACTAAATATTTAGTTATATTAGTGGTGTGATTATAAATTCATACTCATGCCCTGAGCGGAGTCGAAGGGTCCTATAAAGTAGATTGTTGTTTTACAAAGACCAAAAAAATGTAATTATGAAACAGTTGACAAAAGCGGAAGAAGAGGTTATGCAGATTTTATGGCAATTGCAAAAGTGCAATGTGGCTGCTATCATTGATGAACTGCCGGAGCCCAAACCTGCCTATAATACCGTTTCTACCATAGTTCGGATTTTAGAGAGTAAAAGTTTTGTGGACCATGAACAGGAAGGAAGGGGACATCTTTATTTTCCCCTCGTCAAAAAATCGGACTACAGTAATCAGTCCATCAACAAATTGGTAGACAATTATTTTCAAGGCTCCTTTAAAAGTATGGTTTCCTTTTTCATGAAGGAAAATGACATGAGCTTGACCGAACTGGAATCGGTCCTCACGGAAATAAAAAAATCGGATCCATCCCCAGAAATTAAAAATAGTAGCGAAGACTAAAACCGCATCAGATGTTACAATATATTCTAGAATGCATTGCCTTTCAGCTCCTCTTCTTGGTCATCTATGATTTTTTCCTGAAGAGGGAGACCTTTTTCCAATGGAACCGGGCCTATCTTTTGGGAACCTATGCATTATCGCTGCTCTTACCCTGGATCAAAATTGAGGCGTTTAAAAATCGGCTACCACAACAATTGAAAGGTTATCCTGAATTTTGGTGGAATTTAAATAAACCCGAAACCGTGGTTGAAGTTACTAATGCTTCTGGGTTGGACTGGACTTGGCAAGAAATGCTACTGTACGGTGGAATGATACTAGCTACGCTAATTCTGGGCTATAAACTATGGCAATTGTACCAACTAAAACGAAATGGAGAGGTAATCAGGTATGCCGATTTTACCCAGATCGTTATCGCTAATAGTGCCCTTGCCTTCTCTTTTTTCAAATCCATTTTCATTGGTGATAAAGTGCTTGAACAAAAACATGATACCATCATCGCCCATGAATTGGTGCATATCAAACAACGACATACGTGGGACCTGTTGTTTTTTGAGCTGATGCGTATTCTAGGATGGTTCAATCCCTTGGTCTATGTCTACCAAAGTAGAACGGCAGAGTTACACGAATTTATTGCCGATGCCCAAGTGGCCAAAGAGCGCAAATCTGAACATTACCAACAGTTGTTATCGCAAGTTTTTCAAACGGAACATATTTCATTCATCAATCAATTTTTTACAAAATCATTAATCAAAAAACGAATCGTCATGTTACAAAAATCAAAATCAAAAAAGGTCTGGCAGTTAAAGTATTTACTCCTGGTTCCCATGGTTCTTGGGATGTTATTTTACACTTCCTGTGACTTGGAATCGAAAACGGAAGACGAACTTCTTAACAAATCGAGTTTAAAGACAACTACCGAAATCGCGTTTGCCAAGGTAGATGAAGTTCCTGTTTTTCCTGGATGTGAAGATGTAGAAGATAAAAGAATTTGTTTTAATAATATGATGCAACAGCACATTAGTAAGCACTTTTCTTATCCAAAGGAAGCTCAAACTGCTGGAATTGAAGGTAGGGTAAATGTCATGTTCAGGATTAACGAACAAGGTCATGTCGATGACTTAAAAATGAGAGGTTCCAATATTTTATTGGAGAATGAAGTTGAACGCATTATAAACAGGTTACCAAAAATGCAACCCGCTTTGCACAAGGGAAATGTAGTTGCCATTCCGTATTCTATTCCCGTAGTTTTTAAATTAGAAAGTAACGACTATCCAAGTGAAGAATCAAAAGCGATTAACCTGGCAGAGGATGTTCCATTTGGTTTGGTAGCTGAAGTTCCCGTCTTTCCGGGATGTGAAAGTGCTGCGGACAAGCGCGCTTGTTTTAATGATAAAATCCAATTGCATATTAGCAAAAACTTTAGTTACCCGATGGAAGCGCAAAAAGCTGGAATTCAGGGTAGGGTAAGTGTTATGTTTAAAATCGACTCCAATGGATTGGTACAAAATATTGAAAGTAAAGGGACGAATAAATTATTGACGGACGAAGTGGAACGTATTATTCAAAGATTACCTCAAATGAGTTCAGGAAAAAGTGAGGGTAAAAATGTTAATGTGGTGTATTCAATTCCAGTTGACTTTAAACTCAACTAAGTTATCCGAATTTCGAAATTTAAACCTATATGACCAAAACTATAGTTTTGGTCATATTTTTTTTAGTCCCTACGTTTGTTTAAAGAACTGCCTAAAAAATCGTAATTTCCCCTATAGAACAGGTGTGATGAAACGATTTTTACCCATTCTTTTACTAATAGGTCTAAGTTCTTGTTCGTTCTTTGAATCCAACGAAAAAAGGACCCAAGAACTTATTCACGAAGAATTGGGCCAGGTGGACTGGAATAGTGTCGATTCCTATCCATTTTTCTACTCCTGTGATGAATCGGCCACCAAAACCGAGCAAAAAACCTGTTTTGAAGAGACCCTGACGAGCCATTTTCAGGAAACCTTAAACGAGTTTGAATTCACCCTAACCGATAAGGAGAGCGAAACTGTAGCCGTTATTTTTGTCATCGATACCTTGGGAAGAATCGATGTGGTCAAAATTGAGAAGGATGCCTCGGTTTTGAAACAAATGCCAGAATTTGACGGGGTCATTACCCAAAGCTTAAAGAATCTTCCTAAACTTGCACCCGCTTTGAAAAGGGGAATTCCGGTGAACACCAAATATCGCATTCCCGTTCAATTAAATACAAACTAACCAATTTGGCGAACGAGAAAATTATATTGGGAATCGATCCCGGAACGACCATTATGGGTTTCGGACTCATCAAGGTAGTGGGCAAAAAGATGGAGTTCATTCAAATGAACGAGCTGCTACTCAAGAAGTACGACGATCCCTATATCAAACTGAAACTCATTTTTGAGCGGACCATAGAACTCATCGATACCTATCACCCCGATGAAATTGCCATTGAAGCCCCCTTTTTTGGGAAGAACGTACAATCCATGCTGAAATTAGGACGTGCCCAAGGGGTCGCCATGGCGGCCGGACTCTCCCGTCAAATCCCGATAACCGAGTACTTGCCCAAAAAAATTAAAATGGCCATTACCGGTAACGGAAACGCCAGTAAGGAGCAAGTGGCAAAAATGCTACAAAGTGTGCTTGGGCTAAAAACATTGCCTAAAAACCTGGACAGTACCGACGGATTGGCCGCTGCCGTTTGTCATTTTTATAATGAAGGAAGGGTTGAGGTCGGGAAAAGTTATACCGGTTGGGATGCTTTTGTGAAGCAGAACGAGAAACGTGTTAAGAAGTAGTTTTTAGTTGGCAGTAACAGTTTTCGGTAGGCAGCATTAATTAGGCAACATTAATATTGAATAATTTTTCAGTAAAGTGGCAGTAATTTAAAATCGACACCGGTACAGTAAAATAAAATAAATGCAATTTCAAGATTTAATAGCTTATAAAAAGTCTTTTGCTTTAGAGATGAAGATCTTTAACATCTCAAAGTCGTTTCCTAAAGAAGAAAAGTATTCATTGACGGATCAGATTAGACGCTCTTCAAGAAGCGTTAGTGCCAATATTGCGGAAGCTTATCGTAAGCGAAAATACCCTAGAAATTTCATCAGTAAATTGACCGATAGCGACGCGGAAAATTCAGAAACCCAAACCTGGTTAGAATTTGCGTTTGAGTGTAAATACATTGAAAAAGCCCATTTTGATGAATTCCATTAAAGAAAGTGAGGAAGTTGGTAAACTGATAAACTATATGATGAATAATCCTGTAAAGTTTGGTTGTGATCAAAACTGAAAACTGCAACTGTTAACTGAATACTGAATATTGAAATTATGTCAGGAATCTACATCCACATCCCCTTTTGTAAACAGGCCTGTCACTACTGTGATTTTCATTTTTCCACTTCCTTGGGAAAGAAGGAGGCGATGTTGTATGCATTGGGTAAGGAGTTGGAACTGCGAAAAGAGGAGTTTGCCGGGGAGACGGTGGCCACGATTTACTTTGGCGGGGGAACACCATCGGTTTTGGAGACTGAGGAAATCGAGCTATTAGTGGCGAAAGTGTACGATTTTTACAAGGTCGTGGAACATCCGGAGATTACGCTAGAAGCCAATCCTGATGATTTATCGGAAGAAAAGATACTGCAATTGGCGGCTAGTCCCATAAACCGATTGAGTATTGGGGTGCAATCATTCTTTGAGGAAGATTTAACGCTGATGAACCGGGCGCACAATGCAGCGGAAGCCAAGCAGTGCCTGAAATTGGCGAAACAACATTTTGATAATATTTCCATCGACCTTATTTATGGCATGCCCAATATGTCTTTGGAACGATGGCAAACAAATGTGGATACCGCTATTTCGTATGCGATTCCCCATATATCGAGCTATGCCCTAACGGTAGAGCCTAAAACAGCCTTGGCCAATTTCGTGAAGAAGGGATTGATAACTCCCGCTTCGGATGAGGAAGCGCAGGAACATTTCGATTTTTTGAACACAAGACTTCAAACCTCGGGCTACGAATGTTACGAGATATCCAACTTTGCGAAACCGGGATTTCAATCCAAGAATAATTCGGCCTATTGGCAACAGAAAAAGTATTTGGGGATAGGTCCGTCCGCACATTCCTTCGACGGTCATCGCAGGGGCTGGAATATCAATAACAATCCCAAATACATAAAAGCGATCGGGCAGGGTGTTCTACCCATGGAGGTGGAGGAATTGTCCACCACCGATAAATACAATGAATACATTATGACCGGTCTACGGACCGTTTGGGGTGTTTCCTTGAATAGGATTACCTCAGAATTTGGCGAAAAGTATACCGAATATGCACTACTGCAAGCTGATAAATACATCACGCAACATTTACTGTTTTTGGATGGAAATACCTTAAGAACCACCAAAAAAGGGTTGTTTCTGGCAGACGGAATCGCATCGGACCTTTTCTTGGTAAATTTGAAATAGGTCGTTTCATTTCAGGTGCATTTTAAAAAGTCGTAATTTTCTGCTTTAGATATAGCTAAATATATAATTGGTTTTGGCGAGGCATTCGTTCACATTAATTGCAAAATGAAAACAACCATCCATCATAAAAACAATTCGTACGAAATAGACCTTGCCAAACCCTTGGACATTTCCATTCCGATAAAAGGTGGGCATGAAAACGTAAATGCCTGGTATGTGGAACATCCTCGAATGGAACCGCATACCGATGGTGATTTTGTGGGAAGTATAGCTTCAGGTGCCTCTACCAATTTTTATGATATCTGGTTCAATCCGCATGCCCATGGTACCCATACGGAATGTGTGGGGCATATTTCCAAGGAGCACCAATCCATTAACCAGAATCTGGGCCGATTTTTCTTTTTGGCGGAAGTCATCACCGTGACCCCCGAAGAAAACGGAGACGATTTGGTCATCACCAAAAAGCAACTTCAACACCTAATCAGAGAGGAACACCCGGAAGCATTGGTCATCCGTACCTTACCGAATTCAGTAACCAAGTTGACGCAACACTATTCCCATAGCAATCCGGCCTATATTTTGGAGTCTGCTATCGAATATATCAGGGATTTGGGAGTGGAACATCTATTAATCGACTTACCTTCGGTAGATAAAGAAAAGGACAATGGGGAATTGTTGGCGCACAAGGCATTTTGGAACTTTCATGGGGCAGTTCGGTTAGGAGCTACCATTACCGAATTTATTTATGTGCCTGAGGCTATTGCCGATGGCAGCTACTTTTTAAATCTACAAGTAGCAGCTTTTGAAAACGACGCTAGTCCAAGTAGGCCTGTACTTTATAAAATAAACGGATTATGAAAAATGTATTGAAACTGGAAGAAGTGGCCTTGATGGCCTTAGGTATTTTCATGTTCGGACTGTTAGGGTATCAATGGTGGTTATTACCTGCCTTGATTTTGGTGCCTGATATTTCTATGGTAGGATATCTTGCCGGACCTAAAATTGGTGCTTATTGCTACAATTTGGCCCATCATCGGGGCGTCGCGATACTATTGTATTTTGTAGGTATCCATATGATGTGGCCGGTTGTTCAATTAATAGGTACGATTCTTTTTATACATACGGCAATGGACCGTATCTTTGGGTACGGATTGAAATATGAAAAAGGATTCAAGTTTACCCATTTGGGTGAAATAGGAAATACGAATGGATAATATATTCGATACGGTTCTTGGGTTGGTTTTAGGTGCTATTGGCATGTATTGGCTCTTCAATTTCTTTAAAGGGAAAAAGACCAAGGAAGTTACTACGCATCAATCGACCATACTTTTGGAGAAAATGCGAAGTGTTTGTAAACTTATTTCCGTCGAAGGGGAGTTTGCTGAAATTTACAAATATGAGAATGTAAAGGATTTTATGAGCTTGGTCAGCAGTAAGAAAAAAGCACTGGTAGTCATTAAGGCGAAGGCGCATATTGGTTATGATCTTAGCAAGTTGCTCATTCATGCCGATGAGGACAAAAAGCAGATCGTTCTTGATAATTTTCCGCAACCAGAAGTATTGAGCATAGAACCTGAATTGGAATTCTACGATATTAAAAGTGGATTTTTCAACTTTTTCGTCCCCGAGGATCTAACCCGGTTAAACCTTGAGGCCAAAAAACATATTCTGGAGAAAATTCCGGAAAGCGGATTGATGGATACTGCCCGAAAGGAAGCTTTACAGACAGTGCTGATCATGGAGAAAATAGTGGAAACTATTGGGTGGAAATTAGATTACACGGCCCTTCAAATTTCACAGAAACAAATAGATGTAATCGAGAAAAACTAATAACCTATATTTTTTAAAAATGAAGAGCATAATTTGTATTCTTGCAGTAGTACTAATGACCAGTAGTGTTTTCGGTCAAAAAAAAACAGAAATGAAAGAATTTGATTCCAATTTTTCGCACACCGTATTTTTCTGGTTGAAGAATCCGGATAACGCCTCGGATCGTGCCGCATTTGAAACTTCATTAAAGAAGTTTTTAGATAACTCGGGTTACGCCAAGACCAAGTTTATTGGAACTCCCCCGAAGGCAAGTAGAGATGTTGTAGATGGTTCTTTTACCTATTCGTTGATCCTATCTTTTGATTCTGCCGAATCACAGCAAGCCTATCAAGATGAAGCGCCCCATAAACTCTTTATCGCAGAATCTGAGGACCTTTGGAAAAAGGTAATTGTCTATGATTCCACCGGTATCTAGAACAGTATGGTCTTCTATCGTGAAGCCACTATAAGGGATGCGGAATCTATTGCCCAATTGCACGCCCTAAGCTGGCAGCTGAACTATAGGGAAGCGTTCAGTGCCCATTTTTTGGATAAGGAAGTGCTGTATGACCGGAGGACCGTATGGAAAGAACGCTTTGAACATCCAAAGGAACATCAGTATATCCTGATTGCCGAAGAAAATGGAAACCTACTGGGGTTCCTTTGTGCCTATTTTGAGGAAAACCCTGATTATGGCACCTATTTGGATAATTTACATGTAAGCCCTGGTGCAAAGGGTAAAGGAATTGGTACGCGGTTGATGTCCAATTTAGCGGAAATCCTTCTTGAAAAAAACCATCGGAACGGATTCTACCTCTGGGTTTTGGATACCAATTATTCAGCTATAGCTTTTTACGACAGAATAGGAGGAAAACGTATGGAAAGTATGGAAGCCAATGATATCGGTGACCAGGTTTTTTCTAAAACACGCTATGTTTGGAAGGATATGGAGGCTTTTTTGAAACTCGTGGAGGGGAAAAAGAGGAAGTAGGAGCTAATGCTTAGTAAATAGTACTTAGTATTGAGTATTTAGAAATAGAATAAGTATTGTCTTAGTAACGGTCAACTAACAAATGAACATCGAAGAATTCCGGGAGTATTGTATCGCAAAAAAGGGAGTTACCGAAGAGTTTCCTTTTGATTCGACGACCCTTGTCTTTAAGGTGATGGGTAAAATGTTCGCGCTTTGTGGCTTGGACAATATTCCGTTACACACGAATTTAAAATGTGATCCAGATAGGGCCATCGAACTTAGGGAATCGCATGATGGTATCATCGAAGGATGGCATATGAGTAAAAAACATTGGAACACAGTGTACCTCGATAGTGTATCTCCAAAACTGCTCAAAGAGTTGATTGACCACTCATACGATTTGGTCGTTCACAAATTCACGAAAAAACTACGAGCAGAATTCGATGCCCTGTAAAAAGGGGTGAAGAAACCGTTCACTACCATTATCTTTGGCCATTCAAAAAGTGCAGTGAGTCCATGAGGAATTTAGAGGAATTTTATACGGGTAGGGTCAATTGTTTTGAAAAGGAAATCGCCGATTTAAATCAACGACTTTTCCTATTTAGTTTACTTCGATTGGGAGTATTTTTATTGACGATTCTTGCTATTTATTTCGCTTCGGTGAATGCTAAATATGTTGTCGGTGTATTGTTGGTTGGCATTCCTGCATTCTTGTTTCTAGTATCCAAACATTCAGATTTAAAATACCAGAAGTCTAAAAAAGAGGAATTGAAGCGTATCAATGCTATTGAACTTCAAGTATTAAAACGCGATTATAGCCAGTTGGAAAATGGTAAGGAATTTGCGACCGACCAACATTATTACAGTCAGGATATCGACCTTTTTGGGCAGGGTTCTTTTTATCAAGTATCCAACCGCACAAAATTGATGGAGGGAAGCCGGTTATTGGCAGAGATGTATACAGGGAACTTGATTACCGGTATTACCGACAAGCAAGAAGCAATAAAGGAAATAGGGGAAAAAGTAGATTGGCGCCAAGAATTCTCTGCCATGGCCGCACTCACCAAAACAGAGACTCCTACCGCGTTAATCACCGATTGGTTGAAGGCGTACACTCCTTTTGTACCTAAAGTGATGCGCTATATCCCTATGGTTTTTTCTGTATTATCCTTGGTAATATTTGTTGCCTATTTTCTTGATTTCATATCAGAGTCAATGTTATTGCTATGGTTGGGCTTTGGAATGATCATTGTAGGTATTTTTACTAAAAAGGTGATGCAGCTTGGGCAGGATGCCACAAAACTGAAATCTACTTTTGACCAATATAACCAACTGCTGGCCCTGATTGAGCAGGCAAGTTTCGCTGCTCCTCTTTTACAAAAGCAAAAAGAGAATATTCTGAGCAAAGGGGAAAGCAATTCTAAGGTCCTCAAAAGGTTCGCAAAGTTGTTGGGGAATCTGGACCGAAACAATAATATGCTTTATGTCGTTGTCGCCAACGGATTTTTTCTGCGGTCCTTGACGGATAGCCTTGCTATTGAAAAATGGATTGAAGCTCACGGAAAGGATGTCGAAAACTGGTTTAAGACCATTGCTTTTTTTGATGCTTATAATAGTCTGGGGAATTTCGCATTCAATCATCCCGTGTTTACCTATCCAACCATTACCAATTCTCATGTTGTTTTGAATTCGGAAAAGGCCGGACATCCTTTATTGGACCCATCCAAAAGTATTTTGAACGATATTACGATCGATGGCGGACAGTTCTTCATCATTACCGGAGCGAATATGGCCGGGAAGAGTACATTCCTTAGAACGGTATCACTGCAGATCATGATGGCAAATGTGGGGCTTCCGGTCTGTGCCGAAAAGGTTTCCTATTCTCCCATAAAATTGATTACCAGTATGCGCACCACCGATTCCTTGACCGATGATGAATCCTATTTCTTTTCTGAGTTGAAGCGATTACGGTTTATTGTAGATGAGATACAAACCGACCGCTATTTTATCGTGTTGGATGAAATCTTGAAAGGAACCAATAGTACGGATAAGGCGCTGGGATCCAAAAAATTCTTGGAGCGATTGGTCAAAAGTAAGTCCACCGGAATCATTGCTACCCACGATTTAAGCTTATGCGAAGTCGCTAAAGAGCATCCTGCCGTAAAGAACTATTATTTTGATGCCGAAATCATAGATAACGAACTCCATTTTGATTATACCTTCAAGGACGGCATCTGCCAGAATATGAACGCTTCTTTTTTATTGAAGAAAATGGGGATTATAGAGGCTTAGAACGGATAGCCAATGGCAAAGTTCAAGGTCATTTTATTGCCGTTGTTTCCAAAGAAAGGTACGTTCCAGCGATTATTTTCAGGTAGGTAGGGTAGCCTGAAAGGGGAGGCCAAATCTAAACGGATGACGAAGTTTTGAATATCCAATCGTAAACCAAAACCTGCTCCTGCCGCGACCTCCTTTAACCAATCCTTTTCAAATTTACCATCGGCGAAAAGGGTCTGTGAAAACGTACTGTTCTGCTGATCCGTTTCAATGTCAGAATAATCTCCGGTCAACCAAACGTTTCCTGCATCTATAAAAAATGCTCCTTTTAAATAGGAGAACAGCGGAAAACGATATTCAACATTCGCCTCCAATTTCAGGTTTCCCGAGCGGTCAAAATAATCGGTCGAAGAGTTGTCGGTTTCGGCATTAAAGCTACCTGGGCCTAGCGAACGGATATTGAAGGCACGAACACTATAAGGTCCGCCAGAGAAAAACTGTTTTACAAAGGGTAGGGTCTGGCTGTTACCATAAGGTACACCCCAGCCAGCATATACACGTGACACCAAAGCTTGATCTTTTTGCCAACGCATGTAAAAGCGTAAATCAACATCCAATTTGGCATATTGGGCAAATTCTGAACCAAAAATGGTACTAGAGCCGCCATTGACCAAACTGAATAAATTACCTGCGGTATCGAAATTGGTCGAAAAATAGATGGGGTATTCTTTATCCAAATCCGAGACTTCATCATAAGTGAAGCCATACATCAATCCGCCAATGAAACGTTGTTCAAAACTTCGGCGAAGAAAGGGATTGTCGTCTAGAATATTCTGAAAATTTTCGGTTACATTCGATAATCTGGAATAGTTGAGACTAATGGGATCCAGTTGATGATATACATACCGGTTCTCTTTCCAAGTATACCCGAAGGTAGAATTGATTGAACTTAACGTAAATAATTGGCTTCGTTTTAAAAAATCGATCCCCAACGAAATTTTCGTTTTGGGTACGGCATATTTAAAACGACTGGGAGAAAAGGGAATGGATCTGGGAAAAACCAAATCTCCTTTAATACCTCCTGCGATACTGCTCAAGTTAGAATTGTTACCACTAGAAATCTGTGATTCATAAGAGAAATTGGTTGAGATACTCAAAGTTTCGCCACCGTTGAATAAATTTCGGTTGCTGTAGGTGAGTTGTATTCCCGGCCCTGTAAAGCCATTCGATTTGGTTACTGCTTGCAGCTCGGCCCGCAAAGATCGTTTTGTCAATGGAGCTAGATAAATGGTAGCGGCCAAGGAGCCATAGTCACCATCTGTCGCCGTAGTATCCAACTCGGTATATTGAATGTTTACGAATTTGTAACTACCCAAAGCCGATAATCGGTTACTGGTGAGTTTAGAAGTATTGGCATCGTAGCGGTCACCTTCATTGAACAGAATATATGACTCGAGTAATTCTGGCCTAAAATAGAATTCGTTCTGAATAAAATCGATTCCATTTACTTTGGTCCGGTTGCGTTCGGTAATCGGTAATGTATCGCCCTCTATAGAATAGTTCGGAAAAACGGTAATGGAATCAATAGTGTACGGAATAGCGGTTCTACCCGGAACGTCTTTTTTCAGCCGTAGAAATAAGTCGAATTTTTTGGTTTTGTATTGGTTGGTGTCGGCTTCAAAAATAAGAAGGTCGGCCTTGCTATTGTAATAGCCTCGTTGTTTTAGACCATTGTTCAGACGTTCCCTTTCCGCTTTCATTACATCCAAGTCAAAGCGGTCCCCTTTTCTTAACGGCGTTTCTGAAATCATCTTTTCAATGGCTTTATAGATAGGGAGCGAATCAGATTCGAGCTTGTAATTCTCCAAGAGGTAGGGTTCGGTCAGTTTGGCCGAATAATTGACAGATACAAATTTGTTGTCTTCAATTATTTCAGAGTCTGACCGGCTATAGAAGAAACCATTATTGTCCAGTCTGTTCAAAATAAGTTCTTCGACACGTTCTGGTTTAACATCCGAGAAATAGGTGGGTTCTTCCCCAAAAGATTTATTCAGGAATTTATAGATAAAGCCTGGTTTTTCCCGTTGGGCCTTGTAGTGGAAAAATAATGCCGGCCGCATGCCTAAAAAGGTGGTATTCGGGTTGGGTTCGATAAGGTTGAAAAGCTCTGTGCGTACTTCTTTGATGTCCTTGACCTCACTTTCGGTTTCCACTTTTAATTGTGCTCCGGTATAGAGTTGTTCCCCTTCGGGGATGAATTTTTCTATACTACAGGAGTAGATCAGCAAAAGCACGAAGCAATAGACTATTCGATATGTAAGGGAGTTATTTTTCAATCGTAATTTTTAATTTCTAGACTTTAGTTTTTGACCTCTGATTGTTCAGTTTTCTTTTTCTCTTCGGATGGTTTTTCTTTAGTTTCCTCTTTTTTGACCGGACTGAACAACTGACTGAATTTATTGAACTCCCTATCAAAGATAAAAGCGATACCAGTCACTATGAGTTGACCATCAATAACATTTTGATATTCTTGCCTACGAAAGCCTTTCAAACGGTACGTACCTTCATCACTTAGTAAATATTCTATTGTTACGTTCCCGATTACCGGCGCTGCCGTTTCACCGGCGGGGGCGCTACCTTCCACATCCACGGCACTACCCGCGGTGACGATCAATCGGTCGTCAAATAACTTTTTACTGGCATTAATGTTCAATTGTGTACGGCTTTGGGCGGTTCCTGTTTGATAATCATCAAAACTATCTAGATCAAAACCTAGCTGAAAGCCACTATTACCCAATAATTTATTGGAAATGGAATTCAATTCGCTAGAGAGTACTTTGTTCACATTGTTTCGCGCTAGGGCTACAGCACCACCACTACTACCGTCACTACCCGTTGTAGGGTAAAACCGGTTCAGTGCCAAAAGAGAGAACACTTGTTTGTTCAATTCAGATTCTTGTTCGTTCAATTGTTGAATACGCCCATACACGGCACCTCCGAAATTACCTTGGGCATTTTCGGGCATATCGAGCAAGAATGAAAGTTCAGGTTTCATCAACTCTCCATTGATATTGAGGTAGACCAGAAAGGGTGCGGCTTGCTGGTACCTGCCAGAGACTCCGCTATCTTGACCATAACTGATGGCCGACATTAAAGGTGCCGCCGATGTTTCTATTTCGTAAATAGCGGTTACCTCCATTTTAGCATCGTAAGGGTCACCACTCCAAACAATGCTACTTCCTGGTTTCAATTTAAATTCCCTGTTGACCAGGTTGTATAAGCTTGTGCGGTAAAAACCGTTGTTAAGTGTTAATCTGCCCGAGAGGCGAACATCTTGATTCGGATCTATGTTGAGGTTTAGGGTTGCTTCCCCTGAAGCTTGTAATTTATCTTGGGTCTTTTCATCCAAGACAATAGTAAACTGCGCTTCATTAGCAATTTCTAAAGTAGTATTGATATCCATTCCTGAAAAGAAAGAATTGGAATTTTCTCCATCGGTCCTGGTCAATATGGCATCTGGGTTTTCACGGTTCACAAAAATCACTACACCGTCTCGTTCTTGAATTTCTAACTGGTCCTGGGGTACTACATAGGTTAGGTCTGTAATCTCCCTTATGCGAATACTCCCATCAATTACGGGCAGTTCTAAATCGCCGGTGATTTTGGCATCGGCCTTGATACTGGCAATGCCGTAGACGAGTTCATTATCCCCCTTTTTAGAATCCATCACCCGGAATTTATCGGTTTGTATGGTGAAATCAAAGCCGGGGTTGGCTAGATTTTCTGTAATTATTTTTCCATCCACGGTTAGACTTCCTTGGTTTTTATCGACTATGGTGAAATTATTTAGTGTGATTTTTTTCTCGTCCACATCCAACGATTGCCCATCGATGTTCAGGGTAGTTTTATACGATGAAAGGCTAAGCCCTACGTCGTTAAACCTGATTCTTCCTGAATAGGTGGGCTCTGCCAAAGTACCCCCTACCAAGAGACTACCGGTTAAGTAGCCTTTTGGGTTTGATAGTTCTTCTTTGAAAAAGCCCTGTACAATTTTTGTTTCCAATTTTTGAATATCGAGCTCCATATTTAAATCAGCCGTACTTTGTCGAGCGGTATAGTCACCGGTCAACCTTAGGTCAGCACCACCATTTTTGAGCGCAAGGTCAAAATCATAATCGGATAATGATTTAGAGGAGGCATCCAAGGTGAGCATTCCTAATGGATTTTGTAATACCTCAAAATCGTTGATCTGTATATCTGCGACCAAACCTGCGGCGTCATAAGGGTTCAAAATCACAAAGTCACCCCCTACTTTTCCCTTGGCCAATACCTTATCGGGATTCAAAAAACTCAAAAATGTTTGTAGCTCAAAGTTGTCGAAAATAATACCGATGTGATCGGCTTTCATTTTTGGAACCTTAGTGGAGATTTCCAATTTCTGGGTATCTCTGCTCAGTATAAAACTATTAAAATCCGTATAGGAATCGGTAAATGAGACGGCGTTGTTCTGGGGTATCTGCCATTGCTTTTTATTGAGGACCAAATTTTCGGGATCGATATGTAAGCTTAGCGTATCTTTTTTGAACACCAATTCTGAGTTAATGTGCATGACTTGCAACGTGTCGTTCTTCGAATTGAAGTTCATCACTAATTTCTTATTCTTTAAGCTTCCTTCAAGATAGGTTTGTTTTAAGTGCAGGGGTTCATAGAGAAAGTCTGCAATGCCGGCCGAAAATTTCAAATCTACCGAATCTCCTTTTACAAAAGCGTTTAGACTATCTATTGAACTACCTACATAAGAAATTTTCGGCACCTTAACTTCTGCAGAAAGTTGTTGCTTTTTAGCATCAAAATTTGCATTGATGTTCAAAGAATCGATGTCTTGAATACCGTTCAAAAAAACCTTTGATAAAATGGGGGTAGGTTCAATGGCAAGGACTAGACTGGCTTTAACATTATCGGTAGCCGTGTATCTTAAGGGATCTGTAGTAAAATAATGCTCAAGTTGCTTTTTTAATGCAGCTGTAATTCGGGTAGGCGATGCATTAGAGGAGAGTTCACCGTTTATGAATCCGCTCTTGATGGAGGCATCGGTAACGGAATCTTCAACATGCGCTCTCAAATAAATAGGAGAAACCTGGTATTGTTTATTATCAGCCACGGCAATACCCTCTGAAATGTCTGCTTCTACAGTGTAGTTGGTGGTTGACCCTTGATAGTTCGCATCGATATCCGCCGCTATTTTTATGTTGTTTTTGGTAAAACCTAACTTTTGCAAATCGGCCCCAATGATATTCGACGTAAAATCGATGGAGTTGATGGTAGAACCAAATTTCATTTTGGCATTGGCCTTCATGTTCAAATTGGGATCATTGACAGTTGCCAAAAGATTACCGGAGCCCTTGTCCATTTTTCCGGAAACTTCCAATTTTGTGTAGTCGTAGCCAGCATATTGAAATTGCGAGATTGTACCGGTCAGTTCTGCATCAAGCGTTGATAGTTCTGTGCCAGCACCCGAAGCTTTCACATTTAAGGATAGGTCACCCAATTGATTATTTTGTAAAAGTTTTCCCAGTTGCAGAGAATCTGCCGTTATCGTTCCGTCAAAACCGATGGTATCGCCGAAATTCACATAAGCATCGACCAAGGCATTTCCTTCTGGAATCTTTAGTACTAAATCAGGATTTACCCACGTAGTTCCGCCCGACAAGTTTCCTGAAATTACAAGCGTCTTCGGTATAGAAATACTAAGTTCTTTGGAGGATATGAATTTATTTAGATCGTTTTGAACCGTATGTAGGGTTATATCGTTCAAATTATACTGAAGTGAATCGGGTTCGGTCATGTTGCTTAATGTTCCATTGGCCGAGAATCGTGTGGTCTTACCCCATTGTAATTCTGTGGTAAAAGCATCAACTTTTTTAAGATTGCCTTTGGCGTTCATGAAACCTGTCAGCGTTTGGTTAGCCAACGAGTCTACGTACACATTTTCTCTAAGTACAGGTACAAATTGCTGTACGTCTTCCATTTCCAAAACCAGGTTAGAGATGGCTGCGGATAGTGAACTGTTCTGCGGATTTTTCAAAGCTTCATCTAAAGATTTGAACGAAACAGCTAGATCGGCATTGGCGGAACTTTGATTGATTTGAAGTGATAGACTGGATAAAGAAGCGCTCTTATTTGTTAATCCTACTTCAAAAGTTAATTGATTCAATCGTATGCCACGGGGTTCCCTAAAAGAAAAATCGGAGACCTTGAGATGAAAATTTTCTGGGCGATACGTAAAGTCTGAAGCTTCGAAATTGAGGCGTTGTATGTCAAAAGCATTGGGGTCAAACGTTTCCGCGTTCTGGGGAGTGTCGTTTAAGTTATAGGTGAAATTATTATCCGTTAATTCTAGGTTCTGTGCGGCAAGTATAAATTGGGGCCAAGTGAACGGCGCTTCGGTTGTGTTTGTAGGTTGGGCGTTTTCGGGGTCTTTTAGCCTGACCGAAATCTGGGAATTCTTGAGGATCAAGTCATCGGTCTCATATCGATTTTTGGAGATATCGGCTAAAATATCCGTTAGGTTAACTCTTCCTAAGTTAAAATTCGTATCTAAACCGTCAGGATCGGAAACATAAGCTACTTTTAAATCGTTCACCTCAAAATCTCCGATTTCAATATAGGGAGGTGTGGTGGTTGTGGTATCATTGGTGATGGGGAACGCATGTGTTTGCACATACGAAAAAGCGGTGTTCTCTAATACAAACTCATCAATTGAAAACTTCATTTGCTCTAAATCGAACTCTGATATATCAATGGTAAGTTTGCCCAAATCCAGTTTCATGTTAGCACCCAAATAGTTATCGGTATAGCTAAAATTCCAATCTGAAAAATCGAATTCCCCTAATGAAATTTCCATGGGTTCGGTTGTGGTGGTCGTGGTATCGGTTGGGGACGTAAATGCATCCATCAAAAAAGAAAAATTGAATTCATCAGGATCATCTCCTCTTGAAACACGTGCCGTAAGTCCATCGGAATATAGATTATCCAAAGAAAGCGTGTTGTTGAAAGCAATGGGGTAAATAGGTATATCAGCTTGAAGGGATTTGGAATATAATAAAGTGTCCCCTTTTTTATCTTCCAGATAGACATTTTCTAACTGAACATCTCCCGAAAAAGTGATATAGGCCCGGCCTACTTCTACTCTTGTATGGGTCTTATCTGATATATAATCGGTGATTTTATTGACGATAAAATTCTGCGCCCATGGTGTTCTGATCACCAAGACCAAAATAAAAAAGAACACAAGCAAACCCAAGAAAATTTTCCCGATCAACTTGGTAAATCTTATAAGCTTACTGCGTTTTAGGGTCATAATGATTACAGTTAAAACTGTATGGTATCTTGTCTTTGGTTATGGCTTACGACCTCTAAAACTCAAATTCTAGATCAACCTGCGATATAAATGCGGTGATTAAAATAATGAGTAGAACAATGATAATAAAGAGGTTGTAAAACCTTCTTTTCTTTTGTTTCGATTCTTTGAGTGTCGCCATAATAAATTTTCAAAGATAACCCTCATACCTTAATTTATTGACTTTAAAGCGATGAAGATTGTCGAGAATAGCTTTGAACCCGAAAAAACTGATTTTGATGCTGCGTAGCAAACAGCTCTCAACGAGTTTACGTAAAAATGGAAGCAATGTTATTCTATAGTTTTATTTTAATGCCTTGACCTGAATGTCATGAAAATTATCTGCCTGTAAACGTAACAGTTCCTCTGCTTTTTTCTTTTTATAGCCATACAGCTCTTCTTCACCTTTTAGATCCTCATATATTTTCTGGTTCATTTCTCCATCGGTAGCCGCTAATAGTTTGCGTTGCGCTACTTTTTGTGCCACCCAAGAACTCAAAATACTTTCCGCTTCTTCCAATTTCAGGTCGTATTCACCCTTAGGTGCTAAAAGCTTTGCAATAATGGGTGATGTTTCAATGGACAGAAAAAGAAGAAAAATAAAGAAAGACGGAAACCAAGCCAATTCTCCCAAAGCATTGATGCGTGCCATGAGTCCGTCAAAACTATCGATGATGGGCTGAGATTTTTTAACGCCATCTGAATAAGCGTTGTTCAATGCGGTAATCTCATTTTCTAGGCTACTTATTTTTTCAGCGTTCGTGCTTTTAAGGCTATTCAGTTCTGCCAATGCGGCATCATGTTTTTCACGTTTTTCTTTGTATACCGGCCCTTTGCCCAGTAATTTGGAACCAGCAGTTCCTTCTGCTTCGGCGATATACGTATTGTATAGTGCATTAGTTTCGGTTTCCTTAGTGGCTATTTCATTTTTAAGCCGGGTAATATCTTGATTTAATTGCTCAATTTTCGGCGTGTATTGTAAGGCCATTTGGTCTTGGTTGGCCAAGGTTAACTCGTTTTTTTGTTTCAGTAATACCTGATTGATTTCCTTTTCGAAAATTTTCATTTCTAAAGGTTTGGAAATGACCACGGCAATGATAACGGCCAAAAGTATACGTGGGGTGGCCTGTAAAAATTCTTGCCCTAAGTTGTTCCGTTTTTTAATGGTGGATACAATGAATCGATCCAAGTTGAAGATTAAGAGTCCCCAAATAAGTCCGAAGAATACGGCCAAGTACACATTGTCAAAAACGGTAAAAAGTGCATAGCTACTTGCGATAAAGGCCATGACAGCGGTAAAGAATACCGTGGCGCCAATACCGGCATATTTGTTCTGTTCCCCTTTTGAACAGGTGTTTAGAAGTTCTGAGTCTGCCCCAGAGCAGAGAATAAAGAATTTTTGAAGCATGATGATTTATTTTGATTGACGATGAACTATACTGACAGAACGTAACTATTTGATTTTTGGTACGCAAAAAGCCCTCTTTTGAGAGGGCTTTAACACTTATATGAGGTTAGAATCAATCTATGAAAATAGGTTCTTTTGTAATTCGAATTGTTTGAGTGCCGTTTTTAGTCCTTGAGTCCATGTTTAAATCCTTATTCTTTTTCAGAAGGTCAATGGCCTTGTCAGAGGATATTTGTTTGCCTTCATACTTAAAAATCGCACCTTTTTTAGCCATTTCGATGGCAAAGTCCAGTGGAGATTTTGGGGTGGGCGGAACTGGCGGACTATTGGGTTGCATATCTTTTTCATAAGTTGGTGCAACAGGCTGATTCGGTTGTTTTGGCAGTCTAGTAATGCTTCCGCCGACTACATCATAGGGATCTTGTTCTTCTATAATACTATCTATTTGGTTTGCAGCATAAACAACATTCGAAACATTTTTAGGTGGTTTTGGCGCTTTGGGTATAGGCGGAAGTTCCGGAAAATTTGGAAAAGGTTCTGCCTCGGCTTTTTGTTTGGGGGTCATCAACCCATAGATTTTTTGCAATATATCGACTTCTTGTTTTTTAATATACATATACTCAGGGTCCATGGTGTTGTACTTTTTTGCCAAAGTCGCGTAGGTCTTCAATTGTTCCTTGCTAGCGCCATCTTTTTTCTTTTTAGGTATACATTCAGGAAAAGGTTGGGCATTTTGTTTTTGCTCTTCGGTCATCTCACGATAAAGGGTTTCTAAAATGTGAAGATCTTCTAAGGGAATAGTTCGTTTTTCAATGGGAATGATATTGTATTTTTTGGCTAAACTATTGTACTTGTTTAAATCAGTAGGACGTAAAATAATTTGATTCGTTTTTAAGATTACCGTTTCAGGCATAATCTCAATAGTATCTTTGTAATCTTCTTCCGGTATAATATAGCCATCACTAAAAACAGTTATTCTTTTTACTCCTATTTTACGGAGCTCTTTAGTAATATTATCTACTAAAGTAGAAGTGATTATTTCATTTGAGTAAATCTGAGCCTCTGAGGTATTCATATCGATGTCATCCAGATTTGACGATGTGATTTTATCGGCTAGATTTTCGAGTGTCGAGGGCGCATCTTTAAACCAAATCTCATTTTCCTTTTTTATCTCAATTTTAAGAATGTTGGAAGAATTCTCAATAATTATTGGTTCTACTTTAGTTTGTGAAAAAGCAAAAAGTAACGAAACTAATAAAGGAAGTACAATTGTAGTTCTTAGAATAATACCTTTTCTTGATGTCTGTTTTTTCATGATTGTAAATCGTTTTTTGATTGATGAATAATTGATGGCATTGGCCAACGATGGCTGATGAATTGATGAATAACTTAAAATGATTTTTTGATAGTCGGACGGATCACTCCCTTGCTGGATTACGGCCTGATCGGCCAGAAATTCATGGTTGAGTTTAATCGCATGCTTGAGTATGTAAAGAAGTGGATTGAACCAGCATAGGGTTTGAAGAAGTTCAATAATAAGAACATCTATACTATGCTTTTGCTTGGCATGCGATTCTTCGTGACATATTACCGGTGCGGGGATTTTCCCATTCAAGTACTTTTTCTTGTTCAAGAAAATATAGCGGAAGAAGGTATGCGGTACAATTGATTTTTCCAATAATACCTTGATGTTCGATTCGGTTTCTATCTTTTGGTTTTTTCGAATGCGTTGGTTGATGTTGAACAGGTTTTTACAGAATTTAATACCGAATACCAATACCCCAAATCCGTAAATAACCCATCCTATCTGCGACCAATCGATTTCCTCGGGTTGCGCAAAGGTAGTAGTCGGTTCATGAACTAGCAATGGTGTTGAATACTGGATATTTTTGGTGACGCCCCCCTGTATTTCTACATATTCGGTAAAAACGATTGCCGGAATAGTAAATGAAACCAAGATGATGACCAATAGGTAAAATCGTTTAAAAACATGAATGCTTTCCTGTTCAAGGAAGGCCTTGTAAAAGGCGATGAAAATGGCCAAACATGCCGTAGATTTTAGAAGATAGAGGACCATACCTATTTTTTTTGAATTTCTTGATCGATCAATCTTTTCAATTCCTCCAACTCATTTTTGGTCAGGTTCGTTTCTTGGGTAAAAAAAGAGGCGAACTGGCTGGCACTATCGTTAAAGAAATTTTTTATGAGTCCGTTTACGTGTTTGGAGAAGTAATCTTTCTTTTTAACGAGTGGAAAGTATTCCCTACTTCTTCCAAGACTTTTGTAATCGATAAAACCTTTATCAGACATTCGTTTGAGTAAGGTCGCCACGGTGGTCGTCGCAGGTTTAGGTTCTGGATAGGCATCTAACAAATCCTTCATAAAGGCTTTTTTCTGTTTCCAGAGAATATTCATCAATTCTTCTTCGGATTTTGATAATTGCATGCTCTACGTTTTTAGAAGTAACTCTACAAACATAGAATAAATATTTTAATTCTACAAATGTAGAGCTGTATTTTGCGTTAGGGATAGCAATGAAAAGCCTGCATTCGCCTTTTTTGCCGAAGCGGACTTGTAATGAATAGCCCGGCCCCAAAGTATTTGGGGAAACGCCCCCATAGCCAATGGCCCCTTTCTCTAAAAAAGTTTAAATTTGCGCCCTAAAACAACCAATAATGAGTGTATTGTCAGATTTGGAAGCGCGTAGCGGTTCGGCTTGCGAACTTTGTGGAGCCACCAATAAGTTAGATGTGTATGAAGTACCACCGGTATCTACGGGTGGATTGGATGGAAGTATTTTGGCCTGTGAAACATGCCGGACGCAAATAGAAGACCCGGAACAAATGGATGCCAATCACTGGCGCTGTTTGAACGACAGTATGTGGAGCGAGCATGATGCTGTAAAAGTAGTGGCATGGCGGATGTTGCAGCGTTTAAAAGCTGAAGGATGGCCCAAAGATTTATTGGACATGATGTATATGGACGATATCGCTTTGGAATGGGCGAAAGCCACAGGGGAAGGATTATCTGAAAGTGAAAAGGTCATTCACCGTGATGCCAATGGCGTTGTTCTTGAAAATGGGGATAATGTCGTTTTGATTAAGGATTTGAAAGTAAAAGGCTCAAGCATGGTCGCCAAACAGGGTACTGCGGTACGAAGAATTTCCTTAGACCGTGAAAATGCCGAATATATTGAAGGAAAAGTGGATGGTCAGCAGATCGTGATCATCACGAAATACGTGAAAAAGACATAAAACATCATTGTGAGCATAGCGAAGCAATCTGTTAATTTTGTGTTGAAGTTAACAGATTGTTTCGTCGCTAAAAGGCTCCTCGCGATAACGATTTTAATTATTATTGGCTTTCAACTTTCAACTATTCCGAGCTCATCTGGGTAAAATATTCATAGAAATATGGAATGGTTTCAATACCCTTAAAGTAGTTCCAAACTCCAAAATGTTCATTGGGGGAGTGGATGGCATCGCTATCCAGCCCGAAACCCATAAGAATGGTCTTGCTGCCCAATTCTTTTTCGAACAACGAAACAATGGGGATGCTACCACCGCTACGTTGCGGAATCGGTTTTTTACCAAATGTGGTTTCATATGCTTTTGATGCCGCTTGATAGGCAATAGTATCGATCGGGGTTACATAGCCTTGACCCCCATGATGTGGCTTCACCTTTACTATCACGCCTTTTGGTGCAATGGATTCAAAATGGGTTTTGAACAATTCCGTTATCTCTCTCCAATCTTGGTTGGGCACCAAACGCATCGAAATTTTGGCATAGGCCTTACTGGCGATGACAGTCTTTGCGCCTTGGCCAATATAACCTCCCCAAATACCGTTGACATCTAGGGTGGGCCGGATTGAATTTCGTTCGTTGGTCGAATATCCTTTTTCCCCATATACCGAGTCAATATCCAATGCTTTTTGATAGTTGTCCAAGTTGAATGGTGCTTTGGCCATTTCCGCTCTTTCATTGTCGGATAGTTCTTCTACTTTATCATAAAAACCAGGAATGGTAATATGATTATTTTCATCATGAAGGCTAGCGATCATCTTGGTCAATATATTGATTGGGTTCGCCACAGCGCCCCCATAGAGTCCGGAATGTAAATCGCGGTTCGGTCCGGTAACTTCAACCTCCACATAACTGAGTCCGCGCAACCCGGTGGTAATCGAAGGGACATCGTTGGCGATCATTCCGGTATCGGAAATCAAAATGATATCGTTAGCAAGCTTTTCTTTATTCTCTGCGACATAGATGCTTAGGTTATTACTGCCCACTTCTTCTTCGCCCTCGATCATGAACTTTACATTGCAAGGAAGTTGATCGGTTTTCACCATGAACTCCAACGCTTTTACATGCATATACATTTGGCCTTTGTCGTCACAGGCGCCCCTTGCATAGATGGCGCCTTCTGGATGTAAACTGGTTTTTTTGATTACCGGTTCAAACGGGGGAGAATGCCATAAATCAATAGGATCCGCGGGTTGTACATCATAATGCCCATATACCAACACTGTGGGTAAATCCGGATTTATAATTTTTGTTCCATAAACAATAGGATATCCAGCAGTTTCATGAATTTCCACGACATCACATCCAGCTTCCTCTAATCTTGTTTTAACCGTTTCAGCCGTATCGAGTACGTCTTGAGAAAAAGCGGAATCAGCACTTACGGATGGTATTTTAAGTAATTCAATGAGTTCATTTAAGAATCGGTCTTTGTGTTCCGATAGGTATTCTTTTACATTTTGCATGTCTAATTTTATCTGACTTTGCATAAAAGTACAAAAAGCGAAATTTTTAAATAGGTAAAATTTAGAGAATTGAAAATTTGCTTTATATTTGCAGCCCGATAATAATCGGGATTGATGCAGGCGTGGTGGAATTGGTAGACACGCTAGACTTAGGATCTAGTGCCGCAAGGTGTGAGAGTTCGAGTCTCTCCGCCTGTACAGTAAGGGAAAGCCGACTTTTAGGAGTCGGCTTTTTTAGTTCTGGGTAACACAATTGGATATTTTTCGGTTCGACATTTTAGATGATACCATTTCCGCACTTTTGTTGTCAAATTGAATAATTGTTAGCCATTTATGGGTGTTTCAAGGATAACCCCCAAATCTTACCATAACTTGACTGCGCCAGGATCCTGTTTCGATTTTATAGTGTTCCGGCAGATAAGCGTAAGGTAAAATCGAAATAGGGCGCACCCTACTTTAATTTTGGAACAACTTTCTTAAATTTTTATACTTTGCGACCATCGGGAGTAAAGCGAGTTTGTTTTGTGGCCACAAAAACACATCTCGCGCTTCCTGACCAAATCCATTTTTGTAGCCTATTGCCAATATTATTTTTTTGGCCCTAATTGGTACAATTTTTAAGGTAATCTTTTAACTTTCCCCGCTAAATTTGCAAACCTCTATATTCTTAAAAGACTGCTGATGAAAGAAAAAAAACAACAATATCTTTACGGCTGATCTAGATAAGTTCCCGGTCAGTTTCTAATTCATTCAATTTCTAGTAGGTATTTTTAAAATCTGAAAGTCTAATTCTTTTTTCTTCACCAGCTTATTATTTCCGATATCACCTACCTTCCTACCTAACTTAATAATGAAGGGACCTATAGCTTAGGTCGGTACTTAAATACAAGTAACCTATATTACCATTTAGGTAGGATAGGTAAACTTTAGGTAGGATTAGGTTTATAGAAGTTACCCAGTTCAATGACCTGGTGACACTTGCCTCTTTCCTTCCTAGGTAACCAGGTAGGTACTATTCCATATTTTCTCAAATTTTACGGATAGCACTCACAGGGAATTTGTTCTACATCACTGGTGTTGAATGTCGATTGTAGGGTTTACTTGGGTGAACGGTTCGATATTCATGAATGGGAAACCTTCGGCCTTCCGGACCATGAGTTATTTATTTTTTTTCTTTCATTAGCCGGACAGTTTTACCTGAATTTTTGATAATATGATGACAATCTCCGCAACAGCCCATAATCATTCGACTTTAAGCATCATCGATTTGTCATCACATCATCATTTTTAATTATTTCAAAGGCTATTCCGTCATCAATATTTTTTTGATGACAAAATGATGACAGTTTGATGACGGCTTCAGTTACCATAAACATTGACTTTGGTATATCTTGTCATCGTGTCATCAAAATGTATGGCCTAAATAAAGTAAAACGGTTTTAAGATTTTTTATGATGACTTCTATGAGGTTTGGAAAAAGTTGTCCCTGTAATGGTTCCTTTTACGGAACTATATTATATATAATTAAATACATCATAAATAAGTATTTGGCGAAGATTTCGTTAATTGTATATACCATTAGAAATGACGATACTAAAACATATCACAGTCTTATATTGTGAAAAGAAAATTCATGGAAAATCACAGTTTAATAAATTGCGACAACAAGTGTTTTCAATTCGGATAAATATAGCTCTGCTGCTTTTTGCATTACTAATATTCACAAACTGTAAAAACAGGGAAGAAACCACCAAAAAAGTTTCGCAAGGCAACATTGAAAAAACGGGAGAAATAATCCCTCAAGAAACAGAAATAGAATTAAATCCTAAAATCATTATCCCCGAAGTAAGGAGAACAGTTTACGTAACGGCAAAGAACGGTCTTAATTACAGAAAATCAAATGACATAGATGCAGAAGTGCTCGGCAAATTTCCCTTGGGTCACAAACTGGAAATTATAGTTGAAAATAAATATGGGACATACTTTTCAGTTGATGATCCGGATAGGGGTTCCATATCCGGCAAATGGGTCGGGGTTAAACTTGATTCTTCTACAGTTTATGTTTTCGACGCCTATTTGTATCCAAAGGAGGAACCTATCAATCCGTACATGGAAGAACATTTACGAAAAGTAGGTGGGGTATTGGAAGCAGTTTTTCAAGAACAAATCCAAATAGAAAATGATTTAGATTTAGTGATTGAAAAACACCTTCAAACTTCGAGTCATTTTTCCGATTATTCCATCGTAAAACTTATAAGTCGAAATGACACAATCTTTAGTCATAGAATAAATTATCTTTTTAAAGATTCATATGAACTGAAAAAAATTGATGACAAAGAAATAGCTTTTCGATATCGAACACTGTTCGACGAATGCCCTTCCAGGGAATATGAACAGCTATTTAAAATTGTTGGCAAGAGAATTCAAAAGATTGATGAAAGCTATAGAGAAGAACATATGTTTATTGAAACATTGCCCGATGGTTATAAACTGAAAAAATATAATGAATCACCTTATACTGATTTTAACCTAAGTTCTATTACGACAGTAAAACAATTTGGTGAAAATGCATTGGAATCAGGGGCATTTGGTCAATGGTTTTTCTTTGAAGGTGATGCCACAAAATGGATACATAAAACAGGTTTTTATAAAGACGGCCTTAAGGATAGTATTTGGATTGCAACATATGAAGACCATCCAATGCCCACTATAGAATTTTATAAGCATGGCTCAATAAAACCCTACCAAGGAAAAATAGCTATCTATGATGATGAAGGCCGACTTTGGTTCAAAAGTGACAATCTAAAGACTGAAAGTATGCCAAAAGGCGTTATGCAATTTTATAGGTATGATGTGAATAAGATCATGGAATATGAATTTAAAGAAGTAAAGGATTCCATTGAGGTTTTTACGAATGTCTATAATTTAAAAACTGGCGAGCTACAGGAGAATTATCAAAGTAGGAATGCCAAAGATGATGAGTGGAATTAAGGAAAGAGGGAATACTGATTTGAAGGAAAAAAGAACATATAGTTTTCTATTATTCTGGCTTTGTCTTACCCTGCATGTCTATGCTCAAAGAGTATCCCCTTCATTGGCCCAAATAAATCATAAAGGAACAAAGTGTATTTGGATTGACAAGAAGGGAAATGAAATTTCAAATACCGTATACGACTGTAATAATAGTGAGTGCAATGAAGGTATTTGCATTGTCGTTAAAGACAATAAATATGGGGCAATTGATTATAATGGAAATCAGGTAATTCCATTAGTGTTCGACTTTTTGGAAAAGCCACTTGAAGGATTAATTGCTGCAAAAAAAAATAATGGGAATGGTGAATCCAGATGGGGCTATATTGATTTTAATGGCAAAACCCGTATTCCATTTGATTTTGAACATACATCGGGTTTTCTTGAAGATTTAGGTCGAGTGACACAGAGGGTTAACGGTCAACTCAAAACTGGGTTTATTAATAAAGAAGGAGGCTTTATAATTCCTCCAAAATATGAAATTGCCTCAATATTCCAAGAGGGATTAGCAATAGTTCGGACTAATTTTTATAGTGGAAGCGGTTATATCGATAAACAGGGAAATCCTATTACAAAAGAACAATATTGCAAGACAGAACTTTTTAATAATGGCATAGCAAAGGTTTCTTTGAATTGTAAAAGTGAAGTGATAGGTAATCCTGATGGACACGCCATATATTCAAGTTTAAATGGTTTTATTGACAAAACTGGAAAGGAAATAATTCCTGTAATATATGATCAGGCAACCCATTGGGAAAGTGAAGGAATAGTTTTGGTAGCTAACGAAATTGGCGAAGGAGCCTACGGCGAGAAAGGAAACTATATAATACCTATAAAAGCTGGACAAGAAGTCCGACCCGATAAAAAAATTGGATTAATAAAGGTTATAAAGAAAGGTTTAAATCAAGACAATGTCACAGGTTATGTGAACAATCGAGGAAAAACTATTATTCCTTTTCTATTTGAAGAAGCGAATTTCGAAAACGAGTTCTTAATAGGTCTAAAAAAGCAATGGCATATTTCGGAACCCAAAGCGAAAATTTCTGAATTTGCTCGGATGGGTGTTTTGGACAGAAACGGACAAACCGTGATTCCTTTCATCTATGAAAAAGTATGGTACTTAGATTTAGGTTATTTTTTGGTACGGAAGAATGAAGGAAATGGTAAATCGGCTGATGCACTGTTCAGTAGTTCAGGTAAAATTGTTATACCCTTTGATTACTATCATATTAGTTCAGTTTCTAAAGAAGGATATGTACTGGTTAAAAAAAATAAGGATTCTAAATACCTTGTTATTGACACAAATCTTCGTACAATATCGGAATTAGAGTACGATGAAATAATAGCAAAATTAGGAGATGGTTTGATACCTGTAAAACGAGATGGCAAATGGGGCTACGTCAACGAGAAAAATGAGTTGATTATACCATGCCAGTTTGATAGTGCGGGAGTATTTGAAAATAATCGGGCTATCGTTTCAAAAAAGAAAAAGTATGGTGCAATAGATACTAAAGGCGCAATAATAATTCCTCTTAACTATAAATGGGCACCCTATTCCTATTTGCTTGAGAGATATGAAAGGCAAGAACGGATAGAAAAATGGAAAAATAAATGAAATTTTATAGATAAAAACTTATGAATAGTGGATTCAGATTGAGTTTTATTTTAATCGTGGTATCTTTTATTGGCGTAAGAGCACAGACTCACAATGAACTATACTTTGAGTTTGGTCTTAAAATCAAAATCGAACATCTCGAGTTCGAAACAATCCCTGAATCTGAGGATATTGAAATTTTCGTGCTACATGGTCCGGCTAAATTTCAGAGAAGTAGATATGAGATTAAAACTTTACCCGACAAGACCTTCGAAGTTGTGGTTAGTGGAATTCAAGAATACCTCGCAGGGGGAGGGGCTTCCTTTTATGGGAATATTGCCATTCAAGTCAAAAAAAAAGCAAAAGATTCCAATGTTTATGGAGATGGTCAATATGCGAACTATTACTTGGCATTAGATGGTTACTATATTGCTCATGACAGTTTTAGTAAAAGAAAAAATAACAGGCAAAGTCTTGAAGTAAAACTGGAGGAACCTATTGAATTAAAGTATCAAAATCGTTTTATAGTTGTCACTCAAACAGATGTAGGCCCAAGCTTTGAATATTATGAGGAATATTTGCTTTGTGATGAAGGGGTAAATCATTTTCCGTATTTGACATCTCCATATCGGACTGCTCCAAGAAAGACCAAGCCGAAAAATCATTAAATTCAAATTGTTTCGTAAATCGGCCGTTTAACAGTACAAATTCCAATAGAGAAATAGTATTTATTTAAAAGTCCAATTCTTGGTCTCTTTTAATACTTTCGTTAATTCACCTTTTACGGGATAGATAAAATTAGCTCTTTATAGATATTTAAAATTCGCTGATTATTTAGAAAAATTAATAATTGCGTTCAAAGCTTCATCAGCGTTCTTATGAATGAAGTTGCCTTGATAACCTATGGTAGTGCTTAGATGAGTATGTCGATATAATTTTTGAAGCATTTGAGGAGAAACTTTATCACCGGCTGTATTTCCAAAACTATGACGGGCAATGTGATTGGTGATCTTTTTGTCGATTTCGGCAAGGTCTGCAATTACAGTTAGGTTCGTATTTAGTCTTTTGATTGAAGTTTTAATTCTAGAGTAAATAGCCTTAGAGTCATTGATGGGTATTGTCTTAAGTTCTGGAAAAATATAATCGTACTTGTTTTTTTTATCTACTTGGTAATAGGATAAAATTTTAATTACTGGTTCTGGAAGTTTTAAAGAATCGGCCTTATCGTTCTTACCCATTTTGTAGTATAGCCTTTCAGCCACAATATCGCTCCAACGCATTCTTAAGACATCCGAAATCCGGATTCCCGCTAAATAGAATGAAAAAAGAAAAACGTTTCTAGTATGCCAAACTGCTGTTCTTGGGTCCAAGTCAAGTTCTTCGATTTTTCGAATTTCATGTTCATCAAGACCGATTTTAATGGTCAGGGGGTATTTAATCTTTATTTTATCCTTACCAAAAGGATAAAACTTTCTATCCACAATTGTTCTGCTAATAGCTTTATTGTAAAGTAATCGAATCATAACGAATATGTTCATTACTGAGCGTTCAGATAGTCCTGATGTAGTTCTGAGATAAATTTTTAATTTTTTTAATAAATTCTCATCAATTTCCTCAAATTCGAAGTTCCGTTTTTTAGAGAACTCTTTTATCCTATTCAGTTTGCTTCTATCCGAAATTGCTCTATTATGATTGTTGGCATTGATTAGATCTTCGATATGTTCATCGGCAAGTTCGAAAAATGACAACCTTTTTGTGTTTTTCCTAATGGAGTCTATAATCTGTTTTGCTGTATAATTCTGTTTTGAAGTTTCCATTTCAAATATGACATCTTCAATTTCATCATATTTCTTTCTTATCAGGCGATTCAATTGTTTATGTCTTGTATGTGAAGATTTCACTTTTTCACCCTGTACATCCCAAAATTTTGGTTCTACTTTTTGTCCTAAGTAATAATAACTTCGGTTCCGATTTACAGTGAGTCGTAATGCAAGTCTAAATTCCTTGTTTCCTTTTGCGTCGGTTTTGGTGTGTAAAACTGTTTTTAAGGTTGCCATATCTTACCGATTTTTTATAAAGATAAGTATTCGGGATAACACATGGGTAACACATTTTATGGTTTCATAACGATTCATACGAGTATAAATAAAATTATAAATATCTAAAAATCAATTATTTATATAATTTTGGTATAATTTGATATGCTTAAAAGCTGAACTTAGGATCTAGTGCCGCAAGGTGTGAGAGTTCGAGTCTCTCCGCCTGTACAGACTAAAAAGCTCTTCAGAAATGAGGGGCTTTTTTTGCTTTACAGAGATAACGAAAATTTAAAAGTAAAGAGGGAAGAGGCGTATCAGGAAAAGTGGTTGTGTTTATACAAACATTGTAGTTAGCCTGAAGAGGAAGAATTCCGTGTTTTTGACTCCTCTGAACTGGTCCCCTAAAATCCTTTATTTTTGTATTGAACGATACTGCTGATGCATTCATTTGTGCTTCTGTTTATAAAAATCAGAATGCTTGATAATCCACATCAAAAGTGGATTTATACCTATGCAGGGGAAGCATTTGATAGTTCAATCCAACAAGCTATCACGATTACAGATTGTTTGGCTTCAAATTGTACGAAAACCTAGCAAGATTTAATGACCGATGCTTTTATGATTTCAAGTCAATTGGAATTTCATTTTTGGGATACCGCTTATAATTTGAAGACCTGATAGCGTGATAATTGTTCAAGAAATAGTATCGGCATTTTTAAACCATAGTTTACTGATCCAGTTTTTATGAACCAATGAGCGGTTCATTTCTTAAAATTATCCTTCTGGCAAAACAGGAACGTAGCTTCACATATTCATGGTAATTCAAATGGCCATTAGCACACGAAAGGGAATACTCGTTTTCGTAGGAATCATAGAATTTTCGGGCGAGAACTGCCCTTGGCAATTGCCAATAGTACAAAGTCGTTTTAAAGGGAATCGAGCATTCATGGTATGGCCTTCTACACCAAGTTTAGTGGGTATTTATAAAGTGATTTCCCTTTTGCTCAAACTCTTATTTGGTATTTTCAGGTGTTTAGGTGCTAAAAAGCTTATGCTTTGGGTGTTGTTCTTTCCTTAAAATCAATCCTTACCGATGCCTATCTTTCTTTTTGGTGGGCTTAATTTATAAAAGGCGATCCATAAGGTAGTTATTCCAAGCACAAGCCAGAGTATATCAATTAAAAGGATGTGGTACTGTTTGTTTGCAATGGTTGACCATATCCAATTTTCAGAGATTGAACCATTGGCGATCGGGATCAATAGTCCTAAAACACCTCCAGAAATAAGCGTCCATTTATTGGTAAATTCGATATTGTTTTTAAAGATGAAAAAGAGGGATACCATTAGCCAAATCGGGAAATAGGTACTGTACATAAAAGCCATATCCACATGGGGGGCGAGCTTCACTATACTGAATTCCAAAGCGGTCACTGGATACATGGAGAGACAAACGGCCATATAAATGTTGGCTACTTGTTGGTTGAATTTTTGGCGTTTTTCGGGAATATTCTTTTTATTCCTGGCCACTAACCAAATCATCACGCCTGACAATATTACAAAACAGGATATCAAACCAAGAATAAAGGAGATAATGCGTAGACCATAGCCCGCGTAATCTCCAAAATGGAGACGGAACATCATATTCTTTACGCCGTCTAAATATGAATTGTTGGTTATCGGTATTTTTTCCTCAACGATAGCGCCGTCCATAATTCGGTAGATACGGTGGCCTAGGCCGTTCAGTTTGGTGTTATGGCCGAGATAACCGCTAACCGATACATGCATGTTCTTATCACCATAGTTGAAGATGTGGGTTTCGGTAACCCTAAAATCAGGCCATTCTTCTCTTAAATCGGCCAAAAGTGGGTCAACAATGATGGCTCTTTCAAGCCGTACATTGGTAAAGGCATATTCTGGATGGTTATATTCCAAATCTTGGAACAATTTGTTTTGGTCACCCTGATAGAGTCCTGCAACTACAGGGAGAATGAGTAGGCCTTTTAGCAAAAAAAAGCTGCCCGTTATCGCATAAACGACTTGAAAGGGGAATCCTATCAAACCTAGCGCGGTATGGGCATCGGTCCAAACGGTCTTTATTTTCGCCCAGGGCCTAAACGTGTAAAAATTGGAAACGATTTTGTTCCAATGCACCAAAATACCGGTTATTAGGGCAAAAAGGAAAAAGAAGGCCACCAGACCGGCCAACAATCTTCCATATGGAAAGGGTATTTGGTCCAAAAAGTGCAAGCGGTAGAGAAATTCTCCCAAATGATACGTGCCCTTGTAGTCCCCAGTGCTTTTATCTTTGGTATCCATGGAGAAAAAAACGCGTTCTTTATCTTTTTTGGACAAAGAGTCCTTAGAGGCCGATAAATTTACCGATATGTTACGTTCATTAAAATAATGCCTGAGCTCTATATCCCTTCCATAAAGATTGTGGTCTTTTGAAAGGTCGCTCAAGTATTCATCTATGCTGCCTGGCAGTTCATCCGACAAGGAAACATCATGTCCACGTTGCCAGTTGGTTATTTCGTCCCTAAAAAATGAAAAGGATCCCGCAAAGAAAATTATATAAAGCGCAACGCTGATTACAATACCGCTGACGGTATGCGTATGGAACAGGATATTATAAATTCGATTTCCCATTGGGTCAGATTATTGGATTGCTTTGGTTGCCATAGTAAAAGATAACAAACAGTATAAAGGAGGTCAACAGATAAATGCACCACGTCCTCCAGCCATTCTTACCCAGGAATGCTAAAACCATTAAAACGGCCCACAGGATGAATGTTGTAAAAGTACTAGTGATGATGACCATAACGTGATCGATCCAACTGGCAAGGGCCAAATGGAATAATAGGGAGACCATAAGACCACCTAAAATGGCGGCACTAACTTTGGCGATACGTTGGGATGTTGAATGGGTGAGATGTTTCTTGTTGGCCGGCATAGGTTACATAAAAAGTATTTCGCAAATAAATGACGTGACTACGGTCAAGGCCAAAAATCTATAATTGACTATTCCTAGAGGAGCAAGAATAATTACCAAACTTGCTACGGTCATAAGAATGATAAAAAATGTAAGCGTACCCGATGCCATACCCCAGTGTAGGCAACAAATGGTTAATGAGACAAGTAAAAGTGATAAGGCAACATATTTGAACTTGGCTGCATGTGCAACTACCCACTTTTCATAGCCAAGGTTACCTACTCTCTCCATTTTCTTTGATGTTGAATATAGGAGGTGAAATGAAATAAAAATGAACAGGGAAATGAGGGTAGCCATTGCTTTTAACACGTTTTAGTTGATGCAATACGTTGCGCAATGCCAAATGAATTCATAGTCCTTCCCATTATACCGACCGGGCACCCTTTCCTCAAAAGTGGTTTCCATTGTATATTTGGTATTCCAAGGGAGTGAAAAACGAACCGTACCTTTCTCATCGGTTTCAAGGGTTTTTACCCAGAGATCGGCTACATAAATCTTTAATTCATTTTTGGCTAAGGGCAGTCCTTGATATAATACTTGAAGGACTATCAGGTCGTTCTCACTGGTCAATTCGGTTATGACAATTCCTTTTTCATTGGAATCAACCGTATCTGAAGTCGTTTTTCCGATCTGCACTCTAGCGGTGCTATGGTACTGGGGTTTGAAAATACCAAAATCCCATTGGGTATAATCAAGTACATCTATTTCGGTATTGTTGAGGGACACTGTATAGGTACCGGCGACTCTGGGTGTAAAATAACCCACATAGTGGTTTTCTTTAGCGTCTGTATTTAGTGCTATTTTAGTGCCGTCAGGTTGAAAAACCCAAAGTTTAAATTTAGATACTGCCGGAAAATTTTCTCCTTTTACCTGCTCGATGACCCCATAGGTGTACTCACCATAATATACGCGTATTTCCTGTTGCTCGTTCAAATTTCCGGTTCTATTTGTTTCCAGCCAAATGTAATGGGCAAAAGTAGGGGTAGCCGTAAGGAGTAGTAATACTAAAGTTGCTACTATTTTTTTCATATTTTTATTTTGTGATATGAAAGGTGCCCTCGGTAGTAGCCGAGGGCGTACCAGTCAAACTAACTCAACTAACAAACTTGAACTTAACAAGTTTTTTTAAAATTTATAGCTTACCGTAAGCCTGCCATTGATGCCAGGTTCAGATTGCCAATAAAGGTAGGACCCGTAATTGGCCCCTGAGTACAAGTATTTATCTAAAATATTGTTGATATTGGCCTGTACCCTAAAATGGTCGTTTTGCCAAGATAGAGCTCCGTCCAGTCTGAAATAGTCGGGTAGGTCCGATTGGTTATCCGCAGCCCAAGCCCAAGTGGAACGGTCAATTTGATATTGGTACCCTATAGATGCACCAAAACCTGTTAAAGAGGAATGTTGGGGAAAGGAGTAGTTCAGCCATCCATTGGTTACATGTTTCGCATGTCCCGCTACACGGGTTCCAACTCTATCAGCATTAGTATCTTTTGTAACCTTTACATTTGTATTTGCGTAGTTCAGAACTAAGTTAAGTTCGGGTGTAAGCTGGCCGTTCAAGTCAAATTCAATACCTTTGGATTGTACCTCACCCAAGTAAATGGAATAATTGGGATTTTGAGGATCCCCGGTCAAAATGTTCTCTTTCGTAATTTGAAATGCACCCAAGGTCGTTTTTAGGCGCCCTCCGAAGAATGATTTTTTGATACCTCCTTCGATATCGTTGGCATCAACAGGATCGTTCAAAGGCTGTAAATCTGCGTTTATGCCTGATTGCGCCAAAAAAGATTGGTCGTATAATCCGTAGACGGTTAAATCTGGTAGTAAATCAATACTTAGACCTATACGGGGGGTAATCACATTATCGTTTTCTGCCTTACCCTGTGTGTAAAGATTAGTGTAGCGACCGGCCAATGTCAGCCTAACCTTGTCTTGTAAGAAACCAATCTCGTCCTGTAAATAGTAACCTCTCACCGTAGTTGAACTATATGGCATGCCACCATTGCGGTACTGAACTTTTTGAGAGCGATCGAATGCTGGAAAGCGCACTTCTCCATAAACAGGATTATAAATATTAAAAGGTGTTTGTGTATCTACAGGAAGGGTAGTGGCAAAGTCGGCCCAATATGACTTTTCGCTAAAATCGAAACCTCCGAGAATTTTATGCGAAACACCTCCCGTATTGAAGAGGCCGTTAATGTATAATTGAGCATATTTACCTACCGAAAGTGCATCCCATTGAGAAATAGACCGGATGGCATCACCAGTATTAGCATCCAATTGTCCCACCCATGCAGAATTTCCCACTTGATCATAGCGAAGGTATGCTAATTGACCTTCTACGCTCCAATTATTTGAAAACTCATGTTTCCCATTCACGAAAAAGGTCACTTCTTGAATATCTGTTTTAGGATAATTGCTGTCCACAAAATTAAAATCACGGGGTAGACTGGCATAGCCATCTTCAACAGGGGCGAAAATGTAGGCCGATCCCAAAAAGGCCTCTGCATCTTGTAGGTTCATTTCTGCGGTAAGACTGGTTTTATCACTGAATTTATAGGTGAAAGCGGGAGCAAAGCCAAAACGATCGGTCTGCTCATTGCCACGATGGCTATCAGTAGTTTGATACATGGCGTTGAAACGGTATAGCAATTTACCGTTAGTGGTAGCTTTGCCACCTACATCTACCGTTCCGCGATAAAAATCATAGCTACCTGCCGATATTGATGCGTTCGCTATAAATTGTTCACTAGGTTTTTTGGTGACCACATTGTAAAAACCTCCTGGTTCACCAGCGGACATCATAAAGCCAGCAGGCCCTTTGACAAATTCAATACGATCAACGGTATTCATATCCTCAGCTAATGGCCCCCAACTATCCTGGACATTGACACCGTTTCTAAAAGCTGGCAGACGAAAACCGCGCATGTTGATCCGGGCGAACTGCCCCCAATGTTCTAACATGGTAACACCACTTACGTTTCTTGTAAGACCGTCCATGATGGTCGTCACCTGTTGGTCTTTCAATAGTTCACTATTAATGACCTGAACGTTTTGGGGTAGTTTTACCAGTTCGGTTTTGAGCCGTAAAGAGGTCGAGGGTTTGTTTTCTACATATTTATTTTGATGTCCCTCTACTACGACTTCGGTCAATTGTTCATTTTTTTCGGTTAGCACAACGGTAGCTAGGGTGGTAGTTCTATCTGGGATAATCGTTACCGAAGCCGTTTGTTTAGTGTATCCGATCATGGAAAAAGTTAGGGTATAAGAACCAGCTGCTAAATCGTCAATCTCAAAATTACCAGAACTGTCCGTGGTGGTTCCAAGACTGGTGTTTGACAGGGTTATGTTTACATTAAAAAGTCCGTTTTGTCGCTGGTCGATCACCCTTCCTTTTACATTTCCCGATTGAGCGTGAGCACAACTAAAGGCTATTAGGCTTAAAAAAAGTAAAATAGTTTTCATTATTTATAATTAGTCTAAATTAGATTAGCGGTCAAATGTATTATATAGAATTGTTCTAAACAAGGAATATTTAAAATAAAAAAGAGCTTAGTTTTTAAGCGTTTGATTTAACGAACTTTAGGAAGTTGGTTTGTAGGTTCTCCTGAAATGAAAGATCTTAATCAGGCGATTAATACACTTGAAATTTGAAAGACTATAAGAATGACAAGTTCCAAAATATTTAGTTTTGCTTTTTAAGCATTGACGAACCGATAAAACTTTTTCGATAATTCAATTCTCAATTTTATATCAGTCTATTTGCACGTAGTTTAGCGCATAAATAAATGGTTAAATTTCTGATTTTTAAACAATTTCGCATGATTTACTTTTAGTGTGTAAAGGAACAATTGGTGAAAAACCCATTGCTCATTTCGCTGCCATTCCAAAAAATATATATAAAAGTTTTAATATGTTCTTCTCGATTTTATTTTAAATATGATGTAGCTCAAAGAGCTTATTGTTAAAGATTTTTTCTCCGTATATAAGTTCAATGGGGTTAATCTGGTAATCTAGTGCGCTAAGTTGTGGGAATGCGTGCTTTTTCTCTTGTACAGAAGAAAAAGCTTCTCAGTATGAGAGGCTTTTTTTTATGCCGTATTTTATTGAAAATAAGCCGTTTTGAGGTATCCTTCAAAAAGGAAATAGTGTTATGAGGGCATACGAAAATTGCTAAATACCACGTTATGAACCTAATACTTATAATATTTTGGTGAATAAAGAATTCCAATACAATAATTTCCTACTTTTGTAGCACTGATGAAACGGGTTGTCCACAAAATAGCATCTTTATCCATGGCACTCTTAGTGCTGTTCTCCACCTTATCCTTCTCGGTGGATATGCACTATTGTATGGGCGATTTGGTGGATTTCAGCCTTTTCGATGACGTTAAGACCTGTTCGATGCAGATGGATGCATCTGAATCGTCGAGCATGGATACCACGATGGAAATGGCCATGGATTGTTGTTCAGATGTGCAGTTGAACAAAGTGGGCCAGGACGATCTGAAAATTTCATTCGATACCATCTCTTTCGATCAGCAGGTATTCCTAACTTCTTTTGTGTATACTTATTTTAATCTTTATGCGGAGGAAGTCACCGATAAGGTCCGTTTTGAAGATTATGCTCCACCCCTTTTAATACGCGATACACTGATCTTGGATCAGACTTTCCTTATTTGATATTGAACATGTTCCCCGATTCCAATCGGGTTATAGCCTTGCGGTCATGCTTCCGTGGAGGCTTTGTTTTTTAATTATTCTATCTCGTAGAATAGTTCCAAAACACCATGTTTAACCGTTAAATACAAACATCGAATGCTGAATAAAGGCATAAAATTCCTCATAGAAAATAAACTTGTAGCGGTCATTTTGCTCGTCCTTTTCGTAGGTTGGGGCATAGTCAACGCTCCCTTTAACTGGGATACGGGCGTCTTGCCTACAGACCCGGTATCGGTGGATGCCATTCCTGATATAGGTGAAAACCAGCAGATCGTTTTTACCAAATGGCCCGGACGCTCGCCACAGGATATCGAGGACCAGATAACGTATCCGTTAACCAGTGCCTTGCTCGGAATTCCCGGGGTACGGACGATACGGAGTTCTTCTATGTTCGGTTTTTCCAGCATCTATATCATTTTTGAAGAGGATGTGGAGTTCTATTGGTCCCGAAGCCGAATTCTTGAAAAATTGAATTCCCTACCAAACGGACTATTGCCAGAGGATGTGAATCCTGCCCTGGGACCAGATGCTACGGGACTGGGACAGATTTATTGGTACACTTTGGAGGGGCGTGATGCCGAGGGGAACGTGACTGGCGGCTGGGACCTTCAGGAATTACGAAGTGTTCAGGATTATTATGTGAAATATGGTCTTTCTTCGGCCGGAGGGGTTTCCGAGGTAGGGTCTATTGGCGGCTATGTGCAGGAATATCAAGTGGACGTGAATCCAGAATTGATGCGGCAGTACAACATCGGTCTGACCGATATCGTACAAGCGGTAAAGAGAAACAATCAGGACATAGGGGCACAGACCCTAGAAATGAACCAGGCCGAATACCTGATCCGTGGATTGGGCTATGTAAAATCCATAGAAGATATCGAAAATGCGGTGGTGACCTCCAATGATTTCACCTCCATCCGAATTAAGGAAATCGCCAAAGTCCATTTGGGTCCGGCTACACGCCGTGGTATTTTGGATAAGGAAGGTGCTGAGGTGGTAGGTGGTGTGGTGGTGGCACGTTATGGGGCCAATCCCTTGGAAGTCATCAATAATGTAAAGGAAAAGATAAAGGAACTGAGTTCAGGTTTGCCCTCCAAACAATTGGCAGATGGGCGTACTTCCCAACTGACCATAGTGCCGTTTTATGACCGTACGGAATTGATACAGGAAACCTTGGGTACGCTCAACGAGGCCTTGACCATGGAAATCCTGATCACCATTTTGGTCATCATCGTCATGGTGTTCAATTTAAGGGCTTCCCTACTAATTTCAGGATTATTGCCGGTGGCCATTTTGATGGTATTCATTACCATGAAAATATTTCATGTGGATGCCAACATTGTGGCACTTTCCGGGATCGCCATTGCTATTGGGACCATGGTAGATGTCGGGGTCATTCTCGCCGAGAATATGATTCGGCATATGGAGGATAAAAAATATCGTTATCGGGAAAATGGGGTCGAATTTACGACCAATGAGATTATCTATAATGCGACTGCCGAAGTTTCCGGAGCCATCGTCACCGCTGTTTTAACGACCATCATCAGTTTCATACCCGTTTTTACGATGGTAGGTTCTGAAGGCAAGTTGTTCTGGCCCTTGGCGTTTACGAAAACCATGGCCTTGTCCGCCTCTTTGATCATCGCCCTATTTTTAATTCCGCCCTTTGCCGCATTTTTGTTCCGTAAAAGGAAGCTCAATCTGAACACCAAAAAGATTTGGAATGGTTTTTTGGTACTTTGCGGCATCGGGTTTGTAGTCTTCGGTTATGGGTTGGGTAGTGTTCTTATTGCTTTTGGGGGTATTGCATTCTGGTTTGCCACCAGAACGGAACAGGCGTTCCGTTTTTCGGTTACAAACTATCGTTTTTCGGTAGATCGAAACCTTGCCAATGTTATTATTTCTTCGGCAGCTATCGTTTTTCTTTTGGCCCAATATTGGAGACCGTTAGGGTTTAACCGAAGCATCTTCATCAACCTGATATTCGTATCGCTCATCTGTTTTGGCATTTTAGGGGCGTTCTCTTTTTTTAAGACTTACTACGCTAGAATCTTAAGATGGGCCTTGGCGCATAGGGTAATGTTTCTCTTAATACCGATTACGGTATTGCTACTGGGCTTTTTAATCATGAAAAATACCGGTAAGGAATTCATGCCGTCGCTCAATGAGGGTACTTTTCTGCTGATGCCTACTTCCATGCCCCATGCCGGGGTAGAGGAAAATAAGAGAATCCTCCAACAATTGGATATGGCCGTGGCCAGTATTCCTGAAATTGAGACCGTAGTCGGTAAATCAGGGCGGACGGAATCCGCTTTGGATCCTGCACCGCTTTCAATGTACGAAAACCTGATCCAATACAAGTCCGAGTACATGCGGAATGCTTCCGGGGAACGCCAGCGGTATAAAGTAAATGACGACGGACTTTTTGTCCTGCGAAACGGTAAATTCACCATCAATCCGAACAATGAAGTAGAAGAAGATTTGGCGATTCAACCGGAGCAATTGCAAGCTACAGCTACACGTGAAGATTTGGTGCCCGATCCGGATGGGGAATACTATCGAAATTGGCGACCGGAAATAAATACTCCAGATGATATTTGGAACGAGATCATACGGGTCACCAAATTGCCGGGGATTACCAGCGCGCCTAAACTGCAGCCTATAGAAACCCGTTTGGTCATGTTGCAGACCGGGATGCGGGCCCCCATGGGGATAAAGGTCAAGGGTCAAGATTTACGGGAAATCGAATCCTTTGGTCTGAAGCTGGAGGAAATTTTAAAACAGTCCGATGGGGTAAAGGAACAAGCGGTATTTGCAGACCGTATTGTAGGTAAGCCGTATTTGCTCATGGATATTAAACGCGAACAATTGGCCAGGTATGGCATCTCGATCATGGATGTTCAAGAAGTGCTTCAGGTCGCCGTAGGCGGAATGCCCTTAACGCAAACGGTGGAAGGACGGGAACGGTATGCCATTCGAGTACGATATCCTCGCGAATTACGTGAAAATCCGTCCGATTTGGAGAATATTTATGTGCCGGTGGCCAATGGAAGTCCGGTACCTTTGGGCGAATTGGTGGATATCCGTTTTGAAAAAGGCCCCCAGGTCATTAAAAGTGAAGATACGTTTTTGGTAGGCTATGTGCTTTTCGATAAACTGGATGGTTTTGCCGAAGTGAATGTGGTGGAAAATGCACAGTCCCTGATTCAACAAAAAATCGATAATGGCGAATTAACCGTGCCCAAAGGAATCAGCTATCAATTCACGGGAACCTATGAAAACCAACTACGGGCGGAAAAAACCCTATCCGTCGTGGTGCCTTTGGCCCTGATCATTATTTTTCTCATCCTTTATTTTCAATTTAGGTCCGTTACCACCTCGTTGATGGTATTTACCGGAATAGCCGTCGCCTTTGCCGGGGGCTTTATTATGATCTGGTTGTACGGACAAGGATGGTTCTTGAACTTTAGTTTTTTTGGGGAAAACCTCCGTGATCTTTTCCAAATGAAAACCATTAATTTGAGTGTGGCCGTTTGGGTAGGTTTCATCGCTCTTTTTGGGATTGCTACAGATGATGGTGTGGTCATGGCCACCTATCTTACCCAAACGTTTGATCGCGAAAAACCAACGGAAATACAAGAGATTCGTTCGGCGGCATTAGAAGCGGCAGAGCAACGGATACGCCCTTGTCTAATGACCACCGTTACCACCATTTTGGCCCTGTTACCAGTCATGACGTCCACAGGAAAGGGAAGTGATATCATGATTCCCATGGCCATCCCAATTTTTGGAGGTATGGTCATTGATGTGACTTCCTACTTTATTGTTCCGGTGCTGTACAGTTGGAGGGAAGAGGCAAGGTTGAAAAGACAGAAGAGAATAGAAGTGAGACAATAGACAAAGATTAATAAAATGACTAGTAAAAATTTTAACATAGGGGTTTTCATGAAAAAGGTCTTCCTTCTATTTTCTGTATTCTCTTGTCTTATTTCTACCGGACAAGAACTCCAGTCCTACATAGAAGAAGCGGTATCGAACAATCCATCGATCAGTTCGGCTGAGCTGCGATATGGTATTGCCAAGGAGAAAATTGCGGAAGTAAATTCCTTACCCAACACAACAATAGGTATAAGTTATTTTGGAAGTATGCCTGAGACAAGGTTGGGAGCACAGCAGGGACGATTTTCGGTATCGCAGATGTTGCCTTGGTTTGGTACCATAAGCGCAAGGGAGAATTATTCGAGCAGTATGGCGGAGTCTGAATATGTTGAGATAGCGATTGCGAAACGTAAATTGGCACTCTCGGTAGCACAATCCTATTATGCACTCTATGCCATCACTGCAAAGCAGGAAGTATTGGGCCAGAATATCCAATTGTTGCAAACCTATGAGCAACTAGCACTAACCTCTGTGGAAGTAGGTAAGGCTTCGGTAGTAGATGTGTTGCGCCTACAGATTCGGCAAAATGAACTGAGACAGCAACAAAAGGTTTTGCAAGAGGAGTATGTAGCCGAAAGGTCCGCTTTTAATATCCTCAGGAATCAAAGTCAGACCTTGGCCGTGGAGGTGGTTGCTGAATTGGAATTACCGGCGGAAGATATTGATTATCCGGATGATGCGATTTTGGCCAATCCCGAAGTATTGAAATACGATAAGCTTTATGAATCGGTCACACAATTGGAAGTATTGAACCAAAAAGAACGCTCCCCATCGCTGGGCTTTGGATTGGATTATATTCCAGTAGCGGAACGTACCGATATGAACCCAAGCGATAACGGTAAGGACATTGTCATGCCCATGGTTACCTTCTCCATTCCTATTTTCAATCAAGGTTATAAATCGATTTCTAAGCAGAATGAATTGAAGCAGCGGGAAATCCAATCGCAAAAGGAGCAGCGGTTGAACATCCTGAAAACGCTTTTGGCCAATGCGATTTCAGAACGCAATCAGGCCCGTATCCTATTCGAGACCCAAGCGCAAAATTTAAAACAGGCCAAAGATGCCGAAGAAATCCTGATCAAGAATTATGAGACCGGTACTATCGATTTTAACGATCTTCTTGACATTCAAGAGCTGCAGTTGAAATTCGAGATGAGTCAGATAGAGGCCATAAAAACTTATTATAAACAACGTTCAATTATCAATTATTTAATATCATAACTATGAAAAGAGTAACATCGATAGGAGCAGTATTTGCCCTAGTTTTAAGTGTATCCTGTAAAGAAAACAAGCAAAAGGTGACCGAAAATTCAGAAAAGGTCCAACCTGAAACCGAAGTAGTACAAACCGCCGGTACCACTTTCTCCAATGAAACGGTATCATCGCTTTTTAACAACTATCAAGAACTACGAGCGGCATTGGTGCAATCCGATGCGGGGCAAGTGCAAGCTATTGCCGCTGAAATCGACAAAGAAGTTACGGCGGAACAAGCAGCATTAAAAACGATAACGACAGCTATGGCGCAGGAGAGTACCCTTGAAAAGCAGCGCGTGTTGTTTTCGGATCTTACGGAAAAAATGGAACCCATGTTCAAGGAATCCTTGGCTAGTGGCACCATGTACAAGCAATTCTGCCCTATGGCCTTTGAAGGTAAAGGAGGGTACTGGGTGTCTACAAGTGAGGACATTAAGAATCCGTACTACGGGGATAAAATGTTGACCTGTGGTAAAGTAGTCGAGGTTATCCAATAACAAGACATAGACCATTTCACAAGCTGTGAAGGACCCTGTTGTTTAACAAAGAATTAAAAACACTTCTATGAAACACACCTATGCGATTAACGGAATGAGTTGTAACGGCTGCAGAGGCCATGTGGAGACAACGCTGTCCAAAGTGGACGGAGTGGACACGGTTTCCGTAGATTTGGAGAAAGCGGAGGCGACCATAGAAATGGAATCCCATATCCCGCTTGAAAAATTTAAGCAAGCTTTGGAAAAGGACGGGGGTGGCTATAGCATTCATATGCTTGGAGAACAGCCGCACCCTTCCTCCCTTAAGAAAAATGGGGAAGGTAAAACGAAGGAATCCAGTGATGGGGGTTCCGGTGTGTTCTACTGCCCCATGCACTGCGAAGGCGACAAAACCTATGATAAACCGGGCGATTGTCCCGTTTGTGGGATGGATTTGGTGGAAGAGCATAGTGCCAATACCGGTGCACACGAGGAATGGACATGTCCCATGCACCCTGAAGTGGTTAAAGATGAGCCCGGTAGTTGCCCCATCTGCGGGATGGACCTCGTTCCCGTAAAACCGGATACCTCTGCTGAAGAGAAAACGTATCAAAAGCTCCTGAAGAAGTTTTGGTTGGCATTAGGATTTACCTTGCCCATTTTCCTAATCGCTATGAGTGAGATGATTCCCGATAATCCTTTATACGGCATTCTGGATCAGAAACGCTGGAACTGGGTGCAATTTGTACTTTCCATTCCGGTGGTTTTTTACGCCACTTGGATGTTCTTTCAGCGGGCCTATAGAAGTATCAAAACATGGAACTTGAACATGTTTACGCTTATCGGTATTGGAGCGGGTGTCGCCTGGTTATTCAGTGTTTTCGGGATGTTGATACCTGACTTTTTTCCTGCTCAGTTCAAAACGGAATCCGGCGCGGTTCATGTCTATTTTGAAGCGGCCACTGTGATTTTGACTTTAGTTTTAATGGGTCAGGTACTCGAAGCCCGGGCACACAGTAAAACGAGTTCTGCCGTAAAGGAATTATTGAAGTTGGCCCCCAATAAGGCAATAAAGGTTGTGAATGGGGAAGAAGTTGTGGTTGCCATCGATAAAATTGCGATAGGGGATATCCTAAAAGTAAAACCGGGAGATAAGATTCCGGTGGATGGAGTGATTACGGAAGGAAGTTCCTCCATTGATGAATCCATGATTTCCGGAGAACCTGTACCTGTACAAAAATTGGTTGGTGATCAAATCAACAGTGGTACCATCAACGGTAATCAATCTTTTTTGATGAAAGCGGAAAAAGTAGGGTCGGATACCTTGCTTTCCCAAATCATTCAAATGGTCAATGACGCGAGCCGTAGTCGGGCTCCTATTCAAAAGTTGGCCGATACGGTGTCTGGTTATTTTGTGCCTATCGTTGTGATTATTTCCATAATTACCTTCGTAGTTTGGGCTATTTGGGGACCAGAACCTGTGTATGTGTATGCTTTGGTCAATGCCATAGCCGTATTGATTATTGCCTGCCCTTGTGCCTTAGGATTGGCTACTCCTATGTCCATTATGGTAGGTGTTGGTAAAGGTGCACAAAATGGGGTGCTCATTAAAAATGCGGACGCCTTGGAAAAAATGGATAAAGTAACGACCTTGATCATCGATAAAACGGGAACCATTACAGAAGGGAAGCCCACCGTAGAAAAAGTGGGTACTTTTGAGTCCGGATTCGACGAAAATGTATTACTACATTTTATAGCATCTTTGAACAGTTCCAGTGAGCATCCATTGGCGGCAGCCACCATCCAGTACGGTAAGGAAAAAAAGGTGGCGATAGGTAATCCCAAGGATTTCAATGCCGTGACCGGTAAAGGGGTAGAGGGTATCATAGAAGGAAAAAAACTTCACTTGGGGAATTCAAAAATGATGACCCATGCGAACGCTGAGGTGACATCGGCAATGAAAGAGGAGGCAAGTGCATTCCAGAAACAAGGGAAGACGGTGTCCTACCTATCCATAGATGGAAAAGTTTCTGGGTATGTCGTCATTGGCGATAAAATAAAAAAGACCAGTGCCAAGGCCATAAAGGAACTAAAGAACAAAGGTATCGAGGTCATCATGTTGACCGGGGATAATCAAAATACCGCGCAGGCCGTAGCTCAAGAGTTGAATTTGACAGATTTTAAGGCGGGCATGTTGCCGGAACAGAAACTACAAGAGGTGGAAAAACTCCAAAAGGCTGGAAAAATCGTCGCCATGGCCGGTGATGGTATCAATGATGCCCCTGCATTGGCGAAAAGCGATATCGGTATCGCCATGGGTACCGGGACCGATGTCGCTATTGAAAGCGCTATGATTACCTTGGTCAAAGGAGATTTACACGGGATCGTCAAAGCTCGTAATTTAAGCGAAGCGGTCATGAAGAACATCAAGGAAAATCTATTTTTCGCTATGATCTACAATACGTTAGGGGTACCTATTGCCGCCGGAGTTTTATATCCCTTTTTCGGAATTTTACTGTCTCCCATGATTGCGGCATTGGCCATGAGTTTTAGTTCGGTATCTGTTATTGCGAACGCTTTACGTTTAAGAGGAAAGAAAATTGATTAATGGCTATGTTGGTAAATAGGAAGACGGCAAAACGCATCAGGAAGACCCACAGGTACCTGGGTATTTTTTTAGGTATCCAGTTTTTGATGTGGACCATCAGTGGACTGTATTTTAGTTGGACCGATATTGACGAAATCCATGGAGATCAATTCCGAAGAACTTCTATGGAACATCCCGCCTTTGAAAATTTGGTGAGTCCAAATGCGGTAAACTCAGGTGAACAAGTGACATCGTTGGAGCTTCGGAATATAGACGGGGCACCTTTTTACTGGATCAATAAAAGTCAGTTGTTCAATGCCCGTACCGGAGCGCTAAAAACCGACATAACCCAAGAGGAAGCCTTAATAATCGCGGAACACCATATGAACCCCGAATTAAAAGTGCGGTCGGTCGAGCGCTTGGAAACGGTAGGGAACCATAGCGAATATCGGGGTAGGCCCTTACCCGCCTATGTAATAGCCTATGAGACGCCTGAGAACATTGTCGCCTACGTTTCTGAGAAAGACGGGGCTTTTCAAACCCTACGACACCGGGATTGGCGTTGGTTCGATTTTCTTTGGATGACCCACACGATGGATTATCAAGGTAGGGATGATTTCAACACCCTGTTGCTCAGAGCCTTTTCCTTGTTGGGACTGATTACAGTGTTAAGCGGATTCGTGCTGTGGTTCACTAGTTCTCCAACGATTCGGAAAATTATAAAATAGAATCATGAAATAATTGAAAATAGATTTATGAAAGCACAGAACACATATACAAAGTTCATGGGCATGTTAGCCGCCTCCTTCATCGCTATGTATATTACCATGTACTTAAATACGTATGAATTGGATCACGTGTATTTTAGCCTCACCAGATTCTGCATGACCTGTTTGGGTATTTCGACCATGGCGATTATCATGTTCGTTGCTATGAAGAACATGTACACCAACAAAAAAAAGAATATGGCCATTATTTTAGGAAGTATCACATTGTTTGTATCCGCTTTAGGATTGGTACGTAGCCAAGCACCTATTATTGGTGATGTACTTTGGATGACGGCGATGATTCCACATCATTCCATCGCAATTTTAACCAGCGAAAGAGCCGATATTAAAGATCCGGAGGTAAAAGAGCTTGCCGAGAGTATCATCAAAGCGCAAAAAAAGGAGATTGAAGAGATGAAAGCAATGATCAAGCGTCTTGAGAATAAATAAGAAGACACTTTTTAAAGATTTAAAACAGAAATAATGAATAGAAATATCGTATACATCATCATTGCCGTTTTCGGTGGACTCTTCGTCGGTTGGTTGCTTTTTGGAACCACTACCGATTCAACTTCGGGTAAAGGCGTTGATCACGACCATTCTGGTGAGGCTACGACCGCAATGTGGACCTGCTCCATGCATCCGCAAATTATGCAACCAGAACCTGGGGATTGTCCTATATGTGGGATGGATCTGATTCCTGCCGAATCCTCCTCGGATGGCTTGGCCCTAAACGAAATCAAAATGACACCCAACGCGATGGCTCTGGCGAATGTAAGGACGACCATTGTTGGGGAGGGTTCTGCCGATGTTGGGAACACTCTCACACTGTCCGGAAAAATCAAAATGAACGAAGAAGAAAATTCGATACAGGCCAGCTATTTTGATGGCAGATTTGAACAATTGTATATTGATTATGAAGGACAGGAGATCCGTACCGGACAATTATTGGCCACCATCTATTCCCCTCAACTTGTCGCGACCCAGCAAGAATTGATCACCGCTTTTTCCCTTAAGGAATCCCAACCCTATTTATACAATGCGGTAAGGAACAAATTGAAGTTATGGAAACTTTCTGAAGCGCAGATCAGTGCTATCGAGACTTCCGGGAAAGTACGGGAGAATTTTCCCATTTATGCCACGGTTTCCGGTACGGTTTCAGAAAAAATGGCCGCGGAAGGGGATTATGTAAAACAAGGACAGCCGCTTTTAAAGGTGAGTAATTTGAATTCCGTTTGGGCGGAATTCGATGCGTATGAAAATCAGATTTCCCAATTCAAAAAAGGCCAAAAAATCAACATTGTCTCCAATGCCTACCCGAATGAAACCTTTGAAGCGGAGGTGTCCTTTATAGATCCGGTATTAAGTACGCAAAGCCATACGGTGACCGTACGCGCTACGTTGAACAATAAAGCGGGTAAGTTAAAGCCGGGGATGTTCGTTAAAGGTCAGATAGAGAACGCCGGTAACGAAACGTCATCCGAGTTGACCATTCCCGCTTCTGCCGTGATGTGGACAGGGGAGCGTTCGTTGGTCTATGTGAAGACCCGGCCTAATGAGCCTATTTTTCAAATGCGGGAAATTACCTTGGGCACCCGAAGCGGAGATAGGTACGAGGTGGTGGACGGACTCCAATCTGGAGAGGAAATTGTTACGAACGGAACCTTCACGGTAGATGCGGCGGCGCAACTGCAAGGAAAACAATCCATGATGAATCAAAATGCAGCGAAAGATTCAGTCGACGATGCGCCCATGATGAAAATGAGTTTTCCGGAAAGTTTTCAAAAGGAGTTCTTGGTTGTTTTACAGGAATATTTAGTCATGAAGGATGCTTTTGTGGAAAGTAATCAAGAATTAATTTCTAGTGCTGCTACCGCCACCAAAGACCAACTTGAATCCTTACCAATATCGGATGTAAATACCATGGAAAAGTCCCATATTTCGACAATTATTCAAAGACTGGAAGCTATTTCTAAATCCGAATCCCTTGAAAGGCAACGGGAGCATTTTGTGGTATTGAATGAGAATATGGTGCCCGTGGTCATGAATATTGGCACGCTAACTAATAATATTTTCGTTCAAAAATGTCCCATGGCAAATAACAATAAGGGTGCATTTTGGCTAAGTTCTGAAAAGGAAATTAGAAATCCCTATTATGGAGATCAGATGATGACCTGTGGTAGTGTTATCGAAACTATAAAAAATAGATTTTAAAATTGAAGCTTCTTTTGTGCTTTAGGTGATGTACTTATTTTTAAAGTTGATGTTATTTGCAAATTAGCATTAGGAAAAGGTATGGTCTTAATTAATGATTAATTGCCCTCGTTAATGGTTAATCAGAGGTAATTAGGCATAGATGATTGATAATTCTCTAGTTGTACTTGCTTTGGATTTGGTTGAACTTTGTCAGCTATAGATTAAAGAAGCATCCACATGAAAAACATAAAGTATTATCCCACGATTTGGCAAACAATTCCCTTCTCACTAGAGATATTGGATATTTGGAAAAGAAGTGCTAAGAAAAAGGTGTCAACATCAAAATTCAAAATCTCTAAAAAAATAGATATTGAAATAAATAATTAAAAGAGCCACTCATCTGGGGTGGCTCTTTGCTTTAAATTCATCTAGAAGACCCGTTGAAGGGAACTAGATTAAAATAATTTTTTTAATAACATGGGCATGGTTTAAAAAAATTATACTACCCCTATAAGGGATAGGAAAGTTCCAACTACAACTACGGCTAAAAAAGCGTTCATTGCAATAATTAGTACGGATAGATAAGACTCTACCCCAGTTTTAAATGATAAATGATTCATAACTACCTACTTTAAAGTTATATCTATTAAAGCTATGGGTTGTTATGACCTTAAATTAAAAATTGTTGTAAAAGGATACTTTAGAGTTGTAAAATACTGTTTTTTAGAACTTTGACAAGTAGAGAATGAGCTTTTTATCGAAAAATTGCCCACTTCGTCCGATTTCGGATAAAGTGTGCAATGATGCTTTATTTTAAACTGACAGAAGGGATTTTAATTTTTTTAACTAAATTAATCCTATCCAATCCGCTAAACCTGCTAGTGGAATAGCTATTAAAATTCCTATTAAACAAGCGATCATTAATTTTAGAAAGCCGTTAAGCATTTTAACGCTAGGGGAAAGTTCTTGTTCCATAATCATAGTTGTATTGGTTCTGAATTAAAGATATGGATTAAGTTATAAGGTACTGTAAAATAAGGAATTAAATCGACAAACGTTTAAAATTGTCTTTATAAAGTGTCTTTCGAAGATTTTAGAATGTTTAATTCCTTGATATTAGGGGTAGATTTTCGAGAGCCGATTATCCCTTTTTAGAATCGGGAATGACTAATGAAAGTCTCTGTTTTTGCGCAATCTATTCTATGATGGAATGTATGGTATCCATTATTTCTCCAGTTGCCCCTCTATTATTTTGGATATAGTGATGGTTGATTTCTCCGGTCTTACTCCTAAAGTTATCTTCTCCCAAACAACGGTCCATTATAGTTTTAAATTCAGAAGCATCTTTTATAGTTAACACACCTTTCAGTTCAACCAATTGTTCCGCTTCTGCAAAACCATTATATTCTGGACCTATGATTACTGGGATTCCGAAAACAGCGGGTTCTAGAGTATTATGTAACCCTGTGGCAAAACCACCGCCCACATAGGCGACATCGGCATAACTATATATTTTGGTTAAAAGTCCGATAGTATCAATAATAAGGACATTGTAATCTTCTGGATCAGTATCTTGAAGTTCGGAATAGCGGATAACTGATTTTTGAAGGGAATTTTTAATAGATTCAATATGTTTCGCTTTCATCGTATGCGGAGCAATCACGAATTGAATCGGATGTTTGCTTTGGTTGATATAATCAACTATGATTTTTTCATCTTCTGGCCAAGTACTTCCGGCTACAAAACATAATTTTTCATTCTTGAATTTCCGCATAAAATCAAGGGAGTTGTCACGATCTAGAATTTCCGTTACGCGATCAAAACGGGTATCCCCTGCAATCGTTACATTTTCAAATCCTATGGTATTTAGCAGTTTCTTCGATTTTTCGTTCTGTACAAAAAAATGGGTAAAATTGGTTAGCGCTTTACGCATAAAGGAACCATAACCTTTAAAATAAATTTGCTGTTCTTTGAACAAGGCAGATATGAGTAAGGTGGGTATGTTCTTCTCTTTAAGGAATTTTAAATAGTTAGGCCAAATTTCATATTTGATAAAGATGGCTATTTCAGGATGCAGAACCTCTAAAAATACTTTTACATTTTTTTTAGTGTCTATGGGTAGGTAACATACCGCATCGGCGGCAGTAGTATTTTTTTTCACTTCGTATCCCGATGGAGAGAAAAAAGTCAGTACAATTTTATGGCTCGGGTACAAGTCCTTCAATTTCTCCATGACCGGCAGTCCTTGTTCGTATTCTCCCAATGAAGCGGCATGTATCCAAATAACCCTATCCTTTTCTGATACATTTTTCTTTATGATTGAAATCGTTTCTTTTCTACCCTTAACAAAAAGGGATAATTTACGATTTATTAGAGCCAATAACTTTAAGATTACCGAGGCGGCTGATACAATAAGATTATAGAGAAAGGACAAACCGATGCTTTTGGGCTAAATTACGTTTCTTTCCATAAAATTAGTGTCGGCCGTTTCGTATTTTTGTATCACTTCATGTAATTTCAAAGAATGAAAAAGATACAAATGGTAGACCTGAACGGTCAATACCTAGAAATAAAGGATCAAGTAAACGCATCAATAGCTCAAATATTAGAAACCTCGGCTTTTATAAACGGCCCTGAAGTTCAAGCTTTTCAAAAGGAATTGGAAGAATACTTAGGGGTAAAACATGTAATACCTTGTGCCAATGGTACAGATGCATTGCAAATAGCAATGATGGGGCTGGGCTTAAAACCAGGGGATGAGGTGATTACGGCAGATTTTACCTTTGCGGCCACGGTTGAGGTCATTGCCTTACTACAATTGACCCCGGTTTTGGTAGATGTCTATCCCGATACTTTTAATATCGACATAGAAGCAATAGAAAAGGCGATTACACCTAAGACCAAGGCCATTGTTCCTGTTCATTTGTTCGGGCAGTGTGCCAATATGGATGCGATTTTGGACTTAGCTAAAAAGCACAACTTATTTGTAATTGAGGATAATGCACAGGCCATAGGTGCTAAATACCTATCAAAAAACGGAAAAAAACACATGGCCGGCAGCATGGGTCATGTTGGGGCCACCTCCTTTTTTCCATCTAAAAATTTAGGATGTTATGGTGATGGAGGTGCCATTTTTACCAATGATGATGATCTGGCACACACCATTAGAGGAATCGTAAACCATGGTATGTACGAACGTTATCATCATGACGTGGTGGGCGTGAACTCTCGATTAGATTCTATACAAGCGGCCGTTTTAAGGGCCAAACTTCCAAAGTTGGATGGCTATTGTGAGGCTAGAAGAAACGCAGCGCGTGCCTATTCAAAAGCATTTGAAGGTCAGGAATATATCATTACGCCCAAGACCGTAAATGAGTGTGAGGAAATTTGCGATGTATGTGATTGTCATGTTTTTCATCAATATACCTTGAAAATCACCAATGGAAAAAGGGATGCCTTGGTGAAGCATTTGAATGAGAACGGAATTCCTTGCGGCGTGTATTATCCGATTCCCTTGCACAAACAAAAGGCCTATTTGGACGATAGGTATAATGAAGAGGATTTTCCGGTGACTAATGCATTGGTGAAGGAGGTCATTTCCTTGCCCATGCACACGGAATTGGATGATGAACAGATTAACCATATTACCAACATGGTCATCGGTTTTGTGAATGGTTAGTGCTCACTATTTTTAACTTTGATGTTGACAGTAAATTTTAAAAAATGAAAGTACTCGTTACAGGAGGATTAGGGTTTATAGGTTCCCATACCGTAGTGGAGCTTCAGCAAAAAGGGTTCGAGGTCATTATTATTGATGATTGCTCTAATTCTGACGAGGAAGTTTTAAATGGAATAGAGGCCATTACCGGTAAAAAGCCGCTTTTTGAAAAGTTGGATTTAAGAGAAAAGGATAAGGTAGTAGATTTCTTTAAAAGACATCAAGACGTTATTGGGGTCATTCATTTTGCCGCTTCAAAGGCAGTAGGGGAGAGTGTGGAAAAACCATTGTTGTATTACGAGAACAATATCGGTACACTGGTTTATATTTTAAAGGAACTCTGTAAAAAGAATAAAGCAAGTTTTATTTTTAGTTCTTCCTGTACCGTTTACGGCCAAGCTGATAAAATGCCGATTACCGAAGATGCTCCGGTTAAGGTGGCCGAATCACCTTACGGAAACACGAAACAAATGGGTGAGGAGATAATTGCGGATACCTGCAAAGTAACACCAGGTCTGAATGCGATTGCTCTTCGTTATTTTAATCCGATGGGTGCACACCCAAGCGGGGAAATTGGTGAGCTGCCTAAAGGTGTTCCCCAAAATTTGGTGCCGTTTATTACCCAAACAGGTATCGGATTGCGAAATGAACTTTCAGTTTTCGGTGATGACTATCCAACGCCCGATGGTACCTGTATTCGTGATTATATCTATGTGGTAGATTTGGCAAAAGCCCATGTAGTTGCCTTGGAGCGTTTGTTGGAGGGTAAGAACGAAAAGAATTACGAAGTATTCAATGTGGGTACGGGTAAAGGAAGTTCTGTATTAGAGGCTATTCAAAGTTTTGAAAAGGTTTCTGGTAGAAAATTGAATTATAAAATTGTGGATAGGCGTCCGGGTGATATTACAGAAGCCTATGCTGATACCACTAAGGCCAATGAAGTTTTAGGTTGGAAAGCGGAATATTCTTTAGAAGATGCTATGAAGTATGCTTGGATTTGGGAGCAAAAGATACGTGACTGATTTTCAATATTAGAAAACATGGTAATAAGGGGAAATATGGCTATATTTCCCCTTATTTTATTCTAAAAACCAACCTTATGAATTTGAAATTACTAGTTACTTTGTTTTTTGTTGTTTTAACCGTCAATGCACAGGATACGTATCTTCAATGTGGTAAAATTTTGGATATGAAATCCGGAAAGCTACAATCCCAAAAAACCATTGTAGTTTCAGGGAATAAAATCAAAAGTATTTTGAATGGATACGTTTCAGGAACTGCGGATGACAAAATAGTAGATTTAAAGTCAAGTACGGTTTTGCCTGGATTTATAGATATGCACGTTCATATTGAAAGCGAATCGAGCCCTTCGAGATATCTAGAGCGGTTCACTAAAAACGAAGCGGATGTTGCTTTACAATCTACAGTTTATGCAAAAAGAACACTAATGGCGGGATTTACAACAGTTCGCGATTTAGGAGGTTCAGGAGTGAATATAGCATTGCGGAACGCCATAAATAAGGGCACTGTGGTCGGACCAAGAATATTTACGGCGGGCAAATCTATTGCAAGTACGGGGGGGCATGCGGATCCAACCAACGGGGTCAGAGATGATTTAATGGGTGATCCAGGACCAAAGGATGGCGTCGTAAATTCAGCGGAAGATGGAAGGAAAGCCGTTAGACAACGCTATAAAGATGGAGCGGATGTTATTAAGATAACAGCTACGGGCGGGGTTTTGAGTGTTGCTAAAAATGGTCAAAACCCACAATTCACTTTTGAGGAAATAAAAGCGATTGTTGAAACGGCTAATGATTATGGAATGCTTACCGCTGCACACGCCCATGGTGACGAAGGTATGCAAAGAGCTGTCAAAGCAGGTATAAAAACGATTGAGCACGGCACCATGATGTCAGACGAAACGATGGACCTGATGATTGAAAAAAACACCTATATGGTACCGACTATTTCTGCGGGACAAGAAGCCGCACGTTTGGCAAAAATACCGGGCTATCTACCGCCTGTTGTGGCGAAAAAAGCCTTGGAGATAGGGCCGCTTCTTAATGCAACTTTTGCACGCGCCTATAAAAAAGGAGTTCCTATTGCGTTTGGAACGGATTCTGGAGTTTCCCCGCATGGTGATAACGCTAAGGAGTTTGGGTATATGCATGCAGCAGGTATGCCCATTATCGAAACTTTGCGTTCGGCTACGATGACCAATGCCCAACTATTGGGTATGGAAAATGAGTTGGGACAGTTAAAGCAGGGCTATATTGCCGATATTGTTGCGGTGGTAGATAATCCTTTGGACAATGTGAATACCCTAGAAAATGTTTCCTTTGTAATGAAAGAAGGTGTTGTTTACAAGCAGTAATTTCTCTTTTCAAATCCGTGTATGGAGTACGAAGTTCAGAATAGTAGGCAATTACTAGAGTTGTCCGAGAAGCAAGTATTGTATGAAAGTTTGGTGCTGCAATTGCAAAAGGATTTTACGTTAGCCAATAATCCCTTGAATATACCTAACGATATCAAACGTGATGAGCTGATTAAAGTAATTGTTGAAAAAATCTATTTCTTGATGATGGAAAGATTTCAGGACTATCTAAATGTGCTTTATGTCATAGATATTCCGGAAAAAGAATTTCAACATATTGAAATGACCGATGCCGTTGAGGTTTCGGGTCAAATGGCTTTTTTAATTCTAAAACGGGAATATCAAAAAGTGTGGTTCAGGAATAAATATAAATAAACGTACATTTTGATTTTTTAAATCATGCACATCAAACTTTTACATATATTCCCTTCTTGTCCATAATATAACCTACAAGCCAACAAGTCAGCATAATCCAAAGGGCGAACAAAAAGGACCCCATATAATCTCCTGCGGTTGCAATGAAGATGTTATCTGCAATCCAATTATAGGCACTGGTTCCTTTCATTGAAATTTCAAACAAGCTAATCACGAATAGTTCTGACAGTAGATAAATAAAAAGCGTGTTTCTTCCAAAGACTTCGAAGAAGTACGTCCATTTATAGGTTTTGGACATGTCCAATAAGTAGACCAGTATGGCGATGACAAAGAGGTCTATTCCAGAGGTTAAAAGCACAAAAGAACTCGTCCATAACTTTTTGTTGATGGGTAAAAGTAAGTCCCAAGCCAAGCCTGCTAGCACCAGAACACAACCGGCCATAAGGAGTTTGGCGATTGTTTCATAATTCTGACCGTTCTTCTGAATGAATTTACCTGTAAGGTACCCGGCTATTACGTTCACTATGGCGGGCAATGTGCTTAATAATCCTTCCGGATCAAATGCTACACCACCGTTACCATGGTACATATGATCGGCGCCGATAAGAAATTTATCTAGTTTTAATACGGCATTGCCCAATAAGGTAAGGTCACCAAAAGCTAATAGGAGAATATGGTAAGCTACCAATGCCAATGCACTGAATATGATTACGGTTCGTGTTTTGAAATAATACAGTAAAATGGAAGCAAAAAGGTAGCACAGGGCAATACGCTGTAAAACACCAAAAATTCGGGTTTCTGCCAGTGGCTTTAAATCTCCATTTTCAAAAAATGGAAACCAATACATTAAGAATCCCAATAGAAATATGATGCTAAAGCGCCTCAGTACTTTTTTGAAAAAGGCGGCATCACCCATGGCTTCATATTTTTTCATACTGAAACTCATGGCATTGCCTACTACGAACAAAAAGGTCGGAAAAACTAGGTCGGTCAGGGTGAATCCATGCCACTCTGCATGCTTCAACGGTGCGAAACTGGTGTCGCCATTTCCAGGGGAATTAACGATAATCATCAGGGCAACATCCAATCCCCTGAAAACATCAAGGGATAGATATCTGTTTTTTAACTTGTTCATTTGAATTGGTCAGTTGGTGAATCAAATATACTCCAATAAATTAAAAGTATACGCGTACAAAAGGCATTAAGGCGTTGCCATATATGCTTTTGTTGTCGTCGTACAATAAATCATACCGTAAACCAAAGGTTACGTTATAGGTGCTATATCCTACTCCTACAAATAGAGCGGTCAACCAATAATTATCCTCAATATTTATCGTACCTGTGTTAAGTGTTCTATTTATTCTCAATTGCTCGTATTCTGAAGAAAATTGAAGTTGAGGAATAGGATTGAATAAGGATAGAATACTTCCGCCGTAGGCTAAGAATTTGTCATCATTGAACTTGGCATAATTAAAACTTAAACTAGTTCCGGCGGCAAATTGATCAGTAAACTGGTAAATGGCACTTGGCGATATGGAACCGTTAAAGCCGTTATTGGTAAAACCTAGACCAACGGTGCCTCCAAACCGTACACGATTCCAAAAATCGGTGCCATTGCTCGAAATTTGACAGATTGCGATAGAAGTATTGAGGCCAACAGCAATCATGAATAGTGTTTTTTTTAGCCCCATTTATTTTTTTTGTTTGAAAGTTTTATTTTTTTCAATAATACCCCACATTCTTCCGTTAAATATTGTAAATGTTGTATTTTTGCTCAAATTTATTCTAAAGATACAGAAAGTAATTCATGGATAAATATTCCTTTTTGAATACCGCTCATACCTCCTTTTTTTCAGAGCTATATGACAAGTATTTAGTAAATCCGGACAGTGTAGAACCTAGTTGGAGAGCTTTTTTTCAAGGCTTTGACTTTGGTATGGAAAGTTCTTTGGATGAGCTGGATATTGATGAAGCCCGCACGACCGTAATGGTTAATGGGGCCAAGAGTGAAATGCCGGAATCCCTTCAGAAGGAATTTCAGGTAATTCGATTAATTGACGGCTATAGAAGTCGTGGGCATTTGTTTACGAAAACAAACCCGGTACGTGAGCGACGGCACTACGAGCCTACCTTGGAGATCCAGAATTTCGGATTGGAACCTTCGGATATGGAAACGGTTTTCAATGCCGGTGATATAATCGGAATAGGGCCAAGCCCCCTAAAAGAAATTATTAGGCACTTACAAAGCATTTATTGCGATGCTATCGGTGTTGAATATATGTTCATCCGTAATCCCGATAGGGTAAAGTGGATACAGGACTGGATCAATGTCAACGACAACCATCCTGATTTTAATCCAGACCGAAAAAAGCATATTCTGAAAAAATTGAATCACGCCATTTCTTTCGAAACGTTTTTGCATACAAAATATGTGGGTCAAAAGCGATTTTCTCTAGAAGGAAACGAATCGTTGATTCCAGGCCTTGATGTAATTGTAGAGCGTGCGGCCGAGATGGGCGTTAAGCAATTTGTGATGGGGATGGCCCACCGCGGAAGGTTGAATGTGTTGACCAATATTTTCGGAAAGTCTGCAAAAGATATCTTTAGCGAGTTCGATGGTAAGGATTATGAGCAAGAGATATTTGATGGTGACGTTAAGTATCACCTAGGGTGGACATCCGATAGAAAATCTGATAACGGCAATCAAATAAAAATGAACATTGCTCCTAATCCATCTCATTTAGAGACGGTTGGGGCGGTTGTTGAAGGCATTGCACGGGCAAAGCAAGACGCGCATTACCAAGATGATTTCTCAAAAGTTTTACCAATTGTAGTTCATGGCGATGCTGCCATTGCCGGTCAAGGGCTCGTATATGAGGTGGTGCAAATGGCCAACCTTGATGGGTATAAAACCGGTGGAACCATCCATATTGTGGTCAATAACCAAATTGGGTTTACTACCAATTATTTGGATGCAAGAACATCTACTTACTGTACAGATGTTGCGAAAGTAACTTTGAGTCCGGTGTTGCATGTGAATGCAGATGATGCAGAAGCAGTTGTTCATGCATCGCTTTTTGCATTGGAGTATAGGATGCGTTTTGCCAGCGATGTATTCATCGATTTGTTGGGATATCGAAAATATGGGCATAATGAAGGAGATGAACCACGATTTACCCAACCTAAATTATATAAAGCAATCGCAAAGCATAAGAACCCCAGGGATATTTATGCAGAACGGTTAATTCAAGAGGGCATCATCGATGATTCGTATGTGTCCGAACTTGAAAAACAGTATAAAGATTCTTTAGAGGAAAAACTAGAAGATTCCAGAAAAGAGGATAAGACCATTATTACGCCTTTTATGGCCGATGAGTGGAAAGGGTTTGAAAACGTCAGGGAATGGGAAATGATGGATCCTGTCGATACCACTTTTGACAAGGAAAAGCTTACTAAAATTGCCAAGGTAATCACAGAATTGCCTAAGGGGAAAAAGTTCTTGCGTAAGGTTGAAAAACTGGTCAACGACCGTAAGAACATGTACTTTGAATCTGACAATCTTGATTGGGCCATGGGCGAGTTACTGGCCTATGGTACTCTTTTGGAAGAAGGTTTCGCTGTGCGTATGTCCGGTCAAGATGTAGAGAGAGGTACGTTTTCGCATCGTCATGCGGTGATGAAGGTGGAGGAAAGTGAAGAGGAAGTGATTTTGTTGAACCAGCTATCGGAACAACAGGCAAAATTCCAAATTTATAATTCGCTTTTGTCGGAATACGGGGTTGTAGGTTTTGATTATGGGTACGCAATGGCCAGTCCTAATACGCTTACCATTTGGGAAGCACAATTCGGCGATTTCAGTAATGGCGCGCAGATCATGATCGATCAATATATTTCTGCGGCGGAGGATAAATGGAAACTTCAAAACGGGTTGGTAATGTTATTGCCACATGGTTATGAAGGTCAAGGAGCGGAACACTCTTCTGCTAGAATGGAGCGTTACCTGCAATTATGTGCAAGGGACAATATGTACATTGCCGATGTTACCACACCTGCTCAGATGTTCCATATTCTGAGACGACAGATGAAGGCGAATTTTAGAAAGCCGTTGATTATTTTTACGCCCAAAAGTTTGTTGAGACACCCAAAAGCAGTTTCAAAAGTTACCGATTTGGCAAATGGAGGTTTTCAAGAAGTTATTGATGACGCCTCTGCAGATGTTAAAAAGGTTAAAAGTTTAGTATTCTGTACCGGTAAATTTTATTATGACCTGTTAGCTGTCCAGGAAGAATTGGAACGCGAAGATGTAGCCCTGGTACGTGTGGAACAATTGTTTCCGTTACCGGAAGAACAAATGAAAGCGATTATCGCGAAATATGAAAATGCCGATGACTTGGTATGGGCTCAGGAAGAACCTAGGAACATGGGGGCTTGGAGTCATTTGCTCATGCATTTTAGTGATGTGCAAAAATTCAGGGTAGCTTCTAGACGTTTTTATGCGGCTCCTGCAGCTGGTAGTGCGGTACGGTCCAAAAAACGCCATCAACAGGTCATTGATTATGTCTTTGATAAGACAAAGGACAATATGTCCAAACCAAAAGAATAAAAATAATATACCAAATTATAGAAAGAATGATTCTAGAAATGAAAGTTCCTTCCCCAGGGGAATCTATCACAGAGGTAGAAATAGCGGAATGGTTAGTTGAAGATGGAGATTATGTAGAAAAGGACCAGGCGATCGCTGAAGTCGATTCTGATAAGGCAACCTTAGAATTGCCTGCCGAGGCCAGTGGAACTATAACCTTAAAGGCGGAGGTTGGCGACGCCGTTGCGGTGGGTGCCATTGTGTGCTTGATAGATACCAGTGCTGCAAAACCAAACGGAGCAAGTGAAGCGGCGAGTTCAACATCTGGCGGCGATGAGGGATCTGAAGGAAATGCAGAAAAAGAATTGAAGGAGCAAAACAAAAGTACTGCCAATAAAAAGGATAGTGAAAAAGCTCCACAACCTAGTCAAGCAAAGGAAACATACGCTTCTGGGGTGCCATCACCCGCTGCCAAAAAAATATTGGAAGAGAAAGGAATCGATTCTAAATCGGTTTCAGGTTCAGGTCGGGATGGAAGAATCACCAAGGAAGATGCGGTAAACGCTGTTCCTTCCATGGGTACTCCAACTGGAGGAAGTCGTGGAGAGACGAGGTCAAAATTGTCCATGCTACGTAGAAAGGTTGCAGAACGTTTGGTTTCCGCGAAAAATGAAACCGCTATGTTGACTACTTTTAATGAAGTGGACATGAGTGCTATTTTTAAACTTAGAGACGAGTACAAAGAAGATTTCAAAAGTAAGCATGGCGTAGGGTTGGGCTTTATGTCCTTTTTCACGAGAGCCGTAGTTAGAGCTTTGGAAATGTATCCGGCGGTGAATTCGATGATTGATGGTAAAGAGATGGTTTCCTATGATTTCTGTGATATAAGTATTGCGGTTTCCGGCCCAAAAGGATTAATGGTTCCTGTAATCAGAAATGCTGAGAATCTTACCTTTAGAGGTATTGAAGCCGAAGTGAAACGATTGGCTATTCGTGCACGTGAAGGCGAGATTACGGTAGATGAAATGACCGGTGGTACTTTTACCATCACTAATGGAGGGGTTTTTGGCTCTATGTTATCTACTCCGATTATCAATCCACCTCAGAGTGCTATTTTAGGAATGCACAATATAGTTGAGCGTCCTATCGCTAGAGATGGTGCCATCGCTATTGCTCCAATTATGTATGTAGCCGTGTCGTATGACCACCGTATTATCGATGGAAAGGAATCGGTTGGATTTTTAGTGGCCATTAAAGAGGCATTGGAAAGCCCGGAAGAATTGTTAATGGATAATAATGTTAAAAAAGCATTAGAGCTCTAAGCTTCTGATCTATATAAAAATAAAGCGCTGGGTGTTCTCAGTGCTTTTTCTTTTTTAGATAAATACATTTTTTGTCGTAATCAATTATCGCTTTCGATTTTTTTAAGATATCAGCACCAATGATTCCATCAACGGGTTTGGCGTTATGGGCAAGTAAGGCTTCGTTTACATGTTTCAAGTCGAAAACGACGACTTTGAGTTTAGTATAGTTCCAGGAGCGCAATTCGATCCGATTCTTTTTTGAAATTAGAGTGTCCATATTCGTAGCACCTGCACCTGCCGCCTTAATTTTTGACTCTTTTGATATGAGTTTAAAATGATCGACCCGATCTATTCCAATACAGGTGTTCGAAGCACCTGTGTCTAAAATGAATTTTCCTTCTACCGAGTTTATTTTTGCACGTATTTCAAAGTGGTCGGTTGCGGTTAGTATTAAGGGAATTCGGACGAATTTTTTTTTCTCTAAAAAGTTTTTGAGGGAAGCCATTACTCATTTTTTTCAAAGATAAGTCTATTTTTGCGGCATGATGATAACGGATACCCATACACATTTATATAGTGAGGCTTTTGATGAAGACAGAAATGAAATTATTAAAGCAGCCATAAAGAAAGGGGTTGGTAGATTTTTTATCCCTGCGATTGATTCTTCCTATACGCAACGAATGTTGGATTTGGAAAATGAATTTCCTGATCATGTTTATCTAATGTCCGGTTTGCATCCAACCCACGTAAAGGAAACTTTTAAAGAAGAATTGCAACATGTTGAGGATATGTTGGCCTCGCATACCTATTATGCTGTCGGGGAAATTGGTATTGATTTATATTGGGAGAAAAAATTTTTAGAGGAGCAGCAATTCGCTTTTAAACAACAAATTGGTCTTGCGAAAAAGTATAACTTACCTATTGTGATTCATTGTAGGGATGCTTTTGATGAGGTTTTTGAGGTTTTGGAAGCGGAGAGGGGCGATGATTTGAGAGGAATATTCCATTGTTTTACAGGAACATTCGAGCAGGCGCAAAAAGCCATATCCTATAATATGAAGTTGGGAATAGGTGGAGTGGTCACTTTTAAAAATGGAAAAATCGATACTTATTTAAAGGATATAGATTTAGAACATATCGTTCTAGAAACAGATGCGCCATATTTAGCACCTACGCCTTATAGGGGTAAGCGGAATGAAAGTGCCTATATTATAGAGGTGTTAGAGAAATTAGCTATTATTTATGCTATCTCCAAAGAAGAAGTTGCATTGAGGACCACAGAGAATTCCAAAATTGTTTTTGGAATTTAATTTTAAGTAAACTAAATAGTTTGAGCGCAAAGGAACGAAATATTTTGTTGATTTATACCGGCGGTACGATAGGCATGATAAAGGATTATGCTTCCGGAGCATTGAAAGCTTTTGATTTTTCGCAATTGGTAAAGAGTATTCCGGAACTAAATCAGTTAGATTGTACCATATCGAGTTACTCATTTGAGCACCCTATAGATTCGTCCAACATGAATCCGAGCCATTGGATTGCAATTACGGATGTTATTGCGAAGAACTATGAGGACTATGATGGTTTCGTTGTGCTTCATGGCAGCGATACCATGAGTTATACGGCCTCGGCCCTGAGTTTTTTGTTGGAGAATCTAGGGAAACCTGTAATCTTAACAGGTTCGCAGTTGCCTATTGGTGATTTACGTACAGATGCGAAGGAAAATCTCATAACCGCAATTCAAATTGCCGCTTTGCACCACAAAGGGAAGTCCGTAGTTCAAGAAGTCGGACTTTATTTTGAATATAAACTTTATCGAGGAAATAGAACAACGAAAATAAATGCGGAGCATTTTCAAGCATTTGCATCTTTAAATTATCCCCATTTAATTGAATCTGGAGTCCATTTGACCATCTTTAAAGAATATTTATTAACCCAAAAGAAAAAATCGGCCTTGAAAGCACGTCGAATTATGGATGATAATGTGGCGATTTTAAAATTATTTCCAGGAATTAACACACATGTTATGGATGCAATTTTGAATAGTCAAGGTTTAAAGGTGCTCATTTTGGAAACCTATGGATCGGGAAATGCGCCGATGGAAGAATGGTTTTTGGCGAAATTAAAAAAAGCCATTACTAATGGAATTCATATTATAAATGTAACGCAGTGTTCAGGGGGTGCGGTAATCATGGGGCATTATGAGACCAGTTCTAAGCTGAAGAAAATGCAAGTAATTAATGGTAAGGATATTACGACCGAAGCAGCAGTGACTAAGGCAATGTATCTTTTAGGTAGTGGTGTTTCGCATGAGTTGTTCAAAACGGTTTTTGAAACTTCGTTGCGTGGTGAAATGCTATAAAATTAACACCAGTTTAATTTCATTGTCTAATTTTTTTTTTGTTATTTGCCCACCCTTAAAAAGGGTAACTTAGAGAGGTGGCCGAGTGGTCGAAGGCGCACGCCTGGAAAGTGTGTATACCCCAAAAGGGTATCGAGGGTTCGAATCCCTTCCTCTCTGCGAGTAAGTTTTACTTTTTTTATATTGTTTTTTTTTTATCTTTAACCCTATTAACTAACTAATTTAAGTTTGAAAAAATGAAAAAATTATTCCCAAGCCTGGCAGTTGCTGGGGCATTTGTAGCAGGTACAAATATGGTAAGTGCAAAAGTTGCGGCGGTGACAATGCTAGTGCAGGATGCTGCGCCAGAATCTGAAGCAGGATTTACCCAAATTTTGAAAGAACAGTTTATACAAGGGGGCGCAGGCTTCATGGGTATCGTTCTTTTGTGTTTGATTTTAGGTCTTGCGGTAGCTATTGAAAGAATTATTTACTTGAACATGGCTAGTACGAATACTACAAAGTTGAAGCAACAAGTTGAGGATGCATTGGCATCGGGCGGCGTAGAAGCGGCTAAAGAAGTTTGTAGAAATACAAAAGGTCCAGTTGCATCTATTTACTATCAAGGTTTGGATAGGGCTGGAGAAAGTATTGAGTCCGCTGAGAAAGCTGTTGTGGCTTATGGTGGTGTTCAAATGGGTCAATTGGAGAAAAACGTTTCTTGGTTGTCTTTGTTTATCGCTGTTGCACCAATGCTTGGTTTCATGGGTACGGTAATCGGTATGATTCAGGCGTTCCAAAAGATTGCTGCTGTAGGTAACCTTAGTGCTTCACTTATTGCAGGTGATATTCAAGTTGCATTATTAACTACGGTATTCGGTCTTATTACGGCTATCATCCTTCAAATCTTTTACAACTACATTATCGCTAAAATAGATAGTATTGTAAATGATATGGAAGACTCTTCGATCACGTTGATCGATATGTTGGTAGATCACAAAAAATAAGTTCCACTTTTAATACCTAAAATATTATGCAAAAAATAGTAAAAATAGCATTGATAGTAATAGGCTTAATAGGTGCTGTGCTATGGTTCATGCTTCCTCCAAAGGACATGCCGGCAGCAGAAGCAGCGCAAAATGGAGCTATGAACGCAATGTTTATAATAACTTATATCCTGTTGGGCTTTGCAATAGTGGCAAGTGTATTGTTTGCGCTTAAGAACCTATTTGCTAATCCAGCTGGACTTAAAAAGACCTTGTTCGTATTGGTAGGTTTCGCGATTGTTGCAGTTATCTCCTACGTGATTTCTAGTGGAACTGATGTTTCACCTGAATATATGGCAATGTCAAACGAATCTACTGTTAAATACATAGGAATGGGATTGTATATCTTTTTTATCCTAACTTTTGTAGCGGTGATTCTGATGATAGTTCCAGGGGTTAAGAAATTATTCGGTAAATAAAAAAATAAATTATGGCTAGAAGAGCAGGAGCACCAGAGGTAAACGCTGGTTCCATGGCAGACATAGCTTTCCTTTTACTTATCTTCTTCTTGGTAACTACTACCATAGAAACAGATGCAGGATTGGATCGTATGTTACCGCCGATTGAACCGCCGACAGAGAAACCGCCAATTATCAAGGAAAAGAATATCTTTACGGTAAACATCAACCGTAACGGACAATTATTGGTAGAAGATGAAATTCTGCCAATTGAAAAATTGCGTGAAAAAGCAATTGCTTTCTTGGATAATGGTGGAGCGGCACAAGGTAGTCCAGAATATTGTAGCTATTGCCAAGGGGCACATAATGCAGAATCGTCGGATAATCCCGAAAAAGCAATTATATCCTTAAAGAATGATCGCGAGACGAAGTATAGCACCTATATTACAGTTCAAAATGAATTGGTTGGTGCTTATAATGACCTTAGAAATAGGGAGGCTCAGCGTTTGTTCAAAAAGAATTATGTGGATATGGAGGCTGAGTACCTAAATCCTGAAACTTCTGATTCTGTTAAGGAGGAATTAAAAGAGAAGGTGACCAGAATTCAAGGTTTGTTCCCGCAGAAATTATCAGAGGCTGAAACTTCATCAGATTAAATAAAAACAAAAAGTAACACTATGTCAAAATTTGCAAAGAAAAAAGACGGAGATTTACCAGCAGTTTCAACTGCTTCACTTCCTGACATTGTATTTATGCTTTTGTTTTTCTTTATGACAGTAACGGTAATGAAGGATAGTTCGTTAAAAGTTGAAAATGTACTTCCTAATGCTAGTGAGGTCAAAAAACTGGAGAAAAAAGATCGTGTAATCTATATTTATGTAGGAAAGCCGACAAAGGAATACGAAAAGGTATTCGGTAAGGAACCTAAGATACAATTGAACGATAAGTTTTCATCTCCTTCTGAAGTAGGTGATTATATTTTGATGGAGAGGGCTAAAAAGCCTCAGGAACTTCAAAATGTATTGACTACCGCATTAAAGGTGGATAAGAACGCTAATATGGGTCTTATATCGGATATTAAACAAGAGTTAAGAAAAGTGAATGCTTTAAAGGTTAATTATACAACCTATGAGGGTGATGCTTTTAATAATCTACAATAGTTAGTTAGGTATATAAATTTTCTAAACGCTTCAAATTTATTTGAAGCGTTTTTTATTTCATTAACTTTATTGAATGCGATTTGTATTTCTTTTAGGGCTGCTAAGTATTTTCAATTTGAGCTATGGTCAAAGTGATAGCGACAGTATTCCTGGTAAGCGTTATTTTGAGGATCAGTTTTATTTAGGGCTCACCTATAACTTTATGTTGAACAATGCAGAGGGTACTAACCAACGAAATTTTTCTTATGGACTTCTTGGAGGTATTATAAAGGATATACCGCTAAATGCCTCTCGAACCAGGGCTATTGGCATTGGAGTTGGCTTAGCGTTGAATAGTTATTATTCCAATCTTGTGGCCAATCAAATCGGTGGTGATATTGTGTATAGTGTTCAGGACACAATTAAAAGAAGTAAATTGGAAACGCATCTGTTAGAATTTCCCTTGGAGTTTAGATGGAGGAATTCAACTGTTGATGACTATAAATTTTGGCGCTTGTACGCTGGTGTAAAAGCTGCCTATGTTTTAGGTGCGCGCTCAAAATTCGTCTCCAATATCATGAAAGACGGGTTCTATAATACGGATTTGGGAAAATTTCAATACGGTATAACGCTTAGTTTCGGGTACAATACATTTAATTTTCATGCCTATTATGCCTTAAGCCATCTATTTGATGGGAAGGCAGCCGTAAACGGAGAGATATTGCAATATAAACCCCTTAGGGTCGGACTTATTTTTTATATTTTATAGCCAGTATCGTACGGTAAGTAATTGGGATAAGATGCCTATAAATAGCCCAATAAGTAATTCTATCCTAGTGTGGGCTTTTAAATAAAGCCTTGCTGTTGCCACGCCTCCTGTAAGTAGTATTAGTATACTAATTGCAATGATTAGATTAATTTCAAAATGAATACTAAGATTGATCAAGAAGATCAATAATCCACTTACCCCTACCATATGCAGACTAACTTTGAACCGAAAGAATAATAGCAGCAAGCACGCCATGGCCGCTCCTAAAAGCCCTGTAAAGTAGAAATAAAGTTCAGTAACATAGTTGTTGGGTATTACCTTGTATAGAATTAAGAGAAGTGTCGTTACGTGAATATACAATGGGTATTTCCGTTCTGTTACCGTTTCAAGAAATATGGAATTTACCATACCTAGATTTTTTAAAATCATAAAGGTGACAATAGGTATGATTACCGTTAATATGAAAATAGGTAATAGGTTTGCATTTTGAATTTCTAGAGGAGTGTACTTTGGGGTAATTAGAAAATAGGCGACAGTGCCCCCAATAGGTATGAACAGGGGGTGAAGTAAGTAAGAGATTAGAATCGAAACTACCTTCATCAAATCTCTTTTCTCATACGTGCAACAGGAATTCCCAACTGCTCTCTATACTTTGCCACAGTTCTCCTTGCAATAGGGTATCCCTTTTCTTTTAGAATTGTTGCAAGCTTGTCATCGGTTAGCGGTTTCCTTTTAACTTCTTTTTGGATAACCGTTTCTAGTATTTTTTTAATTTCCTTTGTAGAAACATCCTCCCCTTGTTCATTTTTCATTGATTCAGAAAAATATTCCTTAATCAATTTTGTGCCGTATGGGGTGTCTACATATTTGCTGTTGGCTACACGCGATATAGTGGAAACGTCCATGCCAATTTCATCAGCGATGTCCTTCAATATCATTGGCCTCAAATTGCGTTCGTCACCGGTCAAGAAATACTCTTCCTGATAGTTCATGATGGCATTCATGGTGATGAACAATGTTTGTTGGCGTTGACGTATAGCATCTATAAACCACTTTGCTGCATCAAGTTTTTGCTTAATGAACATCACGGTATCTTTTTGGGATTTGGACTTTTCCTTAGCTTCTTTGTACCCTTTTAGCATATTGCTATATTCTCTCGATACATGTAGTTCAGGAGCATTACGTCCGTTTAAGGTCAATTCCAGTTCTCCTTCTACAATTCGTATAGCAAAATCTGGGACAACATGTTCAACAATTCTATTGTTTCCGGAATAAGAGCCCCCCGGTTTTGGATTTAATTTTTCAATTTCACCAATGGCATCCTTTAATTCGTCTTCGGTAATATTATGTTTCTGAATTAATTTTTGATAGTGCTTTTTGGTGAAGTGTTCAAATGATTTTTTTAAAATAGCAGTTGCTAATTCGATGCTCGGTGTAAGTTCTTTTCGTTCTAACTGGATAATCAAACACTCTTCTAAGGATCTTGCCCCAACCCCTGGCGGATCCAAGTCTTGTACAATGGCTAAAATCTTAGAGATCGATTTCTCATCGGTGTAAACATTTTGGGTGAACGCTAAGTCGTCCATAATATCTGTCAGGGGTCTTCTAATGTAGCCGCTTTCATCAATACTACCTACTAGGAATTCTGCAATAGTCCATTCTTCATCGCTTAAATATACCGTGTTCAATTGGTTGATTAGATGCTGGTTGAATGATATGCCCGCAGCATAGGGAATGCTTTTCTCTTCATCATCAGAACTATAATTGTTGGCCTTTGTACGGTACTCTGGTATTTCATCATCACTCAGATAATCATCTATATTGATATCTTCAGTGTTTATAGTTTCATTATCATTATCGGCTTCTTGATCGTAAAGGTCATCGTATTCATCTTGTAAGGTTTCCGATTCCTCCTTACCGGTTTCCAAAGCGGGATTTTCTTCCAATTCTTGCTTTAACCGCTGTTCAAATGCCTGCGTAGGCAATTGTATCAGCTTCATCAACTGGATTTGTTGAGGGGATAATTTTTGGGAAAGCTTAAATTGTAGGTGTTGTTTTAACATTACTTTTTTCTAGTACTTGTAAAAGTAACTAAATCCGCTTAAAACTCTGCATTCTGTGGTGTTCTGGGAAACGGAATGACATCCCTTATATTTCCCATGCCTGTTGCGAACAGCACCAAGCGTTCAAAACCAAGCCCAAAGCCACTATGCTCTGCGGTTCCGAATTTGCGTAGGTCTAAATACCACCATAGTTCCTTTTCATCGATTCCTAAATCCTTTATTTTCTGTTTAAGCACGTCTAAGCGCTCTTCTCTTTGCGACCCTCCAACTATTTCACCAATACCGGGGAACAAGATATCCATTGCCCTAACGGTCTTACCGTCTTCATTGAGGCGCATGTAAAAGGCTTTTATTTTGGCAGGATAATCAAATAAGATTACCGGACAGTTGAAATGTTTTTCTACCAAATACCGTTCGTGCTCACTTTGCAGATCCGTGCCCCATTCTTCAATTGGGTATTGAAATTGTTTCTTTTTATTGGGCTTACAGTTTTTAAGAATATCGATCGCTTCGGTATAACTTACCCGTTTGAAGTTGTTTTCAACGACGAATTTGAGTTTTTCTATTAAGGCCATATCGCTGCGTTGTGCCTGAGGCTTACTTTTTTCCTCGTCTAACAATCGTTTTTCAAGAAACTCCAGGTCCTCGTGGCAATGCTCCAATACATAAGAGATTACACTTTTTATAAAATCTTCGGCAAGATCCATGTTGGCATCTAGGTCGAAAAAGGCCATTTCGGGTTCTATCATCCAAAATTCGGCTAAATGCCTAGATGTATTCGAATTTTCTGCCCTAAAGGTTGGACCGAAAGTATAGACTTTTCCTAAGGCCATTGCATATGCTTCGGCTTCCAATTGTCCAGAAACGGTAAGGTTGGTCTCCTTTCCGAAAAAATCTTCCTTATAATCAACGGAGCCATCTTCGTTTAGGGGTGGCTTTTTCTCATCCAACGTTGTCACCCGGAACATTTCTCCAGCACCTTCAGCATCTGATCCTGTGATGATTGGCGCATGGAAATAATTGAATCCATTCTCCCTGAAATAGTTGTGTATGGCAAAAGCCAAGGTCGACCGAACCCGCATTATTGCGGAGAAAGTGTTGGTCCGTATCCTTAAGTGGGCTTTTTCCCTTAAAAATTCTAACGAATGCTTTTTAGGTTGAATAGGATATTCTTCTGGATCGGCAACTCCAAGTACGACCAAATCGGTTACCTGAATCTCAACCGATTGTCCCCTGCCTTGACTTTCAACCAAGGTTCCGGTAATTTTGACCGCGGCTCCTGTATTTACCTTTTTTAATAATTCCTCATCGAAGTTTTCATAATCCACCACACATTGTATCGTGTTCAGTGTTGAGCCATCGTTTAAAGCAATGAATCTATTGCTTCTAAAGGTTCTTACCCATCCTTTGATGGTTATTTCTTGAAGTAAATCTTTACTTGATAATAGTTCTTTAATCGTAGCTGAACGCATGCTGAATGAATTGAAAATTAAAAGTCCAAAGATAGGATTTTGTAAAAAATTATTGGGTGAAGGGCTTACTTAAAACCTGATCAAATGATTTTGTTTTTAGTAACCATCTTCATCTTCGGGTAGAATGTCGATCTGAGGTTCTTTTAGGGTTTGCTTGTTCGCAATACTCTTTTCCAAAGATAAAAGCAAGGATGGTAAAAGAATGAGATTGGCCAACATGGCCAATAAAAGCGTGGCCGAAACCAAGGATCCCAGAGCAACCGTTCCTCCAAAGCTTGAAATCACAAAAACCGAAAATCCGAAAAATAGGACAATGGAGGTATAGAACATACTCACGCCAGTTTCTCGCAGGGCTTTATAAACTGATTTTTCTATACGCCAATTGTTGGCGGTCAATTCTTGTCTGTATTTTGCCAAAAAGTGAATAGTGTCGTCTACCGATATACCAAAAGCAATACTGAAAACCAAAATGGTAGAAGGTTTTATAGGTACGCCTACAAATCCCATTATCCCTGCCGTAATCACCAATGGTAATAAATTTGGAATCAATGATATTACGATCATTCTAAAAGAACGAAATAGATATGCCATGAAAAGGGCGATTAGACCAATGGCCAATGCCAAGGACATGATTAAATTCTTAACCAAGTATTTCGTTCCTTTTAAGAATAATAAAGCACTTCCGGTCATGTAGACATTATACCGTTCTGCTGGAAAAATTTTCGCGATATTTTCTAATAAACGCTGTTCAATTTGTTCCATACGGTTCGTGTTGACATCTCGCATAAAAGTGGTCATTCTAGCAGTTTGTCCTGTGCTGTCAACAAAGGTGGCTAATAAGTTGCTGTTGTCCGATGATTTGCGGGCAACATCCATAATAAACGTATTCTCTTGACTTGTAGGTAATTGATAATATTTTGGAAGGCCATTGTAAAAAGCCTGTTTCGAATACTTCACTAAATTGACGACCGAAACAGGAGTGGAAAGTTCAGGTATTTCTTCAATGACCTGATCAAGTTGATCCATCCGTTTAAGAGTGGCAGGTTTAAGTACTCCTTTCGGTGTTTTGGTGTCCACTACAATTTCAACGGGCATGATCCCTTTGAATTCTTTTTCGAAAAACCGTATATCATGAAAAAATTCAGCGTTTTTGGGCATATCCTCAATGGGGCTTCCTGATATTTTTATTTGATATATCCCAATAATACTGATCACCAAAAGAGCAATGGAAACGATGTAAACGGTGATTCTTCTATGCCTAACAATTCGCTCCATCCAATTCACAAAAGCATCGATCCATTTCTTGTTCAAATGCTTTAAATGTTTGGTTTTTGGTAACGGCATAAAGCTGTACACTATAGGAATGATAAGTAAAGAAAGTAAGAATATTCCAAGAATGTTTAGGGAAGCTACGATACCGAACTCTTTCAGTAATTTGCTGTCCGTAACAATAAAAGTCGCAAAACCAGAGGCAGTTGTAATATTGGTCATTAAGGTTGCATTCCCAATTTTTGAGATCACCCGCTGTAAGGACAACGCTTGGTTTCCATGTTTTTTGACTTCTTGTTGGTATTTGTTGATCAAGAAGATACAATTAGGGATGCCAATAACTATAATAAGTGGAGGTATTAGGGCTGTTAGTACCGTAATTTCATACTGTAAGAGTCCTAAAGAGCCAAAGGCCCACATCACCCCAATGATAACTACGCACATTGATATGACCGTAGCTCGAACACTTCTAAAGAAAAAGAAAAATATGAGGGAGGTAACGCCTAGAGCGGCCAAAATGAATTTACCGATTTCATCGATAATATTCTGGGAGTTCATCGTCCTTACATAGGGCATTCCCGATATATGAACGTCTAAACCGGTTTCATCCTCGAAATTCTTCACCAATGTACTCATGTCCTTAAGGATGAAATCTTTTCGAACGGTAGTGTTTACAATGTCCTTGTCCAAATACATGATGGTGCGCAAGGTCCTGCTCTCTTTATTGTAAATTAGATTATCATAAAAAGGGAGGTTATTGAAAAGATAGTTAGTGACACTATCGATTTTCTTTTGGGTCTTTAATTCCCCGGTAATAAGCGGTTGCATCTTAAACTCCTGTTTCACGCTATCTTTTACAAGCTCCTGAAGATTGTCGGTAGAAAGTACAAAGTCAACTTCGGGGAAGGCACCTAACTGCTTACTAAGTTTGTTCCACCTGTTAAAGTTTACAGGTTTAAAAAGAGCACTGTCGCGTATGGCAAATACCACGGCATTACCTTCCTCTCCAAATTTGTCGAGAAATGCTTGGTATTCTACATTTACGGGATGATCATCTGGTAACAGGTTGGTCTGCGAACTTGAGAAGCGCATTTTTGACCATTGCATGGCCATGAAAATGGTGAATCCAACGATTAGAATTATAATGAGGATTCTGTTGCGGAGAATAATATTTGCCGTTTTTGGCCAAAACCCCTTCGTAAGTTTAGCTACCATACCTAATTTTGCAGAAGGCAAAGGTAACCAATAGGTACAATTGTTCCTAAATTGAAAAGTTTAAAATTTATTAATATAAAAAAAAGCTACCATGAGGGTAGCTTAAGATTTCCAATAAATCGTTAACCGTTATACTTTCATGATTTCAGCTTCTTTCTTCGCTAAGAAATCATCTATTTTCTTGGTGTAGGCATCAGTTAAATCTTGCACATCGGCAGTAGCATTTTTTTGAAGATCCTCAGAAATATCAAGATCTTTAATTTCCTTGTTGGCATCTTGTCTGGCACTTCGTACACCTACTTTAGCATGTTCAGCTTCTGCCTTGGCTTGCTTGGTCAATTGAATCCGTCGCTCTTCTGTTAATGGGGGTACATTTATGATGATCATATCACCATTGTTCATTGGGTTGAAACCTAAATTAGCGTTCATAATGGCCTTCTCAATTTCTTGAAGCATGCCTTTTTCCCAAGGTTGTACCGAGATGGTGCGGCCATCGGGAGTGTTCACATTGGCTACTTGGCTCAAAGGGGTTTGTGAGCCATAATAATCGACCAATACAGATGATAACATTGCCGGACTAGCTTTTCCTGCTCGTATTTTTAAAAATTCACGTTCTAGATGCGATATGGCAGCATCCATATTTTCTTTTGTTGTGTCTAAGACAAACTCTACTTCTTCATTCATAAAATAAGAATATTACTATGGCGATAACATTAACTATACCAAAATTAAATATTAACGGTAGTCCCAATTGTTTGACCGTCAACAATTTTAAGTAAGTTTCCTTTTTTGTTCATATCAAAAACTACAATGGGTAATTCATTTTCCTGACTTAAAGTGAAGGCGGTGGTATCCATAACTTTAAGGCCTTTAGTAAGAACATCTTGAAAGGACAAGGTGTCAAACTTAGTTGCGTTTTTGTCTTTCTCTGGGTCGGCCGTATAAATACCGTCAACACGGGTGCCTTTAAGAATCACATCGGCTTCTATTTCTATTGCTCTCAAAACTGCAGCTGAGTCCGTTGTGAAATATGGGTTTCCTGTTCCTCCTCCAAAAATGACTACCCTTCCTTTTTCCAAGTGTCTCATCGCCCTCCTTCGTATAAAAGGTTCGGCCACCTCGTTAATTTTAATGGCCGATTGTAACCGTGTCTGTACCCCGATCATTTCCAATGCACTTTGTAGCGCCAATCCGTTAATTACAGTTGCCAACATCCCCATATGATCCCCCTGTACTCGATCCATTCCTGTAGCCGCACCGGTTAAGCCTCTGAAGATGTTACCACCACCGATAACTATGGCCACTTCAATTCCTTTTTCAACTACTTGTTTAATCTCCTCTGCATATTCATTTAGCCTTTTGGAATCGATACCATATTGCTTTTCACCCATTAACGCTTCGCCGCTAAGTTTAAGAAGAATTCTTTTGTAGTGCATCTTTAATTTTTATTTGGGAGCAAAAATAATGAAAATATTTGACGGGTCATGTCAATATTCACCGGAAGCAAAACATAATTATTTTATAAACCTATCATAACATATTCTCTATCTTTGGCGACTTTATCTTAAAATAAAAATCAGATTCTTTATTTGTCATGAAAAAATCCATTTTTTTAGTTATTGTCGCCCTGATGTTAAATGCTTGTGGCGCAGGAAAATCACTTTTGTCCGTTGATAGTGCACCTATTTTAACTACAATCGATTTGGTCAATGTGGTCGATGACCGAGTGCAAGTTGAAGTGGATCCTGGTTCCTTTGCTGGTCAGAGGGTTGTTTTTAGAATACCTAAAACCGTACCGGGCACCTATAGTTCTGATAACTACGGTAAATACATTCATGATTTCGAAGCGCTTGATTACAAAGGTAAAAAGTTGCCCACCACAAAGCTTGACGAAAATTCTTGGAGTATTTCGAATGGAACAGAACTGGATAAGGTAAAGTATTGGGTGAACGATACCTATGATACAGAGAAGGAAGTTGCTGATGCCGTTTTTTCTCCTGCCGGAACCAACATTGAAATTGGAACTAACTTCATGCTCAATCTTCACGGATTTGTGGGTTATTTTGATGGATTTAAAGAACGTCCATATCAGTTAGCTATAAGAAAACCAAAAGCACTGGTTTCTACAACTTCTTTAGATAGGAATGTTTCTGCCAGTTCTGAAGAAATGGATAGGTTTCCTGCCAGTAGGTATTTTGAAGTTATTGACAATCCTATCATGTACGCAAAGCCTAACAGTGAGACTTTTGAAATAAATGGAATCACCGTAACACTAAGTCTTTTTTCTCCCAATGGAGCCTATAAAGCATCAGATTTGAAGGATCGAATGAAGACGATGATGGGCGCGCAGAAAGCATTTCTCGGTGACGTTAACAGTTCAAGTACCTATAACATACTATTATATTTGTCAGATCTCAACAAACCTGATGCGCAAGGTTTCGGTGCCTTGGAGCACCATACCTCAACTGTTGTGGTTTTGCCCGAGGCAATGCCTTTGGAGCGGTTGGAGCAAGCTATGGTCGATGTGGTTTCACATGAGTTCTTCCACATTGTTACACCACTTTCTGTTCATTCAAAAGAAATACAGTACTTTGATTTCAATGATCCAAAAATGTCGGTACATTTATGGATGTATGAGGGTACGACCGAATATTTCGCCAACCTCTTCCAAATTCAACAAGGTTTGATTTCTGAGGATGCTTTTTATGATAGAATGCTGACCAAGATAAGCAATTCTATGTTTTACGATGATAAGATGTCTTTCACCGTGATGAGCAAAAATATTCTAGAAGAACCCTATGAAGCAAATTATGCCAATGTATATGAAAAGGGTGCTTTAATAAATATGTGCTTGGATATTCTGTTGCGTGAAAAAAGTGACGGAAAAGAGGGGATGTTGTGGTTAATGAAAGAACTTTCAAAAAAATATGGCAACCATAAACCTTTCGATGATGATGATTTATTCAAGGAAATAGTTGTGATGACCTATCCTGAAGTGGATGCTTTTTTTAAGGAATATGTCGAGGGCGATACGCCTATAGATTATGAATATTTTTTAGAAAAAGTCGGCTTAGGAGCGGTAGAAGTGGAAGAACAGACAGGTTATTTTTTGGATGGTCAAATTCCGTATATCGATGTGGCCGTAGAAAAAGATAGTGCGATTTTCATTCGTGAAGGAATAAATTTAAATTCATTTTTTACAGATTTAAAATTGAAAGGAGGAGACGTCATAAAGAAAATTAACGACAATGAGATTACTGTAGAAACTTTACGACCTATCATTGGGGAGAGTTTTGGATGGACGGCGGAAACCAAAATTCAGATAGAAGTTGAGCGTAACGGTGAAATTATTACTGTTGAAGGTCCTGTCGGATTACCGACTAAAATGGTGAAAAAGATTGTTCCGTTGAAAAATGTTGAACAGAAAAAAGTAAGTTTAAGGGAGGCCTGGTTAAAAGGGTAAAAAGTGATTTGCTTTTGAACAGTAAGGTAATCGCTTGCTTCAAAAAAGGATTTTTGTTTGAATAAAAAAACCGTCAACTTTTAAAGTTGACGGTTTTTTATTGAGTTAGTTTAATTTTAACTATCCTAAAGCAACCCTTTTAAAACCGGTAACTTCCAATTTAGAATCAATAGATTTTACATATTGTGCAACACTTTGCTTGCTATCCTTTATGAAATCTTGGTTTACCAGGGTGTTATCCTTAAAGAAACGGTTCAATTTACCTTTAGCGATATTGTCTAACATTGCTTCTGGTTTTCCTTCTTGACGTAATTGATCTTTTGCAATCTCAATCTCCTTGTCGATTACAGACTGATCAACGCCTTCTTGATTCAAAGCTACTGGGTTCATTGCGGCTACTTGCATCGAAACATCTTTCGCAGCTTCTTCTGTGCCATCAACTTTAGCGGAAAGTCCCGTTAATACGGCGATTTTATTACCTGCGTGAATGTAGTAACCTACAAACGGGGCGCTCAATGTTTCAAAACCTCCAATTTCGATTTTCTCCCCGATAACGCCGGTTTGCTCTGTAAGTTTTTCTTGAACGGTCATGCCTTTGTAATCGGCAGCTAAGAAATCATCTTTAGATTTAAAACCTAGAGCGATGTCCGCTAATTCATTTGCCAAAGTAACGAAGCTCTCATTTTTCGCAACGAAATCGGTCTCACAGTTTAAGGAAATGATAACACCGCTAGTTTGGTCTTCATTTACTTTTGCAATCGCAGCACCTTCAGATGAATCTCTATCAGCTCTGTTCGCAGCAACTTTTTGTCCTTTTTTTCTAAGAATTTCAATCGCTTTTTCGAAATCACCATCAGCTTCCACCAAGGCTTTTTTGCAATCCATCATACCTGCACCGGTAGTCTGTCTTAATTTATTTACGTCTGCGGCTGTAATATTTGCCATTTTTTATTTATTTTAATCTACCCTTAATAAGGGTGGTTCTTAATTCAATTTATCTTAAGGTTGGGTCTTACTCAACGCCACCTTTAACATTGTCTTGCCAAGCCTGAAGCTCATCCCATTTGCCATCAGCCGCCATTTTAGCTTGCTTTGGCCAAGAAGTAGGATCTAAATGAGCCATTCTAGAGCTTGATTCTGTCAAGATTTCCTTGATTTTTTCAGGATCACCTTTGGCAATGTCGGCATAAGAAGTCATTCCTGCAGCAACTAAGGCCTCGGCAGCTTTAGGTCCAACGCCTTCAATTTTTGTCAAGTCATCGGCTTCGGAAGTGCTGTCGTTCGCAACTGCCTTTTGGGTAGCTTCTACATCAACTTCAACATTAGGAACTTTGGCAACAACTGGATTTGGCTTAGTGTCAACTTTAGCAGGGGTAGGTTCTGGTTTGTCCAAAGCCTCTTTTTTCTTAGCTGATTTTTCCTTTTTGCCTTCAGATTTTCCTTCTTTTTCATCACCTTTTTCTGATTTGCGTTCAGAAAGGCCTTCAGCAACCGCATTGGTCACTTCTGTCATGATGATGTCAATGGATTTTGAAGCATCGTCATTGGATGGAATCAAATAATCTACATCTCTTGGATCGGAATTTGTATCCACCATAGCGAAAATTGGAATATTCAATTTTTGAGCTTCTTTTACAGCAATATGCTCTCTCATGGTATCAACGATGAACAATGCACCTGGTAAACGTGTCATCTCAGATATAGAACCAAGGTTCTTTTCCAATTTTGCTCTTAAACGATCAACTTGAAGTCTCTCTTTTTTAGAAAGGGTAAGGAATGTACCGTCTTTTTTCATACGATCGATAGATGCCATTTTCTTAACCGCTTTACGGATGGTCACGAAATTGGTCAACATACCACCTGGCCACCTTTCAGTGATGTAAGGCATGTTTACATTTGCCGCTTTTTCGGCAACGATATCCTTTGCTTGTTTTTTGGTAGCTACGAAAAGGATTTTTCTTCCTGATGCCGCAATTTTACGAAGAGCCTCATTGGTCTCGTCTAATTTTGCTACTGTTTTGTAAAGATTGATAACGTGTATACCGTTACGCTCCATGTAGATGTAAGGAGCCATGTTCGGATTCCACTTTCTGGTTAGGTGGCCGAAATGCACACCTGCTTCTAATAATTGTTTTACGTCGACTCTCGCCATTTTAAATTTAGTTTACGTTCTTATGAATTAGCAATGATGAAGTGGTATTCGCTCGCGCAAAAGCCGTCATCATTTAGATGCTAAACTAATCTACCTTCAATTTTTAGGGATTAAAGGATTTTTAATTGTCCGATCGGGACTTTCAATGAACTAGTTAAAAAATATACTGAAATTGTTTCAGTAATGTTCTTGTTATAAAGTAGGCACCCATAAAGGGTGCCTGAAAATTTTAAAAAAAAAACGTATTAACGTTTTGAGAATTGGAACTTTTTACGCGCTTTTTTCTGACCAAATTTCTTACGTTCTACCATTCTTGGATCTCTTGTCAATAATCCTTCTGGTTTCAAGATGGATCTGTTTTCCGCATCGATCTCACACATAGCTCTAGAGATTGCCAAACGAATAGCTTCGGCTTGTCCTGTAATACCGCCACCGTAAACATTAACTTTTACGTTGTAGGTGTCTAAACTTTCTGTTAGTGTGAACGGTTGCTTTACTTTGTATTGTAACGTAGCTGTTGGGAAGTATACACTTAAATCTTTGTTGTTTATGGTGATATCACCATTTCCATCAGAAATATAAACTCTTGCAACGGCGGTCTTTCTACGGCCAATTTTATGAATTACTTCCATCTTATTTAATCTCTTTTAAATTTACTACAGTAGGTTTTTGAGCTTCCTGCCCATGAGTGCTTCCGGCATAAACTTTCAAGTTTCTGAAAAGTTCCGCACCTAATCTTGTTTTAGGTAGCATTCCTTTTATAGCTTTTTCAAGAATACCTTCTGGATTTTTGGTTAACATCTGTTTTACCGAGGTGGTACGTTGTCCGCCTGGATAGCCAGTGTATCTTAGATACATTTTATCGGCCCATTTATTTCCGGTAAGAACAATCTTCTCGGCATTGATGATGACAACATTATCGCCACAATCAACGTGAGGTGTAAAATCGGGCTTATGCTTTCCTCTTAACAAATAGGCGACCTTGGAAGCCAAGCGTCCTAATGTTTCTCCTTCGGCATCTACCAATAACCACTCTTTGTTTACAGTTGTCCTGTTGGCCGAAACGGTCTTATAACTTAATGTATCCACTACTGTTATTTTTAACTATTATTTTAATCAATCCCGTCAAATGGGCTGCAAATCTACGATTATTACTTTGAATTGCAAATACTTGTTTCTAAATTTTTTATATTTTTCTTTTGGCCCTATTGACAAGCTCTTTTTAAACTATATTAAATGAACAATCAACAGGATAGTACTACTAAGTATAGTATAAATTCATACCTTGAAAGATATAGTAATATAGAGTATGGTTGATGTTTTTTGTAATATTGCACCAATTTTATAGTTTTAAAAAGTTGTTGATTAAATCTAAACTAGTATGAACAGAAATATTTTAACGCTTTTAGGTGCTATCGTAGTATTGTTTTCGTGTAGCTCTGATAAGAATGAAGCTGAAACACAAGAAGAAATTTCCCTGAATGCCATAGTAGGAACATGGGACGCTACAGAGCTTAAGATTGATAATGCCACTGCCACTGATAATGCCAAATTGGCCAAGGGTATATTGGATCTATTAACTGATAAAGATTGTTATGTTGTTACGCTGGAGTTTAAGGAGGATTTGACGGCTAAGGCAAAAAATTCTGCTAGTTATGTAGAATTTGATTTAACAGGTTCTAGTTTTGAGGTGCCTTGCCCCACCCAATCAGATGTACAAACCAGCACCTATGAGTTTGATGGTAAAGTGGTAACTACTATTGATGCTGATGGGAATACTTTGATGATTGATGTTTCAATTGAAGGTGATGTCATGACCGTTGATGCGACAGACTTAGAAATACCTGATTTTACAGATAGCGGCGAATTGATTTTCGTAAAGCGTTAAAGTCTAAGTTTTGAAGAAAAATAGGACCCTTGCATTTCTATGTGTGAGGGTTTTTTATTGCTTTAAGAATTTGGTCTGTACTTTTTGGTGTTCCGATTGTATGGTGATCAGATAAATTCCTTTCTCTAAATTTAGGACAGGAATGTTGAGTGCATTGTTTTTTATCTCCCATTGATGAAAAATTACTTGCGTGCCGTATGCATCGGTAATGCTAATGGCCGCATTTCGGTCGTTTTTTAGCCCCAGTACGTTAATGACATTGACAGCGGGGTTTGGAAAAACCTTAACAAGGTTCTTGGTGTCTAAACTTGTTTCGGCTTTTTCAGTTTGTGAAAGACCTATGTGGACAAAAAAAAGGAAACCTAAATAAAATAGTGTGGTCTTCATTACATTTAATCGAATATTTTATTGATCTGTACGAGTACCTAACGATTTATAAAATGAATTTCTTGTAATTTTAAGAAGGTTTAACATGGGGTTTGAATTAGATTAATGTGCAACCAACCAATTATCGCCAACCCCCACTTCTACATCCAACGGAACATCTAATTTATAGGCATTTTCCATCTCCGATTTTATAAGGGTTTTCAATTCGTCCAACTCGGGTTTGAAGACATCGAACACCAATTCATCATGTACTTGAAGCAACATTTTAGATTTGTAGTTACCATCTTCCAGTTTTTTGTGAATGTTGATCATGGCGATTTTAATAATGTCCGCAGCGCTTCCTTGTATGGGGGCGTTCACCGCGTTACGTTCTGCTGCACCCCGAACTATGGCATTACTGCCATTGATGTCTTTTAGGTACCTTCTTCTGCCAAGCACAGTTTGTACATATCCGTTTTCACGGGCAAAATCAACTTGTTCGCTCATGTAGTTGCGAAGTTTCGGATAGGTTTTGTAATAAGTGTCAATGAGTTCTTTGGACTCCGCTCTTGATAAATCGGTTTGATTGCTAAGACCAAATGCCGATACGCCATAAATGATACCAAAGTTGACTGTTTTGGCATTACTTCGTTGTTCTCGGGTGACCTCTTCAAGAGGAACGTCAAATACTTTGGATGCGGTCGATGCGTGGATATCCTCACCATTTTTAAAAGCTTCTATCATTGTGGTTTCTTCGCTCAATGCGGCAATGATGCGAAGTTCTATTTGGGAATAATCTGCCGCTAAAAGAGTGTAGTTTTCATCTCTGGGAATAAAGGCTTTACGAACTTGACGTCCACGCTCTGTGCGGATAGGAATATTCTGTAGATTCGGGTTATTGCTACTCAAACGACCGGTAGCCGCTACGGTCTGCATATAATCCGTATGAACACGACCTGTTGAAGGTTCTACCTGTTCGGGTAATGCATCTACATAGGTGCTTTTTAATTTGGCAAGACCTCTATAATCCAAAACGTTCTGGATGATTTCATGGTCTTTGGCCAAATACGAGAGCACATCTTCTGCGGTAGAGTATTGGCCGGTTTTCGTTTTCTTTGGTTTATCGACCAATTTCAATTTATCGAACAAGATTTCGCCTAATTGTTTTGGAGATCCAATGTTGAATTCTTCTCCAGCAGCATCATAAATCTTCTTTTCTAGGGCGGCAATATCATTGTTCAAATCTGAAGAAAGGGATTTTAAAAATTCCTCATCAAGATTGATGCCTTCCAATTCCATATCGGCCAAGACTCGCAAAAGGGGAATTTCAATGTCTTCGAACAACTTTTCGGTATTCGCCTCTTTGAGTTCAGGCCTAAAATGCTGGGCCAATTGAAAGGTAATATCCGCATCTTCCACGGCATATTCCGTTTGTTTTTCCAAAGGTACCTCACGCATGTTCATTTGGTTCTTCCCTTTTTTTCCTATTAATTCTGTAATGGAAACGGGCGTATAATTGAGGTAAGTTTCCGCCAGAACGTCCATATTATGACGCATATCTGGATTGATCAGATAATGGGCCAACATGGTATCAAAAAGTTTTCCTTTTACATTAATGTGATACTTGTTCAAAACCTTGATATCGTATTTAAGGTTTTGACCTATTTTTTCAATTTCCTCTGCCTCAAAAAATGGCCGCAGCTCTTCAATCAATTTTTGTGCTTCTTCTTTATCATCGGGAAAAGGAATATAAAAACCTTTTGTAGCTTCCCAAGAAAAAGCGATACCTACCAATTCTGCTGTTAGGGGGTCCAGTCCAGTAGTTTCCGTGTCAAAACATACGGATGTTTGTTTCATTAGATTTTGAAGAAATAATTTCATGGCCATACCAGGTGTAACACTTTGGTAGGCGTGAGGGACATCGGTAATGGTTTGTCGACTTGAATAGTCTTTTATGGTTGCAGGGAGGTCTCCATTACCTCCAAAAAGGGAAAACTGACCTGTTCCTGCATCTTGGGCTTGCTTTTGGGCGGTTTGGGTGCTCGTGACGTGAGTGGAGGTTTCTTCCGTTTCTGTGGAGAATAATTTTATAAATTGGTCTTTTAGCCTTCTAAATTCAAGTTCCTCGAATATTTCTTGGACCTTGTCAAAATCGGGTACAGAAAGTTCATAGTCAGATGCGTTGAAGGTTACGTCACAATCGATACAAATCGTGGCTAATTTTTTTGAGAGAATACCTAACTCTTTATTCTCCTCTATTTTCTCTTTCATCTTGCCCTTTAACTTATCGGTATTGGCAAGCAAATTCTCCATACTGCCGAATTGTTCGATAAATTTCTTGGCCGTTTTGTCACCAACACCGGGTAAGCCTGGAATGTTGTCACTGGCATCGCCCATCATGCCCAGATAATCAATAACCTGTTCTGGCCGTTCGACGCCAAAACGTTTCTGAACTTCGAGTATTCCCCATATTTCTATACCATTTCCCATTCTGGCGGGTCTGTACATGAAGATGTTTTCTGAAACCAATTGTCCGAAATCCTTATCGGGCGTTACCATAAACACTTTGTAATCTTCCTTTTCCGCTTGTTTGGACAGGGAGCCAATAATGTCATCGGCTTCCCATCCTTCTAACACTACGCTGGGGATGTGCATTGCTTTTAAGATGTCTTGAATATAAGGAATCGCCAACCGAATGGCATCGGGGGTTTCATCGCGGTTTGCCTTATAGTCCTCATACATTTCGGTCCGCTCCACACTGCCGCCTTTATCGAAACAAACGGCCAAATGATCCGGCTTTTCCCGTTTTATGACATCGAACAACGAATTCATGAAACCCATAATGGCCGAGGTGTCCATGCCTTTTGAATTGATTCGGGGGTTTTTTATCAATGCGTAATAACCACGGAATATTAATGCATACGCATCCAATAAAAAAAGTCTTTTCTGATCTGCCATTTTCGGAAATTAAATATGAGGGTTTAAAAGTACAAAGTTTGATTTAACTAAAGTTTAAAAATAAGTATTGGCCATTTGAGGGAGTTTTATAGGGTATAATTCAAATTATTTTATAAGTAAGGCATCTGCCCCTAAAAAGGAAATCATTTTTATGAAAATTCATATTTATAGAATACTTGAGAAACTTTGCATAAGGGATTGTCAGATTTTCTTTTTAATAGTTGTTATCTAATCCATCCTTTGTTATTCGTGTTTGGTTCGAGCAAATCCCAAAGGTTTCCATATAAATCTTCAAAGACAGCAACGGTTCCATAATCATATGTCGCCGGCGGTCTTACAAAATTTATTTTTTTATCTGTCATCATATTATAATCCCTTTGAAAATTGTCGGTAAATAAAAACAAGAAGACTCTACCTCCTGTTTGATTTCCTATACTGTTCAACTGACTTTCGTTTGCTGCTTTTGCCAATAATATAGAACATTCTTTAGCACCTGGCGGAGCAACTACGACCCATCTTTTCTCATCACTCAGTATTGTGTCATCCAGAAGTACAAAATTTAATTTTTGAGTATAGAATTCTATTGCCTCGTCATAGTCTTTTACAACTAAGGCAATATGCGCTATCCTTTGCTTCATTTTTAGTGAAATTTAATGAATGTACGAGCAAAAAGTAATCTAGTATTCTAGATAACTTTCCGACGGATTATTGATATGCCCGTTTTCGGTATACGTCCTATAGGTAAAACCGGGATGGATGCAATAACCACCCGTTTCCCCTTTTTTATTGATGGCGATAAACCCAATTTGAAAATCCTGCTTATCCTTATTTTTTGCAATGATACGTTTAACCCCTTCCTCACAGGCTTCTTGGGGTGATTTTCCTTGGCGCATTAATTCTACGATTAAGAAACTACCTACTGTTCTTACTACCTCTTCACCCACACCGGTTGCAGTTGCTCCGCCAATTTCATTGTCCACAAATAGCCCGGCACCGATGATAGGGGAGTCCCCGACACGACCGGCCATTTTATAGGCCATGCCACTGGTAGTGCAGGCCCCTGCGATATCTCCGTTTTTATCGATAGCCAGCATACCAATGGTATCATGGTTTTCAATGTTGATGATCGGTTTGTATTCGGAGGTCTTTTTCCATTCCAACCAATCTTGTTTGGATTTTTCCGTCAATAGATCGGTTTTTTCGAAACCCTGCTCATAAGCAAATTGTTCGGCACCTTTTCCTGCGAGCATTACATGTGGCGTTTCTTCCATAACTTTTCTTGCAACAGAAATAGGGTTTGCAATATTTTCCATGGCTAAAACGGCCCCACAGTTACCATCTTTATCCATTATGCAGGCATCCAATGTCACATGGCCATCACGATCAGGCCTTCCACCGTTACCTACCGTGTTATTGTTCAAATCATTTTCCTCTACCATCACCCCTTGGTGAACTGCATCTAAGGCATTGCCGCCAGCTTTTAAAACTTCCCATGCTTTAGCGGTGGCATTCCCAAAATCCCAGGTACAGATCGCTATTGGAATCACTGCTTCTGTTGTATTAGAGGTTTTTAGGGGTGTCTTGCTTTTTTCATTGCACGAAGCCAATAGGGGGGTCGAAATGATTCCTGCCGCTACCGTGCCTGAATTTCTTATGAACTTTCTTCTTTTCATGGGTTGGGTTCTTTATTTTTATCGGGCTTAAATATAAGAATATGCTAGTAGAAGTTTGTGCTAATTCTTTGGAATCTGCCTTGGTCGCTGAACGTGCTGGAGCACATCGTATAGAACTCTGTTCAGAGTTGGCCGTTGGTGGTTTAACTCCATCATATGGCTTGCTTAAAGCAGTGAAAAAAAGGATTTCTATTCCTGTACATGTGCTCATCAGACCACGAAGCGGTGATTTCACCTATACTGATGATGAGTTTGATATAATGCTAGAGGATATTCGATTATGTGTAGAACTAGGTTTTGAAGGGGTAGTCGCAGGTATTCTTTTTAAGAACTTTTCGTTGGATGTGGAACGCACCCAACAGTTGAAGTCGGCATCCGGCGACTTGAAATTTACATTTCACAGAGCGTTCGATTGGGTGAGGGATTCGATGGATGTTATGAAAAAGTTAGAGGAACTGGGGATTGATTATATTTTATCATCGGGACAACAAAAAACTGCGTTAGAAGGAATGGCAGTGTTGACCAAGCTGAATGAAGGTTCTTCCCGAATTAAAATCATGCCGGGTTCGGGAGTTAATGCAGGTAATGTACATTCATTTTTGGAGCAGGGTTTTAGTGCAGTGCATCTTTCGGGCACCGAAATGGTGAAGACTTTACTTGAAAAACCGGTCATTTCAATGAACTCCATTGGTTTTTTGAGTGATGACCATATTGCTACTACACAATTGAAAAATATTGAAACTGTAGTGGCCAAGGTTAAATAAAATTCAAATGAGCACCTATACCGGTGCTTTACGGATATCTTTGTAGAAAAACACGTATGACGCGTTGGATTATTTTTACCCTGGTTTATATAGCATTGGCCTTTTATGTGTTGCAAGCGTTAAAAGCCATAACCAAACAACCTTGGTGGTCCTATATCTACATTCTCATTTCTTTGGCCGTTCTAATTAATTTTATTTATCGATTTTCGGTCGGTGAGGAGGCAGGTCGGGTCTTAAGTATTCCTAAAAGTTATGCTTTCGGTTTCTTGTTGACCATTCTTGCGTTTAACATTGTTACGATTATCTTTTTGTTTTCTGAGGATTTATTCAGAATCGTAACCGGACTTTATCAAAAATTCTTTGGTGTGGAAAAGGAGTTCGGGTTGCCTGCACGTAGACGATTTTTAAGTCTGATTGCGCTGGGAATCGCTTCCATTCCTTTTGGAGCTTTGCTGTATGGAATGTATAAGGGCAAATATAATTTCAAGGTTTTAAAATATGACTTGGAATTCGAAGACCTTCCCGACGGTTTTGATGGGTATCAGATCACTCAAATTTCAGATATCCATAGTGGTAGCTTTGATGATCGTAAAATGATCGAATATGGCGTAAATCTTATTAATAAACAGAACAGCGATCTGCTTTTGTTTACGGGAGATATGGTCAATAACATGACTTCTGAAATGCTGCCGTGGGCCGATTTGTTCAGTACGCTTCATGCCAAAGATGGTAAATACTCCGTTTTGGGAAACCATGATTATGGCGATTATATTCCCTGGGAAACAGAGGAGGCTAAAGCACAAAATTTAGAAGACCTTAAAGATTTACAAAAGCAAATGGGATTCGACCTACTGCTCAATGAACACCGTTACTTGCAAAAAGGAGCCGATAAAATTGCATTGGTAGGTGTTGAAAATTGGGGTAAAGGCGGTTTTAAAAAAGCAGGCGACCTTAAAAAGGCAGCTTCCCAAATTAATAAAGATGATTTCAAGATATTAATGAGCCATGACCCTTCACATTGGGAAATGGAGGTCATCGCTGATGCGTATCACTATCATTTGACCTTAAGCGGACATACCCATGGGATGCAATTTGGAATTGAAATTCCAGGATGGGTGAAATGGAGTCCGGTGAAATGGAGGTATCCCTATTGGGCCGGGATATACAAGGAAATGGGCCAGTTTATCAATGTGAATAGAGGTTTTGGCTTTTTGGGATATCCAGGACGCGTAGGAATTTGGCCAGAAATAACCGTGATTACGTTGCGAAAAAAGGCATTAACATGATTTTAACCCTCTTACGCGGTTACAAAAACATTGCCAACGGTGGTATTTTAACAATTTTTATTACATTTGGCTAACATAGTAAAGCATTATTTATGTCCAAATTTGGTGAGCTTATAGATTTAAAGGTACCAGTGCTACTGGATTTTTATGCCGAATGGAATGAACAATCGACCTCAATGCATCCGGTTCTTAGGGATGTTGCCGCAGCTTTAGGAGATAAAGGAAAGGTGATTAAAATCGATGTGGATAAGAATAAAGAGCTTTCCCAAGCTTTACGTGTAAAAGGATTGCCCACACTTATGATTTATAAAAAGGGGGAGATGGTATGGCGCCAAAGTGGTGAGCAAGATGCCAATACCCTCATAGGTATCCTTAAAGAATACATTTAAAACTTCCTACTATTTTTTCTTTCTGAAAAGTAGCTTTGGGCCTAAGCCCAAAGCCGTATTTATTGTTGAACGGGTATCCCTATGGTGTCTTCTAAAATATCCGTTTTAGTATTGTCCGGAAGAATGGTATCCGAAACAGGGATGGTATCGATCATATCAGGGTCAATTTCAAGTTCTCCTTCCGGTAGTTCCATATCATCTTCATCCTTGTAAAAATGTTGGAACTTATCGATATACTCGTTGAAGACTAAGGTTTCTTTGTCGGCTGTGTCCTCTGTGTCGTTCGCTATAACGGTATCGATATTGCGTCGGTAAGCCTCCATGTCTGCGATGATGTCATCGATGTGTCGGTATTGTTCATCTAAAGTTGTGGACGCATAATATTCCAACCGCTCCTGATATTTTTTCTTCAAGGTTCCGAAAAGTGATCGGGCCTTTTGGGTCTCGCCAACTTTGTAATATCCATCTATAAATGGTTCGACCAACGTATAATATCCAAAACTCTCTACAGGCATGTTCTTGATGGAAATCTCTATGATATCCTTGGCCTTATCCATTTTATTCTCCTTGATCAAGGCCTCCATCAATCTGGCCAGGTTACCTCTGAACGAAACGCTCTGGATGCGCGTTTGGGTGTCAAGGTAAACATCGGGGTCACCCGAATTGCCCCAGCCCCATTTGGTGACGATGTCGTACATGAGGTCGGTATCAATGCGTCCTAGTTCAAAGGAATTAGGGCGTTCGGTACGGATAGGCACCAATTTATAGGCAAGTCCGTCCAATTGTAAATAATCCTTCATCCAAAGGTATTCGGCATCATCGAAGCTGCCCCCAGAAAAATACAAAGGGCGTTTCCAGTCGTTGTTCGCTAGAATGTCGAGCATCATCATACTTTTCTTGGTAATGGCGCCTGGCAGGTCGATATCTATGTAATCTACGATGAGATCGGCATCTTTTTGCTTTACGAGACCACTTTCCAGAACATTCTGTTTGTTCACGGGCACCCTTATCTTGTTAGTTGGGTAATATACCATGTTCTGGGTATCCTCTGAATATTGGCTTATATCGGCACCGTTCTGTTCGAAAAGATATTTCAATTTTGTTCGCGGCTTATCACTATCGATCCAGTTGATGAAATCTTTGATCGGCCATCTATTTTCGGTAATACCTTGATGGTAGAGTACATCACGCGATCCTAGTCTATACTTCTCATGGGAAATCTGGGAAGGGATCGGATCGCTCTCATAAGCCTTTTTCTTCATTTGGTCAACATACCAATCCGTCTCAAAAAGGCTGGTGCACACAATACGAACATCGGTTCTGTAATTTTCTATTTCTTGGGCATACCAAATAGGGAAGGTATCGTTGTCACCTATGGTAAACAATATGGCACCGGCATCTTCTTGTGTTGAATCCAAATAAGCTTTTGCTGATGAATTTGCAGTAAAACGATTGGATCGGTCATGATCGTCCCAATTCTGAACGGCCATCACTGTAGGTACGGCTAATAGAGCTACCAAGACTACAACGGGAGCCAGAATTTTTGGAGTGACCCAATCCTTGAAACCATCATATAATCCATAAACCCCTAGACCGATCCATATGGCAAAAATGTAAAAGGAACCCACTAGGGAATAGTCTCGTTCCCTAGGTTGAAAAATACCCGGGTTGGTATAGAACTGTATTGCCAGGCCTGTAAATAGGAAGAAAATCAGCAATACCCAGAATTGTTTGCTGTCCTTTGAAAATTGGAACACAATGCCGATGATTCCCAATAGGAGTGGGAGGAAGAAATAGGTATTTCTACCGGGATTATTTTTAATGTCGCTTGGTAGATTTTTTTGACTACCCAAGCGCCAACTATCTATAAAGTTGATACCGCTCAGCCAGTTACCGTTTTCATTGTAGCGGCCTTGAACATCGTTCTGTTTCCCAACAAAGTTCCACATGAAGTAGCGTAAGTACATATAGTCGAACTGAAATTCGAACATATACTTGATATTATCCCAAAGGGATGGTGGTTCCACTTCTATATAATCATCGAACCGTTTTAAGAAACTGATGTACTGGTCGGCATCGATTTCTCCGTTGGCAAAGCCTGTTTTTACTTGATCGGCAGCTTCCTTAAGTTCTTGGCTTGGCTGGGTAATCTTAAAGTCCAACGCTCCAAAATAACGCATGTAGTTTTCTGCGTTCTGTGAACTCCACATTCGAGGCAGTAGCCCTTGATGTTTTGGATTGGGCCCCTGCACCGAATTTTTATATTTATTGACGATAATATATTTGCCAAGGGTATAATCCTTTTCATATTTAGGTTTACCATCTTGGTCCTCACCTGGAACTGCGAACATATCTGAATAGTAGGTGCCGTAAACGGGGCTGTCCACGCCCGGATATTGTTCCCTATTATAATAAGCCAATAGTGCCCTGGCATCTTCAGGATTGTTTTCGTTGATAATGACATTGGCATTTGCACGAATTGGTAGCATAAGCCATGATGAAAAGCCTAGGAAAAGGAACATTAAACAAAGAACGATCGTATTCCCGGTTTTATAATTGTTTTTGCGGGTATAGTTCAGCCCCAAATAAAAAGCGGTAATGAAAAGTATGCCAATTATAATGGACCCGGAGTTGAAAGGTAAACCAATGCTATTGATGAAAAACACTTCTCCCCAACCAAAAAGTTGAAGTACATAGGTCAACGAGAATTTATAGACCAACATAAGAATGGCGATCACGGCTATATTGGCCAAAAGGAAGTTTTTGACCGTTGTCTTTTTATAGGTCTTGAAATAGTAAAGCAATCCTATGGAGGGAATGGCCAAAAAGCCCATGAACTGAATCCCGAAGGTAAGCCCGACTACAAAGGAAATTAGAACGATCCATCGGTTACCACGGGGGTCCTCAAGGTTGTCGGTCCATTTCAGGCCTAGCCATAACAATAACGCCATGATAAAACTGGCCATGGCATATACCTCAGTCTCAACGGCGTTGAACCAGAAACTATCTGAGTAGGTGAAGGCGAGTGAACCCACTATACCGCTGCCGAATACGGCTATGGCCTTGCTATTTGTTAGAGGACCGTCTTTTTCTATCAATTTCCGGGTGATATTGGTAATGGTCCAGAACATGAACAAAATCGTGAAGGCGCTCGATACTCCAGAAACCAAGTTAACCATCATGGCCACTTTGTTCGGTTCAAGAGCGAACATTGAAAAGAATGCCCCGATCATTTGTAATAAAGGCGCCCCTGGAGGGTGACCAACTTGCAATTTAGCGGCTGTGGCTATATATTCACCGGCATCCCAAAAACTATTCGTGGGTTCGACGGTTATATAATAGGTGATAAGGGCTATTAAAAATACGGACCATCCCAATAAGGTGTCCCACTTTTGGTAGTTCTTTGAAAACATGAAACTTCGGTTAAACCTAAGCGGCGAATTTACTAATTTATATAGAGAAGCCTACACTATTTTTATAAACCTTTAACATCACAGTACCGAGTAATATTTTTATTAATACCCTAAAAAATATTTGGAGAAACCAAACTTTGTTTTAAATTTGCACCCTCTTATAAGGTATTGGCCCATGGTGTAATGGTAACACTCCGGTTTTTGGTACCGTCATTCAAGGTTCGAGTCCTTGTGGGCCAACTAATAAGAAAAAAATAAAATCCCAAAAATCATTCGATTTTTGGGATTTTTGCTTTTTGTCCCAAATTTTTTAGTCCGGTTGCTGTATTTAAAAAGTGTCGAGTCAATTGTATAGGAAAAGTATTATGTGAATTGTATTATTTTTGTACATTTAAACCGATAACGCTATTAATTCATCGGAAAAGAAACCGTTGTAGTAAGCGTTTTTCTTAATTTCGCACGTAAATAAATAACCAAATGAACTTGTCCCCGAAAGTTTTAAAAATTCTTCTTCTTGTTGTTGTAGTAGGGTTTGGTGTTGGTTTTTATCTGCAAGACTTAAAACACGAAGAGAGTACCACCCATGCTTGGAAAGCGAATCGATACAACTTGGATCGCTTTAATAAGATTATGGAGTACAATCATAAAATGAATTCTAGCAACTGGCGCGTAATGCAAGATAGTATAGATCAGCAATTGGATACGCTGATGATTCTTCGTTTTCGTAAAGAAGTTGATAGTTTAAGCCAAGAACAATTGCAAGTGCGTAGTGATCAGCAAGAAGTGCAGGCTTCGTTCGGGCCTCGATGAGTCTTCCCATTTCTAAACTTTCGCTTTTATATTAATTACAGTCGTATTCTGTTTTCCCTTGAAATAGATTCATTGATATTGCTGCTTTTTTAATATGCTTGAAGTTTCATTTCTTATTTGATTCTTTTCATATTGAAAGTATTAGGGTATGGTGTGCTATTGTAGGAAATTAAAATTATTGTATATTTGCACTGCTGAAAGGATATAAACGTATTCATGAGGGGACAATTAGTCCCCTCTTTTATTACTTATTGTTTATGTTAAAGGAAAAAGTAAAACAATTATTGGAACAGGGTCTCGAAGAAGATCCATCTCTCTTTTTGATTGATTTTACCATGGGTGCAGATAATAGTATTCATGTTGTAATCGATGGTGACCACGGTGTCACCGTTAAGGATTGTATTAACATAAGTAGGGCTATAGAACATAATCTAGATCGTGAAGAACATGATTTTTCACTTGAGGTTGCTTCGGCAGGTGCCACTGCTCCATTGGTCATGCCCCGGCAGTATTTGAAAAATATTGGAAGAAAGTTGGAGGTACAGACCAATGATGAAACGTTGGAGGGGAATTTAACGGCCGTTAATGACGAATCTATTGTGTTGGAATGGAAGGCAAGGGAGCCTAAACCGATCGGAAAAGGAAAAGTGACGGTTCAGAAAACAAAAGAATTAAATTTTTCAGATATTAAAAAAGCTAAAGTTGTATTAAAATTTTAATTGTAATTACAAATGGAAAATATTGCGTTGATTGAATCTTTCTCAGAGTTTAAGGACGATAAGTTCATAGACAGGGTAACATTGATGGCCATTTTGGAAGATGTTTTTAGAAATGCGCTTAAAAAGAAGTTTGGTTCAGATGATAACTTTGATATCATTATTAACCCAGATAAAGGGGATTTGGAGATTTGGCGTAACCGTGTCGTAGTCAATGACGGGGAGGTTGAAGAGCCCAATGAAGAAATATCGTTATCCGAAGCACGTAAAATCGAGCCAGATTTTGAGGTTGGTGAAGATGTGTCAGAAGAGGTGAAGCTGATCAATTTAGGAAGAAGGGCTATTTTGGCGTTACGTCAAAACCTTATTTCAAAGATTCATGAGCATGATAATACTACTATTTATAAGCACTTTAAAGACTTAGAAGGTGAAATTTATACCGCAGAAGTACATCATATTCGTCATAAGGCCATAATTTTATTGGATGACGAAGGAAATGAAATTATTTTACCGAAGGATCGTCAGATACCATCTGATTTCTTCCGTAAAGGTGATAATGTAAGGGGTATTATTGAAAGTGTGGAATTGAAAGGGGCGAAACCGACAATTATTATGTCACGAAGCTCCCCTAAATTTTTGGAGCAACTGTTCTTCCAAGAAATCCCAGAGGTTTTTGACGGATTGATTACAGTTAAAAAAGCGGTCAGGATACCAGGGGAAAAAGCAAAAGTTGCCGTTGATTCTTATGACGATCGTATTGATCCTGTAGGTGCTTGTGTAGGTATGAAAGGATCTCGAATTCATGGCATTGTTCGTGAATTGGGTAACGAAAATATCGATGTTATTAACTGGACGGCCAATCCGCAGTTATTGGTTACAAGAGCTTTGAGCCCGGCTAGAGTTTCCTCCGTTAAACTGAACGATGAGAAAATGACGGCTCAGGTTTACCTTAAGCCAGAAGAGGTTTCAAAGGCAATAGGTAGGGGTGGTCATAATATAAGATTGGCGGGGCAACTAACAGGTTATGAGATAGATGTGTTCCGTGAAGGTGTTGAAGAAGACGTTGAATTAACGGAGTTCTCAGATGAGATCGATGCTTGGATTATCGAAGAATTCAAGAAGATTGGGATGGATACAGCGCGTAGCGTTTTGGAACAAGATGTCGACGATTTAGTGAAGCGTACAGATTTGGAAGAGGAAACAATTTTAGAAGTTGTACGCATCCTAAAAGAAGAATTAGAAGATTAGCTATATATTAGCACTTAAATAAAAGAACGGGAATCAGTATTTATGGCAGATAATGCGAAAATAAGGCTTAATAAAGTTCTTCGCGAACTTAATATTTCCTTGGATAGGGCAGTGGACTTTCTTAACGGGAAAGGACATGATGTGGATGCAAGGCCTACCACTAAAATTTCCGATGAGGTGTATCAGGTTTTACTTGATGAGTTTCAAACGGATAAGAGCAAGAAAGTTGCTTCGAAGGAAGTCGGCGAGGAAAAACGTAAGGAAAAGGAAGAAATCCGAATTCAGTTAGAAAAGGAACAAGAGGAACGTCGCCTGGCCCGTGAACGTAGAACTGCCGATACTGAAAAAGAAAATACCCTATTGGGCAAGGTCGAATTGGCCGGTCCTAAAATGGTAGGTAAAATTGACCTAAGTCCCAAAAAGAAACAGGAAGAGCCTAAAAAGGAAATTCCTAAGGCAGAGGTTAAGATAGAAAAAGAAGAGGTTAAGGAAGTCTCTAAAGTAGAGGCAGAGAAGCCTAAGGAGGTTCCTGTGGAACAGAAAGATGAGCCTAAAAAGGAAGAAGCGTCTAAAGAAGTTGAAAAACCTACTTCTGAAAAACCTGCTTCTGACGAGCCAACAACCCTTGAAACGCAGTATCAAAAGTTATCCGGTCCTAAGATAGCAGGTGCTAAGATAGATCTTAGCAAGTTCGAAAAGCCTAAGAAAAAGAAAGAGGAGAAAAAACCTTTGGACAAGACCGATCGTAAGAAGCGTAGAAGGCGTATCGTTACCAAAAATCCGTCCGGCCCAGGTCAAACCCGAACTGCTCCGAATACGAATACAGGTGCTGGTGATAGAAGGGGTAGGGGGCGATTCGCAACCGTTAATAAGGTTGAGCCTACTGAAGAAGATGTACAAAAACAAGTGCGCGAAACCCTTGAAAAACTGCAAGGAAAGTCCAAAAAAGGTAAAGGCGCAAAATATAGAAGAAGTAAACGAGATCAGCACCGTGAGCAAACGGAGAAAGATCTAGAACAACAGGAACTACAAAGTAAAATCCTTAAAGTAACCGAATTCGTTACGGCGAGCGAAGTAGCTACGATGATGGATGTTTCGACTACAGAAATAATATCTGCCTGTATGTCCTTAGGCATCATGGTAACGATGAATCAGCGCTTAGATGCTGAAACATTATCCATTGTGGCAGATGAGTTCGGGTACGAAGTCGATTTTGTGACTGCTGATATCGATGAAAGTATCGTTGAAGAGAAAGATGCTCCAGAAGATTTAAAACCTAGAGCTCCAATCGTTACCGTAATGGGTCACGTTGACCATGGTAAAACTTCATTATTGGATTACATCCGTGAAGAAAATGTAATTGCTGGAGAAAGTGGTGGAATCACTCAACATATCGGTGCTTACGGAGTTACTTTAGAGAATGGAGAACGTATTGCATTCTTGGATACACCAGGTCACGAGGCGTTTACCGCCATGCGTGCAAGGGGTGCCCAAGTTACCGATATTGCGATAATCGTGGTTGCAGCCGATGATGACATTATGCCGCAGACCAAAGAAGCTATAAGCCATGCACAAGCGGCAGGCGTACCTATTGTATTTGCTATTAACAAAATTGATAAACCAACCGCAAATCCAGATAAGATTAAAGAAGGTCTGGCGCAGATGAATTTGTTGGTAGAAGATTGGGGAGGTAAGATTCAATCCCATGATATTTCAGCAAAAACAGGGGCGGGAGTTAAGGAGTTGTTGGAGAAGGTATTGTTGGAGGCAGAGATATTAGAGTTGAAAGCTAATCCAGATAAGCTTGCGACCGGTACGGTGGTAGAGGCGTTCCTTGATAAAGGAAAAGGTTATGTTTCCACAATTTTGGTTCAGGCGGGAACATTGAAGATAGGAGATTATGTATTGGCCGGTACCACGAGTGGTAAGATAAAGGCGATGCAGGATGAAAGAGGAAAGATTGTGAGTGAGGTTGGTCCTTCAAGACCGATATCCATTCTTGGGCTTGATGGTGCTCCTCAAGCAGGGGATAAGTTTTATGTGTTGCAAGATGAGCGTGAGGCGAAACAGATCGCTTCCAGAAGATCTCAATTGCAACGCGAACAATCGGTAAGAACGCAACGTCATATTACGTTGGATGAAATTGGAAGAAGAATCGCGCTTGGTGAATTCAAGGAACTTAATATTATCCTGAAGGGTGATGTCGATGGTTCTGTAGAGGCCCTTACCGATTCGTTCCAAAAACTGTCTACCGATGAAATTCAAGTGAATATCATACATAAAGCCGTTGGTCCAATAACTGAATCCGATGTATTGTTAGCTTCTGCTTCCGATGCGGTGATTATCGGTTTTAATGTTAGGCCGATGGGTAATGCCAAGTCTATCGCAGAGAAAGAAGAGATAGATATCCGCATGTATTCTATTATTTACGATGCTATCAATGATCTCAAGGATGCCATGGAAGGAATGCTGTCTCCAGAAATGAAAGAGGAAATCAGCGGTACTGCTGAAATAAGGGAGACCTTTAAGATTTCTAAAATTGGAACGATCGCCGGTTGTATGGTGACTAGTGGAAAAATATTTAGGAACTCAAATATTCGTTTAATACGTGATGGGGTTGTTATCTATACAGGAACTTTATCTTCTTTAAAACGATTTAAGGATGATGTGAAGGAAGTTGCCAAAGGTTATGACTGTGGACTTCAGGTTAAGAATTACAATGATATCGCTGAAGGTGATATTGTAGAGGCATTCCAAGAAGTCGCTGTGAAGAAGAAACTGAAATCTAAATAATTTTGAATTTGAATTATCTCATTTGAGATTATAGTTGAAGTGTACAATAAAAAAAATCGACCTATTTGGTCGATTTTTTTGGTTTTAGTAACATGGCGTCGGGGTATTTGATCCTTACTTCATTGAACTTTCGTTCCGCCTCTAATTTTGTTTTGAATTTCCCTAGACGAACCCGGTACGTTGGTGAGTCAAAATCAATACGTGAGGGTAGCTCTGGAAAATCAATTTCGACATTCGATTTTATTTCTTGAGCCTTTGAGGAATTCCCGAACCCTACCTGTATTTGATAATATTCGGTACTGCTTAAGGCAGATTTGTAGATTTCGAGCAATTTATCAATTTTATCATCTTGCTGAATGTTTACCTGTGCGCCTTGGGAATAGCTAACATGTGCAAAACATACAGCAAATAGAAGGGTACTTATCGTCTTCATAAGCTTTAATTAGGTTTAATTTTTTGATCTGACAAAAGTAAATTATTAAGGATCAAACACATAAATCGAAGTTTATTTAGAATTTTTCTAAATTGTAAATTATAAATACATTAACATTTTTCAAATAAAGTCTATGTCGTATTTTTGTCACCGATTTAGGCATTTGATGAGTATTAATTGGTGACATGTAAGACCAAAATCGTGCCAAGATTCCGATAGAAATATTCGATATATGAAAAAGGTTCCATACCGAAATCAGTTTTATAAGATTTTAGGATTTTCCCTAATAGCTTTCCTGCTTTTTTCAGTCTCAATCAATGCTCAAGATGCTGCTCCGGCCGAAACGGCCAGTACTGAAGCTACCGCCGGAGGTGGGGATGCTGCCAAGGGTAAAGCGTTGTTCAATCAAAATTGTGCCGCTTGTCATGCCTTGAACCGTAAAATGACAGGTCCTGCATTGGCTAATGTTGAAAGCAGACTGCAAGCAGATGAGGGATTAGGTAGGGATTGGCTTTACGCATGGATAAAGAATAGCCCTGGGGTGATTAAGTCCGGTGATGCTTATGCCAATAAATTATATGCGCAGTACAATCAGGCTGCTATGACACCGTTTCCTACATTGTCCAATCAAGACATCGATAATATTTTGGCGTACACCGCCGCTCCTGCGCCGTCCGCTGCTACTCCTGCTGCGGGAACTGCAGAAGTTACGGATAGTGGTTCTGGAAGTGGTTCTGGGGTTTCCAATGAAATTATCTTGGGTGCATTGGTCTTGGTTTTTGGTCTGTTGGTTGTGATGTTGTTGTTGGTGAACAAAACCTTGCAACGAATCGCTCAGGCTAACGGTATCGTTATTGAAAAGGAAAAGGCTGAAAAAAGAACGCCAATTTGGAAGGCTTTTGCCCAAAACCAGTTTTTGGTTTTGGTTACAGCTATTTTGCTTTTATTGGGGAGTGCTTATTTCGCTTATGGTTGGATGATGCAGGTGGGTGTGGATCAGGGTTATGCGCCTATTCAGCCTATTCATTATTCTCACAAAATTCACGCAGGTGATAACAAGATTGAATGTAAATATTGTCATTCTTCCGCAAGAGTTTCAAAGACTTCTGGAATTCCTTCTTTGAACGTCTGTATGAATTGTCATAAATCTATTTACGAATATTCGGGTAATCCAGAAGGTCCTTCTAAGGAGGATATGGAAAATGGTTACACCAATGAGTTCTATACGGGCGAAATAAAGAAACTATATAAGGCTGTGGGTTGGGATGAAGCCAATCAAAAGTATACGGGTGAAAGTCAACCCGTAGAGTGGGTTCGTATTCACAACCTTCCTGATTTCGCTTATTTCAATCATTCCCAACACGTATCCGTTGCGGGTGTTGAATGTCAGACCTGTCATGGTCATGTTCAGGAAATGGAGATTATGTACCAATTTGCCCCTTTGACCATGGGTTGGTGTGTAAATTGTCACAGGGAGACCAATGTTAAGGTCGAGGGTAATGAATATTATGAAAAAATTCATGCTGAACTTTCCAAAAAGTATGGTGTTGAAAGTTTGACAGCTGCTCAAATGGGTGGACTGGAATGTGGAAAGTGTCATTATTAAACTAATTTAAAGAAGCTAATTACAGATAATACGTATGGCATCAAACAAAAAATATTGGAAAAACGAAGCGGAGTTAAATCCTAACGATTCCATTGTTGAGGCGCTAAGACAGAACGAATTTGTAGAGCAGATTCCTGTTGATGATTTCTTGGGTGACAAGGAAAAGTTGTCTTCCACAAGTACGAACCGAAGGGATTTCTTGAAGTATGTTGGTTTTAGTACCGCTGCGGCTTCTTTGGCGGCTTGTGAGGGTCCGGTCATAAAATCGATACCTTATGTAGTTCTCCCAGAAAATATAGTTCCTGGTGTTGCGAATTATTATGCGACAACCATTGCAAATGGCTTTGATTTTGCGAGCATCTTAATAAAGACGCGTGAAGGGCGTCCTATTAAGGTAGAGAACAACACCATGGCAAAGGTTAGTGGTTCTGCAAATGCTAGAATTCAAGGTTCTGTACTTTCCTTGTACGATAGTACGCGATTGCAAGGTCCTTTGGCTAACGGTGAGCCTGTGGAGTGGGATGTTCTCAATGCAACGGTGAAGGCAAAATTGGGAGGTCTTAAAGGTTCTTCCAGGAAAATTGCATTGCTTACCCAAACTTACGCAAGTCCATCTACGGATCGTTTGTTGTCAACGTTAATGGCGTCAAATGAAAATGTGGTGCACGTAACTTACGATGCGATATCCCAAGATGCCGCACTTACGGCTTTTGAAAACAAATATGGTGAACGTGCCTTGGCCGATTATGATTTTGAGAAAGCTGGGTTGATTGTTTCTTTTGGAGCCGATTTTCTTGCTGATTGGCAAGGTGGTGGTTTTGATTCCGGATATTCTAAGGGTCGGGTTCCTAAAAATGGAAAAATGTCGAGGCATGTGCAGCTAGAGGCAAATATGTCTTTAACGGGAGCAAATGCAGATAAACGTATTGCCTTGAAGCCGAGCGCTCAAAAGGTGGTTTTGGCTAAGTTGTATGGTAAATTAAACGGAACATCCGTTGCGGGAAACACTTCTGAGTACGATGCTACGGTTGATATGTTGGCTTCCGAAATTAAGAAAGCTGGTTCGAGTGCCGTGCTGGTTACCGGTTTGGATGATGTGAATGCACAGGCTGTGGTTTTGGCCATAAACGAAATGTTGGGTAGTAAAGCATTTGATGCTGCTGCTCCAAAATATACTAGAAAAGGAAATGTAAAAGCGGTCAATGCCTTGATCGCTGATATGAAGGCTGGTAGGATCGGTGCCCTTATAATGGATGGTGTAAATCCATTGTATTCTTTACCTAATGTATCAGATTTCAAAGAAGGTTTGGAGAAGGTTGATCTTTCGGTGGCTTTCTCTACCAATTGGAATGAAACTACAGAGGCGGTTCAATATGTAGGTGCTTCTAATCATTATTTAGAATCTTGGGGAGACGCCGAAATAAAGAAAGGACATTATAGTCTAATGCAGCCTACTATTAAAGAATTGTTCGATACGAAACAATTTCAAACGGTTGTTTTGGAGTGGTTGGGTAGTGATCAAACCTATTACGATTTCATAAGGGAAACTTGGTCTGAGTCAATATTGAACGGAGCTAATTGGAACCAAGCTTTACAAGATGGTGTTTTTAGCACTGATACGATGGTTGTCAATGCTGAAGGTGCTGCTGAAAATGTGGTTTCCTCTGAAGAAGGTGAAATTGAGGTTGTAGAAGTAACGCCTATAGCTTCTGCAATACGTAGTTTGGCTAATTCAACCGGTGAAGGAATGGAACTTACCTTGTATTCCAAAGTAGGTATGGGAGATGGTCAGCAGGCTAATAATCCGTGGTTGCAAGAATTCCCCGATCCGATTACAAGAGTTTCTTGGGATAATTATGTTACAATTTCTAAGGCTGATGCAGAAGCTTTGGGGGTAGAAAATGTAAACGTTGCCAATGGTGGAATGGACGGTAATTATGTTAAGCTTACTGTTAATGGTGTAAGTTTGGAGAAAGTTCCTGTTGTTGTGCAACCAGGTCAGGCTAAAGGATCTGTTGGACTGTCTTTTGGTTATGGTAAAAAGGTGGGAATGAAAGAGGAGATGCAAACTGGTGTTAACGCCTTTTTGCTGTATGAGGGTTTTAATGCCAATCAGTCCGTAAGTTTAGAAAAAGTAGCAGGTAATCATGAATTTGCCTGTATTCAATTGCATAAGACCCTTATGGGTAGGGGCGATATCATCAAGGAAACTACCTTGGAGATATTCAATACCAAAGATCATGCGGAATGGAACGAGATGCCTATGGTTTCTTTGGATCATCAAGAAGTTCCGGCTACCTCGGTAGATTTGTGGGATAGTTTTGATCGCTCCATTGGGCATCACTTCAATATGTCCATCGATTTAAATGCGTGTACCGGTTGTGGTGCTTGTGTTATTGCATGCCATGCTGAAAATAATGTTCCTGTAGTAGGTAAGGCAGAAGTAAGAAAATCTAGGGATATGCACTGGTTGCGTATCGATAGGTATTATTCTTCTGAAGAAACTTTTGAGCAGGATGATATCAAAAAGGATGAATTTGATGGGTTAACGGGAGATAAAGGATCTTTAAGTGGTTTTGGTGAATTGGAAGATCCATCTGAAAATCCTCAAGTTGCTTTTCAACCTGTGATGTGCCAACACTGTAACCATGCGCCTTGTGAAACTGTTTGTCCGGTCGCGGCAACTTCGCACGGTAGGCAAGGTCAGAATCAAATGGCGTATAATAGGTGTGTCGGAACAAGGTATTGTGCCAACAACTGTCCGTATAAAGTACGTCGATTTAACTGGTTCCTTTATAATAACAATGATGAGTTCGATTTCCATATGAACAACGATTTGGGTAAAATGGTATTAAACCCAGATGTGAACGTACGTTCAAGAGGTGTTATCGAGAAATGTTCAATGTGTATTCAAAAAACACAAAAGACAATCTTGGATGCCAAACGTGATGGACGTGTTATTGAGGATGGAGAGTTCCAAACGGCTTGTTCTTCTGCTTGTGGCAACGGAGCGATTGTTTTTGGGGATGTTAATGACGAGAAGAGTAAAGTGTCAGAATTAAAGGAGAGTGACCGCATGTATCATTTATTGGAGCATGTGGGAACAAAACCGAATGTGTTCTATCATGTTAAGGTTAGAAATACAAACGAAGCGTAAACAATACTAGAAAGTAATTATAACAAAAGTCTATGGCGTCGCATTACGAAGCACCTATACGAAAACCCCTTGTGATTGGAGACAAAGGCTACCACGATGTAACAGTGGATATAGCCGCTCCTGTTGAAGGAAGAGCGAATAAGCATTGGTGGATAGTTTTTTCCATTGCCTTAGTGGCATTTCTTTGGGGAGTAGGTTGTATAATTTATACGGTCTCTACCGGTATCGGTACTTGGGGACTTAACAAAACCGTGAACTGGGCTTGGGATATCACCAACTTCGTTTGGTGGGTAGGTATTGGTCACGCCGGTACATTGATTTCCGCAGTATTATTATTGTTCCGTCAGAAATGGAGAATGGCTATAAACCGTTCAGCGGAAGCAATGACAATTTTCTCGGTTGTTCAGGCAGGGTTATTCCCTATTATACACATGGGTAGGCCATGGTTGGCGTATTGGGTACTTCCTATTCCTAACCAATTTGGATCACTATGGGTGAACTTTAACTCACCATTGCTTTGGGACGTATTTGCGATTTCAACGTATTTATCGGTTTCATTAGTATTCTGGTGGACGGGTTTACTTCCTGATTTCGCAATGATCCGTGATAGGGCAGTGTTGCCTTTTCAGAAAAAGATATACAGCTTATTAAGTTTTGGTTGGACAGGTCGTGCTAAAGATTGGCAGCGGTTCGAGGAAGTTTCATTAGTCTTGGCCGGTTTGGCAACGCCCTTGGTACTTTCAGTGCATACTATTGTATCCTTTGACTTTGCTACATCGGTAATACCTGGTTGGCATACGACTATATTCCCTCCCTATTTCGTTGCTGGGGCTATTTTCTCAGGATTTGCCATGGTGAATACCTTATTGATAATTATGCGGAAGGTGTGTCACTTAGAAAATTATATTACCATTCAGCATATTGAATTAATGAACATTGTAATCATGCTTACCGGTTCTATTGTAGGTTGTGCCTACATTACCGAATTGTTTATGGCATGGTACTCTGGTGTTGAATATGAGCAATATGCATTCTTGAACAGAGCTACAGGGCCTTATTGGTGGGCATATTGGTCCATGATGACCTGTAACGTGTTTTCTCCACAGTTCATGTGGTTCAAAAAACTTAGAACAAGTATCATGTTCTCTTTCTTTATCTCCATTGTGGTGAACATAGGAATGTGGTTTGAAAGATTCGTGATTATCGTAACCTCGTTGCACCGTGATTATCTTCCATCTTCATGGACTATGTTCTCTCCAACTTTTGTCGATATTGGAATATTTATTGGTACCATAGGATTTTTCTTTGTCTTGTTCTTATTGTATGCTAGAACATTCCCTGTAATTGCACAGGCTGAAGTTAAGTCCATTTTAAAATCTTCTGGGGAAAGGTATAAGAGATTACGTGAAGCTGGAAAGCCATTATATCAAATTCCTACTGCTAAGGTAAGGGTGGAAGAGCCTATTACCGATGATGTTCTTATGGGTGAAGTTGTACCCCCGATAGGGGATAAAATTGGTGTTTCTGATTTACTTAGTGCGGTTGGGACATATGACCCAACAACACAGCAACCGGATAATTTGAAAAAGATAAAAGGCATAGGTCCTCAAATGGAAGCAACCTTGAATCAAATAGGAATTTACACCTTTGCTCAGGTAGCACGTATGACCGAAAGAGAATACAATTTATTGGATTCGATTACTGGTTCATTTCCCGGTAGGGCGCAGCGCGATGATTGGGCAGGACAGGCAACAATTTTATTAAATAACAAAAGATAATTATGGCATCTAAAGTTATACATGCTTTTTACGACGATGATGATGTATTGATGCTTGCCGTTAAAAAGGTTAAAGCAGCGAAGCATCACATAGAGGAGGTCTACTGTCCTTTTCCAGTTCATGGGTTAGACAAGGCAATGGGATTGGCTCCTACGAGAATAGCCATAACATCCTTTTTATATGGTTGTGTGGGTTTAACTGTCGCCGTTGTAATGATGAACTACATTATGATAGTTGATTGGCCCCAGGATATCGGAGGTAAACCAAGTTTTAGTTATATTGAAAATATGCCAGCTTTCGTTCCGATTATGTTCGAGCTTACTGTATTCTTTGCTGCGCATTTAATGGTGATTACCTTTTACTTGAGAAGTAGGTTATGGCCGTTCAAGAAAGCTGAAAACCCTGATGTAAGAACAACGGATGATCACTTTTTAATGGAAATTGAAATCCATGATAACGAACAGGAATTAAGAGATTTGTTGATGGATACCGGTGCGGTCGAAATTAATGTGTCAGAAAAAAACAGTCATTAAATATGAACAGTTTTAATAAAATAGGATTTTTATTTGCCCTGGTTGTTTTGGTAACTTCTTGCCAAGACGATAGTGTTCCAAATTATCAGTACATGCCGAATATGTATGTGCCCGTCGGTTATGAAGCCTATGGCGAGGCCGATTTTTTACCGAATCAGTCAGAAGCTATGGTTCCACCGGCAAATACGATAAATAGGGGTTGGTTGCCTTATGAAATAGAGAATTCCCCCGAAGGAAAGGAGATGGCTAGATTGCAAGCTAGTCCTTTAGATTCTATGAATACGGAAAAGAATTTGGCAAAGGGCGGTGCTTTGTATACCATATACTGTGCTATTTGTCATGGAGATAAGGGTGACGGACAGGGTACTTTGGTGAAAAGGGAGAAAATATTGGGTGTTCCTAGTTATGCTGATCCGGTACGTAATATTACGGTAGGAACTGCCTACTATACTATTCATTATGGATTGAATTCCATGGGGTCGTACGCGTCACAAATGAATACAGAAGAAATGTGGCAAGTATCTGAGTATGTAATGCAATTGAAACAAGATTTAACCAAATAATAGGTAAACAATACTATGTATACGTTTTCAAATAGACTAAAAATAGGTTCCATTATTCTGATGGCAGTTGGACTGTTAGGTATTATTGGTGGTTTTGTTATGGCTCCTGGAACAGTTGAAGAAGCAAAAGCTATCGTGGCCAGTCATGACGAAGGTCACGGTGATGTACATGGGGCCGAGGCTTCGCATGCATCCCCAGAAAGCGATCATACCGTAGTAGAAGAGCACGGTACATCGCATGATCAACATTTGTTAGATCAATTAAAGAACAAGCCTTGGGCCGCTTTGTATGTGGCTGCTTTTTTCTTTATGATGATAGCTTTGGGTGTGTTGGCTTTTTATGCCATACAGCGAGCTGCACAGGCAGGTTGGTCCCCGTTGTTATTTAGGGTAATGGAAGGTATTACCTCCTATTTAGTGCCAGGGGGTATTATTGTATTCGTTATTCTATTACTATCTGTTTTACATATGAATCATTTATTTATATGGATGGATGAAAGCGTAGTGGCTCACGATGCTTTATTGCAAGGCAAATCTGGATATTTGAACCCTACTTTTTTCTTGATAAGGGCAGCGATATTTTTAGCAGGTTGGATTGGCTATAGAGAATATTCTAGAAAACTGTCCTTACAACAAGATGAGTCTGATGACAATGAAAATTTCAAATTAAACTTTAGAATTTCTGCTGGTTTTCTAGTCTTTTATTTGATTTCAGAATCTATAATGTCTTGGGATTGGATAATGAGCGTTGAGCCGCATTGGTTCAGTACTCTATTTGGTTGGTATATTTTCGCAAGTATGTTTGTATCTGGAATAACCGTAATTGCAATGGTTACCATTTATTTGAAGTCTAAAGGATTATTGCCCGATGTTAATGATAGCCATATTCACGATTTGGCGAAATTTATGTTCGGTATTAGTATTTTTTGGACTTATTTGTGGTTCTCTCAGTTTATGTTGATTTGGTATTCGAACATACCCGAAGAGGTTACCTATTACGTGACTAGGATTGCTGATTACAGACTACCGTTCTTTGGTATGGTGGCCATGAACTTTTTATTCCCTGTTCTGCTATTGATGAACAGTGATTACAAAAGAATTAATTGGTTCGTAATCATGACGGGGATTGTAATATTGGCAGGACATTATATGGATATTTTCAACGCAATCATGCCTTCTACTGTAGGAGATCAATGGTTTATCGGTATTCCTGAAATAGGTGCGGTATTATTTTTTGCAGGATTATTTATTTTTTGGGTATTCAGGGCACTTTCAACGGCACCATTGCAGCCAAAAAGGAATCCTTTTATTGAGGAGAGTAGACACTTTCATTATTAGTAGAAAAGTAAAGTATAACATTTATATATACGATGACGACATTTTTAACTCTAGCTGTTTTAGTACTGGTGGCGATTGCTATCTGGCAATTGACCAAGATATTTGAATTATCACAGCTTAAAACGGCTAAGTACCAAATAGCAACAGATAGCGATAATAAGAACAATGGATACATGTTGTTCGCCTTTTTGGTATTCATTTACGGAATTACGATTTTCAGCTTTTGGAAGTACGGTAAGTTTCTCTTACCGGAAGCAGGTTCTGCCCATGGGGAGGAGTATGATTATCTGATGTTGGTTTCCTTCATAATCATTTTTATTGTACAGACCATCACACAGGCTTTATTACACTATTTCGGATATAAATATCGTGGTAAAGAAGGTCAGAAAGCTTTGTTTTATGCCGATAATGATCGTTTAGAGTTTATTTGGACCATCATACCGGTGATTGTTCTTGCGGGCCTGATCTTATGGGGTCTTTACACATGGACCAATATCATGGACGTAAATGATGAGGATGATCCGCTGATCGTAGAGCTTTATGCCCAACAATTCAATTGGACAGCTAGATACGGTGGTGCTGATAATGTTTTGGGAGGGGCAAATGTTAGAATGATTGATATTGACAAAGCCAATGTATTAGGATTGGATGAGTCCGATTCTTATGCTGCAGATGATGTTATCGTAAAGGAATTACATTTACCGGTTGGGAGAAAGGTGAATTTTAAAATGCGTTCACAAGATGTTCTGCACTCTGCATATATGCCTCATTTTAGGGCACAGATGAACTGTGTTCCAGGTATGATTACCCAATTTTCATTTACTCCAATTCACACAACTGAAGAAATGAGAAGCAATCCAGATATCATGGAAAAGGTCAAAAGAACCAACAAAATACGTGCAGAAAAGTCTGAAAATAGTGGCGAGGTTTTAGATCCTTGGCAATTCGATTATATCTTACTTTGTAATAAAATATGTGGTAAATCACATTATAATATGCAAATGAAGATAGTTGTTGAGACAGAGGAAGAGTATAATGAATGGATGAAGGGACAATCAACATTTGCTGAAACGGTTATGAAGGATGATTCTAACCCGACAGCATCGGTAGGAGAATAGTTAGATTATCTCTACAATAGACAAGGCTATAATAAGAAAATTAATAAAACAAAGATTACGATTATGTCAGCAACAGTAGATGCACACATTGATGATCACGGTCATGACGATCATGGGCATCATCATAAAGAAACCTTTATAACAAAGTACATCTTTAGTCAAGATCATAAAATGATAGCCAAGCAATACCTTATCATTGGTGTTTTTGTGATGGGCTTTATCGGTATTGCGATGTCCTTATTATTCAGGATGCAATTGGCATGGCCGGGAGAATCTTTTCCGATTTTTGAGGCATTATTGGGAAAATGGGCGCCTGAAGGTGTAATGGATGCTGATATTTATTTGGCTTTGGTGACCATGCATGGTACCATTATGGTATTTTTTGTGCTTACTGCTGGCCTTAGTGGAACGTTCAGTAACTTATTAATTCCTCTACAGATCGGTGCGCGTGATATGGCATCTGGTTTCCTTAATATGGTTTCCTTTTGGTTGTTTTTTCTGGCTAGTATGATCATGGTTTTCTCGCTGTTCGTGGAAGCGGGACCTGCCGCAGCTGGTTGGACAATTTATCCACCTTTAAGTGCTTTACCTATGGCACAGCCAGGTTCAGGTATGGGAATGACCCTTTGGCTGGTATCAATGGCAATATTCATCGCATCATCTTTAATGGGCTCTTTGAATTATATTGTAACCGTTATCAATTTGAGGACCAAAGGTATGTCCATGACAAGATTACCTTTAACGATTTGGGCTTTCTTTGTTACTGCGATTATAGGGGTTATTTCCTTTCCTGTATTACTTTCAGCAGCACTGCTATTGATTATGGATAGAAGTTTCGGTACTTCTTTTTTCTTATCCGATATCTTTATTCAAGGTGAAGTTTTACATTATCAAGGTGGATCGCCGGTTCTTTACGAGCATTTGTTCTGGTTTTTAGGTCACCCAGAGGTATACATTGTTTTATTGCCCGCATTAGGGATTACCTCAGAAGTTATGTCAACCAATGCACGTAAGCCGATTTTTGGTTATCGGGCCATGATTGCTTCGATTTTGGCCATTGCTTTCTTGTCTACCATTGTTTGGGGTCACCATATGTTCATTTCAGGAATGAACCCATTCTTAGGGTCAGTGTTTACATTTACGACACTTCTTATTGCGATACCTTCAGCGGTAAAAGCATTTAACTATATAACGACCTTATGGAAGGGTAATTTACAACTGAACCCTGCCATGTTATTTTCTATAGGATTAGTTTCAACATTTATCACTGGTGGATTGACGGGAATCATTTTAGGAGATAGTACCTTGGATATTAATGTTCATGATACCTATTTCGTAGTAGCTCATTTCCACTTGGTAATGGGAATATCGGCATTATATGGCCTATTCGCCGGAGTGTACCATTGGTTCCCTAAAATGTTCGAAGGTAAAATGATGAATAAGAATCTAGGGTATGTGCATTTTTGGGTAACGGCAATTTGTGCTTATGGCGTTTTCTTTCCAATGCATTTCGTTGGTATGGCAGGGGTGCCAAGAAGATACTACCAGAACACCGCCTTTCCGATGTTTGATGAACTTACCGATATACAGGTGTTAATGACGGTATTTGCTATAATAGCCGCTGCGGCACAACTTGTTTTTGTTGCTAACTTTATCTACAGTATTTTCTATGGCAAAGTAGGACCTCAAAATCCATGGAAATCGAACACCTTAGAATGGACGGCTGAACAGAAGCATGTACACGGTAACTGGGCCGGCGCTATACCCGAAGTTCATCGATGGGCTTATGATTACAGTAAAGTAGATGCCAATGGTGAATACATTATTCCTGGACAGGATTTCGTTCCTCAGAATGTTCCTTTACAGGTTGATGAAGAGGAGATGAACCATTAATATATAATATACTTCATACAGAGTGCCCTACTAATTTATAGTCGGGCATTTTTTTTGCTCTTAAGAAAATGCCAACTTGTTTTCTGATTCCCTAAAATTGAATACCTTCATTTTTTTATTAAATATCCGTATTATGAAAAATTGTGTTGTACTTATATTTATTTCATTGGTTTCACTTCATACCCATGCGCAACGCAAGCCTAAGATAAAAGGGAATAAAAATATTATTGAAGTAAAAGAAGATATGGAACCTTTTAATTCTATCGAATTATTGGATGATTTAGATGTGGTTCTGCAAAAATCTTCGCAAGAAGGTTATGCTTTAACCTTGGATGATAATTTAGTCGATGTACTTAAGTTTAAAGTTGAAGAGGGTACATTGCAGATTTCCTCTTTTTATAATATTACCTCTAAGAAAAAATTAGAAATTACCGTTTTCTATCAAGATTTAAGCTCGTTAAAAATGCTTAATGGAAAGATCAGTATGAACGATGTAATTTCCGCAGAGCATTTAAAGGTAAACACGTCAGGAACTTCAAGATTGGAATTAAATGCTACTGCAGATATCATAGATATAACCATGGAAGAAATAAGCTCTGGAGATTTTAATCTTGCCAGTGACTCTTTGAACATCATTTTAAAGGATCGTATCGATGTCAAATTATATACAACGGGTGCAAGTAATAATTTGTACATGTATAAAAATGCTTCTGCCAAGGTAGAGGGCTCTACCGATTTTTTTAGGGTTAAATTATATGGCAATAGTTCCTTAAATGCCTCAGAATTTGAACCAAATAAAGCGCTCTTAATAGCAGAAGATTCACCCAGTGCATCAATTAGGGCAATTAGTGGATTTGAATTGAGTTCCAAAGGCGCTTCTAAAACAAAACTTTATGGTAACCCAAAAATCACCATTTTGGACTTTTTGGATACTTCCAAGCTAGAAAAGGAAAAGGATTAGTTCTTAGCTATCGGAGCTGTCAAACAATGTTCTGGAATTCCAAAGCCATCCACTAAGGTATCTAAATGCGGTCTCAGTTCTGTGCATAGGCGTTCTACCCGTTGCCGTATTGCTTTTGACTTGTTATTGCCGATGTAGCCCTGTTCTAAATACCAGGAGGCATCCTTACGAATTTCATAAAGTGCGTATAGGGTTCCCAATTTTTCGAAAAGTGACCTATATGAAGTATCTTCAATAGTAGTACTATGTTCTAAAAATGACTTGTAGGCGAGTTCTACGCTATACGCTTTACCTAATGCCAACAAGTGGGTTTGAACTTTAAGAAAGGCTTGATAGGAGGGAATGCCTTTTTTAATATAATTTCTGATACGCATGGCGATCGTATAGGTCAATCTTTTTGTTCGATGCTCAAAGGCATGAATATGAAATTTAGGATTGTACAAATGTTCTTTATCTGTCTTATTGGAATACATCGGATTTATGGTGGCTAATTTATCACTCAACTGAGCGCTGAGTAATTTGAGTACGCTCGAAAAACCCGCACTGTTAAACTCTGCCTTAAAATCCGATAAAACACCCTTGGCTGCCAATTGCAACAGTACATTATTATCTCCTTCGAACGTTGTGAAAATGTCTACATCTCCTTTTAAATCGGCAATTCGGTTCTCCAATAAATAACCTTTTCCCCCACAAGCTTCCCTACATTCTTGAATCGTAGCATTGGCATACCAAGTAATTATTGATTTTAATCCAGCTACTTGCGTTTCAATTTGACGTTTGTCCGGTTGTGATTCATCACAATATAACTGCATCATTTTGTCAAGCGTGGCATGATACACATAGGCACTTGCGACCAAAGGTGTCAATCGTAATTGATGGGAAGGGTAATCCATCAATAAATCTTCTTGTACTTTTACACTATCATTGAACTGTCTTCTTTTTAAGGCATGTTTTATGGCAACGGTCAATGCATATTTGGCGCCACCCAGCCCTGCCCTTGCAACGCAAATTCGGCCACCCACTAAAGTCCCTAACATGGTAAAAAATCGTTTGTTCGGATTTTTAATTTCTGAATGATATGTGCCATTGGCCAAAATGGTGCCGTATTTGTTCAGTAGATTTTCTTTAGGGACCGAAACCTGGTTGAACCAGATTTTGCCATTATCCACCCCGTTCAACCCTAGCTTGTACCCATTGTCCTCTACGCGTATTCCTGGTAAAAGTTCATGTTCATCATTTCGTAGGTTAACTAAAATAGCATGAACACCTTCATTCTTCCCGTTTATGATGAGTTGTGCGAAAACAGAAGCCATTTTAGAATGCATGGCATTTCCAATATATTCCTTATTGTCATTTTTGCCGGGGGTGTGTATTACCAAGCGCTCTGTCGTTGGATCATAGGTGGCCGTTGTTTTGATACCACGAACATTAGAGCCATGTCCCGTTTCCGTCATGGCGAAACAACCTAAAAGTTTGGCAGCTCCAGTTTTGGTAAGGTATTGATCATGGTGTTTTTTTGTGCCGAGTTTTTGTATGCTCCCTCCAAAAAGGCCGAATTGAACCCCGAATTTTATGGTTAAGCTTCCATCAACATACATTAGGTTTTCAAAAATTGTGGCGTAGCCTTCCATATCATTAGTTCCTCCATATGCTTCTGGATACGCTAATGCTCCATATCCCTTATTTGCCAAAAACTCCACTTGTTTTAAGACATGATTCCGATAGGGTTCTTTGTCTCTTATAATACCCCAAGAAAATATCGGATCTTTTAATTCATCCCTGAAGCTATCGATAATTGAACCGTGTTTTCCTTTTAAGATAATATCTATTTGCTCAGAATCATAATGAACTGAGTTTTTTTCAACATCAATTTGAACATCGAATAGATGGTTATAGTGATTCGGCTGAATGCCCAAATTGATTTCTATATCCTTTAGGTGTTCATTCGATGGAATTTTGGAGTGATAGTATGATGCTACTTTTTGGCTCAATGCCGTTAAGGGATATGCCTCATATTCTACCAGTTTTACCCCTGAATTTGAAATCAATTGTTTCCATGATTTAAACAATGCATCTTCAGGTGGCTTTTTGACATCTAACCAAGAGGTTAATAATTTTTTTGCGCCCTCATCCAAGGAATTGTCGTTCTTTATAGCTCTTTCCACCACGTTTATTTCTGAAGTGGATAAGAGGTCGTCCGACCAAATAATATAGAAAAATGGTATGTATTGAAGTATTTCGGGGGTGTAATTTTCTTTTGTCATATGATGAATTTACAAATTTATTGAACAATACGCCTTGCTATTTAACGCTTACTTTTGGTATTTGTCAATCGGGATTTAGTCGAAACAACCCTATAAAAGTTCTCGAGTGTTTGTCTATCTTTGTTAGGATATGAACGAGTATTTAGACCCATCTGCCGAAGGCTTCTCTAATGAGGAGCTGGACATTGAAAGAGCGTTACGCCCCATAAATTTTGATGATTTTACGGGTCAGGAACAAGTGCTTGAAAATTTAAAGGTATTTGTTGAAGCTGCGAATAGAAGAGGGGAAGCTTTGGATCATACGTTGTTTCATGGCCCTCCTGGTTTAGGTAAAACTACTTTGGCCAATATTTTGGCCAATGAATTAGGCGTGGGAATTAAGATTACGTCTGGTCCTGTACTGGACAAACCTGGAGATCTTGCTGGACTATTAACCAATTTAGATGAGCGAGATGTTCTCTTTATCGATGAGATTCATAGGTTAAGCCCAATTGTAGAAGAATACTTGTATTCGGCAATGGAAGATTATAAGATTGACATCATGATCGAATCGGGTCCTAATGCGCGTTCGGTGCAAATCAATTTAAATCCGTTTACGTTAATAGGTGCTACAACACGTTCGGGTTTGTTAACCGCGCCGATGCGTGCAAGGTTTGGCATTCAAAGCAGATTACAGTATTATTCGACAGAACTACTTTCTACGATTGTGGAGCGGAGTGCCGAGATATTACGTGTGCCCATCTCTCAAGACGCGGCTATAGAGATTGCAGGTAGGAGCAGGGGTACACCAAGAATTTGCAATGCCCTTTTAAGACGGGTACGTGATTTTGCCCAAATTAAGGGCAATGGTTCCATTGATATGGAAATATCTAAATTTAGCTTAAAGGCTTTGAATGTAGATGCCCATGGATTGGATGAAATGGACAATAAAATTTTGACTACCATTATCGATAAATTTAAAGGTGGCCCAGTGGGAATAACCACCTTGGCTACCGCTGTTTCTGAAAGTGCAGAAACCATAGAAGAAGTTTACGAACCTTTTTTAATTCAGCAAGGTTTCATTATGCGCACACCCAGAGGACGTGAAGTGACGGAATTGGCCTATAAACATTTGGGAAGGATTAAGGGAGGAATACAGCCGGGATTATTTTGAGCATAGATATCAAATCTAAATGGACAACCATTATTAAAACCGAAGCCAAACGCCTCGGTTTTTTATCATGTGGTATTTCTAAAGCTGATTTTTTGGAAGAAGAAGCGCCACGGTTAGAAAAATGGCTCAACAAAAATATGAATGGCGAAATGGGCTATATGGAAAACCATTTCGACAAACGATTAGATCCAAGATTGTTGGTAGAGGGTTCAAAATCTGTAATTTCTCTACTGCTTAATTATTATCCCGAAGAAACACAGGTAGAAAATACTTTTAAGGTGTCCAAGTATGCCTATGGGCAAGACTATCATCACGTTATCAAGTCTAAGTTACGAGAGCTGCAAGAGTTTATTTCAGAGGAAATAGGTGAAGTGAAGGGTCGGGCTTTTGTCGATTCAGCCCCAGTATTGGATAAGGCTTGGGCCGCAAAAAGCGGTTTGGGGTGGATCGGCAAACATAGTAATCTCTTGACACAGCAAGTTGGCTCGTTTTATTTCATAGCAGAACTTATCGTAGATCTTGAACTCGAATATGACCATGCCGTGACCGACCATTGCGGTACCTGCACTGCCTGCTTAGATGCATGCCCAACACAGGCAATCGTTGAGCCATATGTGGTAGATGGTAGTAAATGCATTTCCTATTTCACGATTGAATTAAAAAATGAAATCCCGAACGAGTTCAAAGGTTCGTTTGATGACTGGATGTTTGGTTGCGATGTGTGCCAAGACGTGTGTCCTTGGAACCGATTTTCAAAACCGCACCGAGAGCCTTTATTTAATCCAAATCCCGATTTACTATCGATGACCAAAAAAGATTGGGAGGAAATAACGGAAGATGTCTTTCGAAAAATCTTTAAAAAATCTGCGGTTAAGCGGACCAAATTTGACGGCTTGACCAGAAACATTGAATTTCTAAAGGAGTAAAAGTTGTATCAAACGTTTTCGTTGTTTTTTGCTTCGCTGAGATATTGTGCTAAGGCTTAATTATATTATATTGCTAGTCGGTATAAATTATACAATTCAAATAATTTACTTGTTTTTATTGATGATGCCGTAATGATGTATTTAAGTTGAGGTAAAGCGATATAAATGAGAATAGGAAAACCAAGTCTTAGTTTTTGGCAGATTTTTAATATGAATGTTGGTTTTCTCGGGATTCAGTATAGTTTTGGGCTACAGCAAACTGCCATTAATCCTATATTTTTATATTTAGGGGCGTCAGAAGAGATGCTTCCTATTTTGAACATTGCCGGGCCAGTTACAGGATTGATCATTCAGCCTATTATTGGGGCAATGTCCGACAAAACATGGTCCTCAAAATGGGGCCGGCGTAAACCTTATTTTTTAATAGGTGCGTTAATCGGTAGTTTGTGTTTGTTCGCATTTCCATCAAGTCCGGTTTTGTGGTTCGCTGTTGGACTTTTATGGATTTTAGATGTAGGGAACAATATGGCCATGGAACCCTACCGGGCATTCGTAGGCGATAAGCTGCCTGAAAAACAATTAAGTCTTGGTTATCAAATGCAAAGCTTGTTCGTAGGGGCAGGGATTCTTTTGGCAATGGGGTCTATCGTTTTGTTTCAATATGTATTCGGGGCCGATACTGTTGAAGAAGCAGGTGCGATTCCTAAATGGATTTATTATTCATTTTATATCGGTGGAATGCTTTCCATGACCACCATTTTATGGTCCGTTTTTAAAACTCCTGAAATTCCACCTACGGCTCAAGAATTGGCTGAAATTAATGAAGCTAGAGAAAAACCTTTAAGCGAGCGTATAGCGAAACCCTTTGCTGAAATTGCAAAAGCTATCAACGATATGCCAAGCTTTATGTGGAAACTCGGTCTTGTATATCTGTTTCAATGGTACGCCTTATTTGTGTATTGGCAATATATAACCCCATTGTTTATGCTCACCATGGATTATGGTATTTCTGAGGCTGCTTCGCAATCGGCTCAAATGAGTCTCACCTATAACATTGTTACTATGGTCGTAGCTTTAGCTTTAGTTCCATTAACTTTGAAATTCGGAGGTAAAAAAGTGTATTCCCTAAGTCTGGTAGGCACGGCCTTGGCTTTGTTCGTCATTCCTTTTATTGATGATCCTAAGTTGGTTTTGGTTCCAATGGTATTGTTCGGTATAGGTTGGGCTGCAATGATGGGTGTGCCCTATACCATGGTTTCCAAAGTAGTTCCTCAGGAAAGACGGGGGGTTTATATGGGTATTTTGAATATGATGATTGTTATCCCTATGGGCATTGAAACCATCACTTTTGGTCCTATCTATAAATATTTGTTAGATGGTAATGCGGTAAATGCAATTCTTTTTGCCGGAGTATTCTTTGTGCTAGCGGCACTTTTTGCGATGCGGCTGAATGTAACGCATAAGGAGGAAGTCTTGAATGTTTAGTATTTTATTGGCTACAGCCTACCTTAGTAAACCTTTGATTTTGTTTGGATAAAACTGTTTTCTTTTCTAGCTTTTATAAAGAATACCGTTAAATTTGATTTTTTAAAATAAGCAGAACATGAGCAAGGAAAAACAAAGAAGGGAAGCCCTTATTTATCACGCCAAACCAACACCTGGCAAAATAAAAATTGTACCTACCAAACCCTACAGTACACAGCGTGATCTTGCTCTAGCCTATTCACCTGGCGTGGCTGAACCTTGTTTGGAAATAGCCAAGGATAAGGAAAATGTTTATAAATATACTTCTAAGGGAAATCTCGTCGCTATTATCTCTAACGGTACTGCAGTTCTCGGTTTAGGAAATATTGGCCCTGAAGCATCCAAACCTGTTATGGAGGGTAAGGGACTTCTGTTCAAGATTTTTGCGGATATCGATGGAATGGATATCGAGATTGATACAGAAGATGTAGATAAATTTATTGAAACGGTAAAGATGATCGCTCCGACCTTTGGAGGAATCAACCTTGAAGATATAAAAGCCCCTGAGGCATTTGAAATTGAACGTAGATTAAAGGAGGAACTTGATATACCGGTAATGCACGATGATCAGCACGGAACGGCAATAATCTCTGCCGCCGCCTTGTTGAATGCCTTGGAACTGGCGAACAAGAAAATGGAAGAAGTCCGTATAGTGATTAGCGGTGCGGGCGCTGCGGCCGTTTCTTGTACAAAATTGTACAAGGCATTCGGGGCAAAAGCGGAGAATATCGTTATGTTGGATAGTAAAGGGGTGATCCGCAAGGATGCAGAAAACCTGGCAAAATCCAAAATCGAATTTGCCACGGATAGAAAAATAGACACATTAGACGAAGCTATGGTAGATGCCGATGTGTTCGTGGGCCTTTCAATCGCGAATATTGTTTCTCCGCAAATGCTGAAATCAATGGCGGATAATCCCATTGTTTTTGCAATGGCCAATCCCAATCCTGAAATCGACTATGATTTGGCGGTCGCCACCCGTAAAGATTTGATCATGGCAACAGGACGATCCGACCATCCTAACCAAGTGAACAATGTACTAGGTTTCCCCTTTATTTTTAGAGGTGCGCTGGATGTTAGGGCAACTGCAATAAATGAGGAAATGAAAATGGCAGCGGTAAAAGCACTTGCCGATTTAACGAAACAACCTGTGCCCGAGCAGGTAAATATCGCATATGGTGAAACCAGATTAACTTTTGGTAGGGAATATATTATTCCAAAACCTTTTGACCAACGCTTAATATATGAGGTGCCACCAGCTGTTGCAAGGGCAGCTATGGAAAGTGGGGTCGCCAAAGCTCCTATTTTAGACTGGGAGAAATATAAGGAAGAATTAATGCTCCGATCCGGTAATGATAATAAGGTAGTGCGCTTATTGCATAGTAGGGCACGTACCAATGCGAAAAATATTGTATTTGCCGAGGCAGATCATTTAGATGTTCTAAAAGCAGCTCAAATCGTACATGAAGAAGGTATTGCGGTTCCCATACTTTTAGGAAGAAAGGACATTATTTTAGAATTGAAGAAGGAACTCGATTTTGATGCTGATCTGGTAATCATCGATCCTATGTCAGAAGAATTCGATGAGCGCCATATTAGGTATGCTACGAAATATTGGGAAAGTCGCAAGCGCAGTGGGGTTACCTTTTACAGTGCAAAAATAAAAATGCGTGAACGCAATTATTTCGGATCGATGATGGTACTCGAAGGAGACGCGGACGGTATGATTTCCGGTTATTCTAGAGCCTACCCAACCGTAGTGAAGCCAATTTTGGAAGTAATCGGCAGGGCCGCAGGAGTCAAGAAAGTGGCAACGGTTAATATAATGATTACAGAAAGGGGGCCTTTGTTCTTGGCCGATACATCCATCAACATAGAACCCAACGCTGAGGAACTTGCAGATATCGCCCAAATGACGGCGAATGTAGCTAAAACCTTTGGTTTTGACCCAGTATTGGCAATGTTGAGTTATGCTAACTTTGGATCTTCATCGCACCCTAACGCTAGAAAGGTAAGGGAAGCTGTACGTATGCTTCATGAAAATGACCCAAATTTGGTTGTGGATGGTGAGATTCAAACCGATTTTGCGCTAAACAAAGAGTTGCACCAAAGTAAATTTCCGTTCTCAAAACTTGCCGGTAAAACGGTGAATACGTTAATTTTTCCAAATTTGGAATCGGCGAATATCACGTATAAGCTACTCAAAGAATTGAACAGTGCCGATTCTATCGGTCCTATTATGGTCGGATTAAGAAAATCGGTGCATATCATGCAGTTAGGCGCCAGTGTGGATGAAATTGTAAATATGGCCGCGGTTGCAGTTATCGATGCGCAGGAACGTGAAAAACGTAAAAAGGCTAAAGAAACAGTGTAGCTTTTGCTAGAGTGAAATTTAAAATAGGGAAATTGGTAGTGAATACTTTATTTCCCTATTTAATTTAAGGGAATATGATACATCATTTAAAAGGAAAATTAGTTGAGAAAAATCCAACGCATGTTATTGTTGAGTGTAATGGCGTGGGGTATTTTGTAAATATTTCGTTGAATACCTTTTCAAAGCTTCCAGAACAGGAAAATATTTCTCTTTTTACACATCTTCAAATAAAGGAAGATTCTCATACGCTTTATGGATTTGTCGAAAAATCTGAGCGAGAAATATTCAGGTTGTTACTATCTGTTTCGGGTATTGGATCAAGCATTGCCAGGACCATGCTTTCCTCCATGTCCCCATCTCAAATTAGGGATGCCATTGCGAATGGAGACGTCCCGACCATTCAGTCTATAAAAGGAATCGGTGCCAAAACTGCACAACGCGTAATTTTAGACCTTCGTGATAAGGTTTTAAAAGTCTATGATATAGATGAACTTTCCTTGAGTGCAAACAATACAAATAAAGATGAAGCGTTATCTGCTTTAGAAGTTCTAGGCTTCGCACGTAAACAGGCAGAAAGGGTTGTCGATAAAGTGCTTAGTCAAGATGCTTCATTAAGCGTTGAGAATATTATTAAACTCTCGCTCAAAAATTTGTAATAAGTTTAAAAAAACGGGGCGATTAAAAATCTTAAAATTTCTTTTAAGTCTAACCTTTTATCTTTCATTTTTTTTGCTTTCATGGGGGTTACCATGGCGCAAGAAACGGAAGAGCAAGAGGTTGATTCTGTTAAAACAGGATTTGAGTTGGGTAGAATAGTATTGGAAAATCCAGATAGTATCGTTTCCAAATACATTTATGACCCTAAACTTGATCGTTATATCTATAATGAAAGCGTTGGGGATTTTAATATTGGTTATCCAATTATTCTTACTCCTGATCAATACTTCGAGCTTATTAAAAGAGAGGGTATAAAATCTTATTTTAAGGAAAAATCAGATGCCTTTTCCGGTAAGAAAGCCGGTAGTGAGGAAGCCCGAAAAAATTTACTCCCCAATTTTTATGTAAACAATGATTTCTTCCAATCCATTTTTGGGGGAAATACGATTGAAATTATCCCCCAGGGTTCGGTAGCAATGGATTTAGGAGTGATCTGGCAGAAAAACGATAACCCCTCATTATCACCACGAAACAGGACTAACCTTTCGTTCGATTTCGACCAACGAATCAGTCTAAGTATGTTGGGGAAAATAGGGGAGCGTTTGCAGGTGACGGCAAACTATGATACAGAAGCTACTTTTGATTTTCAGAACATCGTTAAGTTAGATTATACGCCAACAGAGGATGATATTATTCAATCCATAGAAGTGGGGAATGTAAACATGCCCTTGAATAGTTCTTTAATTCAGGGTGCGCAAAGCCTTTTTGGGGTAAAAACAAAATTACAGTTCGGTAAAACGACGGTAACGGGTGTTTTTTCCGAACAACGTTCACAGAACAATACGGTAGTTGCGCAAGGTGGTGGAACCGTAAATGAATTTTCGATTACAGCATTGGATTACGATGAGAATAGGCACTTTTTTTTAGCTCAATATTTTAGGGACAATTATAATCGTGCACTTTCTACTTACCCTTATATACAAAGTCAAGTACAGATCACACGTATCGAAGTTTGGGTAACCAATAGAAGCCAACAGACTTTGAACGTTCGTAATGTGGTGGCCATTCAAGATTTAGGGGAGGCCGATGTTACAAAAACAAGAGTAGGTCAAAATAATGGGAATGCGCCAGGATTTTTCAATGGTCCTGCCGATCTTCGGCCGAGAAACAATGCTAATGATTATGATCCTGCTTTAATTGGTAAGGGAGGTGCACTTACTGATAATATAAGGGAAATAGCAACTGTTGAAAATGGATTCGACACCTCAAGATTTTCTGGAGGTTACAATCCTAATCAAGGGTTTGATTATGCCTTAT